>NZ_JABSUV010000040.1:0-56566 GCF_013284275.1 Brevibacillus sp. HB2.2
AAAGAGCGCGAGAGGAAGGAACGTGAAGAAAAAGAGAGAGAAGAAAGGGAGAGAAAAGAAAGAGAAGAAAGAGAGAGAAAAGAAAGAGAAGAAAGAGAGAGAAGAGAAAGAGAAGAAAGAGAGCGAAGGGAACAAGAGCAGAGGGATACTGAAGGGACGGGTGAAGGTAATAAGCCTAACCTGTATGATAAGGATGGAAATTATACTGGGGGTAGAAGCCAAAAGGAATTGGATGATTTGGCTACAGACCCAGATAGGGGATATGTTTTAGATGAACAAGGCGAAAAGGAAAGAGAAGTAGGTTTAGCTGTAGAAGAAAGAGGGGAACTAGGCAAAATTAAAAGGGATTCTGGTGGTGCTGAATTCTATGATGAATCATCACCTACTAAGCAACGTTGGGATGTTAAGAGTTATGAATCTTATCCTAATGGTCACACAAACCCTAAAAAGGGAGCATTTAGTGTGAAAAGAACACTAGAAAATATGTATAAAAAATTAAATAAAGACATCAATTTAATAATTGATACTAGAGGGCTGATCCCGGAACATGTTGCTCAACTAAAAGATGCAGTGAGTAAGGAAGGTATTGCAGATAGGATTATTTGGTATCCATAAAAAGGGTGATTAGAATGGTAGATGAAAAAAACATAATTAAAAAATTTGAATTTCATCAAGTATGGTTAGATTCAGTGGGGAGGGAGGGGGAGAAATTGGTACTTGACGAAATAAATCTGGAAGGTCTCGACTTGTCCAATTTTTCCTTTAAAGAAGCTAGGTTAATTGAATGTTCGTTTGATAGTATGAATTTAGAAAAAGGAAATTTTATTTTAACTTGGCTATATTCTTCAACGTTTAGAAATGCTTATTTACAGGGGGCTAACTTCTATAAAGGTTATGTTTCATATGCGGATTTTAGTTACTCTAATCTTCGAAACTCAAAATTTACAGATTGTGAAAGTGCAGAGACCATTTTTTTAGGGGCTGATCTTTCGAATGCTGAGTTAAATGTTTGTTATTTTAGTAGTGTAGACTTTAGAAATTCAAAACTGGATAATGCAAACATTGAAGATTCTTTTTTTGAAGATGTTTTAGTAAAGGGTGCAAGCTTCAAAAATGTTAAGGGAATTGAGAAGGCTAATATTATAAGTATAAATATTGGAACGCCAGAGGAACCAATAACCTTAGATAATGAACAAGCAAAAAGGTGGATTTTTGAAAATTGTATGTGAGTTGTTATTTAAATAATGATTTGCCAAGATATATTTTGTAAATACATTTACAATCCCAACAATAAGATCGTTACAATACAACCAACAAACCAAACACTTGATAAACTTTAAAAGGCTTATTCCACCTAAACGACGAGGAGGAATGAGCCTATTTTGTATGGGATGGAGGGACTCATCGTGGTAGGGATTGGGAAGGCAGAACGGGAGAGAAAAGAGAAAAAGAGCAGAGGGATACTGAGGGGACGGGAAACGTGGCTTCATACCCACCTAGAACTCCAGAGACTACTGCAAAATCAAAAGTAGTAAATGCTGCACATGATACCAAAGTAAAATAGCAGGCATGGATACTGTTTGGCGCTCATCTAAAAAAGAAAATCCGTATCCATACGCACAAGATTCAAACCAAATGAATCCATGTTTAACGTGTAGAGATATAAAAAATATAGAGGAGTACATGAAATATGCAAATGCCAATAAAAAGCAATCACATTCCACCCATAGGAGATTGTACAAATCTTTTTGAACGATTATCAAAATATATATCAAGATTTGATGAGAAATGGATAAATGAAATAGAACCAGCAAAAAAAGAGAGCATAGATACGCTAAAAAATCTAACGCAAATTAATAATTATATCTATCATTATCCTAAAGAATATGAGATTTATTTACATTATATGGGGCAGGATGATAAGGGTTTACTTAAAACTCAACTTCCAGGATACGCTTCAATTTCTGAGATAATTGATTCTTATGAAGCGATACATGAGGAAGCACCAGACACTTTAAGTGATAAATATATACATTTTTTTCAAAAAGAATTATTTGATGGTCAACTATCATTTGATTTTACCCAAACTGATAATCCTCAGATTATTATGACTAATGAAGACAGCCAGTTTGTAAGCTATTTTGCAGATAACTTTGAAAAATTGTTATTTCAATGTGCATTTAGTAAATATGAAAGTTTAAATTATGATAAGTGTATAATGTTTACTGGATCACCTAACATGCTTAAAGAAGCAATAAAGAGGCACAATGAATCGGATGTTCTTAGCATAATTGATAAATTTTCGAAAACATATGATTTTCAAAGAGCATGGTTTAGTGACCTGACCCATCATATAGGTTTTAAAGACGGCATTAGCTTTTACATCGAAAGTAGGAATAATGCTTTGTGTGGGTTTATAGCAGGTGATTTAGATAAACAAATCGACATTATTAGTGAAACCTTACTAGCTGAATTATGTGTTAATAAAAAAATTTAAAGCATTCACAATGCTTATATGCAAAGTTTCGAATGGCAAAACGTGAACAGGTAGTGGAAGAAGAGTTGAAGAACCAGCAACTCGCACAGGAAGTAGAAAAGTAAATGAGGTCTATTGCTTAGGCACGAGCTGTATACGAGCAGCTTATGGATAAAGGGATGGGTAGTACAGGAATATATCCTTACGTTAACCGGTACGGGGAGACTGTCAAAAAGAACGAACTATTACTGATACAGAATTTAGAGATTCGAACTCATTAACACTGCAACAAATTACCGATATTATGAATAATAAGAATAAAAGTTTGGTAGAAAGAGGATAGAAAAAGGTATTAATCCAAAGTCATTTTAGCTACTCTCGCTCAAGAGCAAGGGTAGGTAAGAAGTGGAAGTTATCAAAGTGCATTCGGTGATTGGCAAGACATTTTCAGATCTTTTGATTGAGGGAGATTAAGCAATGAAAAAATTGTTAGTTACTTTAATCCTACTATCAGCGACGATAGTCTTTTCTGCTTGTAATTCCCAAAAGCCTAACTCTAATACATCCGAAATGAGTCAACAGGTTACGCCTGTGAACAAAACAGAGGGATTAATTACTACTGAAAATCAAGCTTCGAATACGAAAACAACAGACTTATCTACCAAAGAACTAAAACAGTATTTAAACTCAACAAAATCAAACATCTCAACAATAACGGAGAAAGACAATGAAACAGGGACTATTTCAGTTATGGAATCCCATATGGTATTTCCGTTTGTATTTGTGAAAAGCTTAGGGGTATCATTCATTTTTCCAAATGATACTGATGATATAAATCCAACCTACCTGAATGTAAACAAGGCTACAAACATTAGAAATGCTAATGTAAAGGGTGCAATGCCAGGAATGAATTTTAAAGATATACTCAGTAAACTTGAAAATGCACAGGTCAAGAAAACGTGGATCTCAACAGAAGATAATGTGACTTATAAAATTGATTATAAACTCGACGGTGTCGTGTATACTTTTATTTCATCTGATGAACTGGGAAATGAATCACAACTATTTATTTCCTTAGACGATAACGAATAGGCGGTTGTTGGGGTGGGTGATGAATGAACCCATCATTCAACCAATAATACGTATAACCCATGTAATACCCGTAAATAACGCTATTGCGTTAAATTAAACAGGTCGATTATGGTCAGATACCACCATGATTGACCTGTTTTTTGTGCAGCCGAAGGAAAGTAGACCTTATGGGGAGAAATTGGTAAAATAAGGTAATTTATGTTATGTTTCACAAAAGTAGATTCATTCAAAATGATCGTGGTAAAGGAGATCCAGCCGAATGCAATTAAGTAAGAAGCAATGGCTTTTTATCGTCCTTTTTGTACTGGCAGGCTTGTTTGCAAGCTATGCGAGTTATTTAGCCTTTACCAAAACGCTCGTGAACATATATGTAGAGAAAATGCCTGACGGGGCTTGGATCGTTTCAGACAACGTCGTATCGGAGTACAATGCAAGTCAGTGGGCAGAGGAGAATGACATAGCTACAGGTGATAGGATTATAAAAATAGATGGTCATTCTCCCGATGAGGACATCTCCGTTTCACGGTTTGGGAAGATTGGTACGGCAGATACATTGGAAGTCTTAAAAGACGGGAAGCGGATTGTGCATCATGTACAAAATGAGCACAGCATTTCGTATCTGGTGTACTGTGTGATTCTGCCAGGCATTATTTTTGTCATGCTGCTTCTCTTTTCTATATTTTTACTCCAGAAGACAGAGGCAAAAAATGTTCCTTCGATCACGTTAATTCTGTTTTTTCTGGCGACCGGGTGTGGCTATGTATCAGGCGCTACCGCTGGCTTGGGGGACATGATCATTCGGCTTGGAAATACGCTGGGTGTTTTGTTCTGCCTCGTTTTATTACTGCATTTTCTTCTCAGCTATTTTGACCTCCTCCACACGAGAGGGCGCATCCTATTGACTCTCGTATACTTCACAAGCACGCTCCTCTATGTTGCGGAAAGCTTCGTTTCATTTGCAAAGATGAAGGAATACTTCCTGACGGTGTATGTAGTCAAGCTGACCTTTTACTCCATTGTATTCTTGATTAATCTCATTGTTATTTTATTACAATATTTCCATTACCGACGAACACGAAAAGAAGCGATCATGAAGGTCATGCTCACCGGGATATGTGTATCCTATTTCCCTTATGTAGCGCTGGTGACCTTGCCGAAAACGCTCTTTGGTTTTGAATTGATCCAGACGGAGATAGCGGTCTCGTTTCTGTTTTACTTGCCTGTCTCTTTTTATTATTTGGTGACAGCGAAACAGCTTCTTGATATTGATTTTTTGTTGAACCGATTAAAGTATTATCTCCTGCTGTCACTGTTGCCGTCAGTGTTGATCTTGCTGATTTGCATGTATGTGATCGGCTATTCTCCTAATGGAATGGTGAGCTGGCTTCAGCTGTCACTGGCGACTTATCTGATTATTACGCTGCTCTTTTTTGCGAAAGAGACGTTGGACTATGAACTAAGGCACATTTTGTTTCGAGAAAAACTCAATTTCCAGTCAAGCCTGGATCGCTTTTCACGAGAGATCATGAGAGTGATGAAGGTGGTAGAACTGGATGAACGCTTGCTTGCCGAAATACGTGACACGTTGCAAGTAAAAGCCGTTTCCATCGCAGAGATTGAACCGAACCAGAGGAAGGTACATTGGCTGGAAGGCTATCCAGCTCCGCCGACGGAGAATATTATTCAGGTTCTTCAAAAAAATAGCGTCATGAAGATTGGGGACATCGTTACCGATGAGAGCGGTGTGTTTATCCATATGGGGGAGCGAAATCAGAATTTGGCATTTGTCTGGTTGCAAAACAAGCCCAACCAGACACAATACAATATCGACGAAATCATATGGATAAAAACAATGATCAGATATGTAGGTCTTGTCTATGAAAATCTTTTTTTGATTGAGAAGCTGTCAGACGAGCTAGAGGAATCGCTACAAAAGCAAAAAGGGGTGTCACCGTGGCTCCTTCGCTTGTTTTTTCGCATGTCTGAGAAGGAAAGGCGCCGACTGGCAAGCGATCTGCACGATTCTGCGTTACAGGAGCAAATTGTTTGGTACCGAAGGCTGGATAAGCTGATTACGGACACGAGAACACCAGAAGCGGTCGCTAGTGAGCTAACACACATCCGAGAAGGACTCTTGGATGTCATCTATCAAATCCGTCAAGTTTGTAACGAGTTACGTCCGCCATTTTTGCAGGAGATGGGCATTGTAGAAGTGCTGGAGGGCTTGATTTCTTACACCCAGCAACAAGAGAACTTTACGATCACGTTTGCGAAAGGTGAGATCCCTTCTGATCTCGATCCGGAAATCTCGATCAGTCTGTATCGGATTGTACAGGAATTGTTGCGAAATGCTGCTAAACACGCCTGTGCATCCAGCGTCCACATCACGTTGGATTGCAACAACGAACACCTGATCCTGCACTATTCCGATAACGGACAAGGCATGGCTGAAACGGAGCTACGATCAACCTTTTCTCACATGGGTATCGTGGGGATTCAAGAGCGGGTGCGCTGTTTGCGGGGGACAATCCTTTTTCAAACCGATGTGGGAAAAGGTTTTGATGTTCATGTCACACTGCCCGTAGATAGGATTGCCGATACACTTTTATTGGATGGAAAGGAGATTTATCCATGATGAATCTGTTGTTGGTCGATGATCATCCCTCCGTTCGGGAAGGAACAAAAGTCATGTTTGAGGAGGAGCAAGATTTTACGGTAAGCGCGGTGTCTTCCGGGATGGAGGCATTGGAGTTGGTCAAAATCATTGACTTTGATGTGATGCTGTTTGATTTGCACATGCCCGTAATCAACGGCTTGGAGCTGACCAAGCGCATCATGAGCATCAAACCCAATCCGCTCATCATCATCTACACAGGCTTTGAAATTGAGCCGTACTTTAACAAACTGGTAGAGGCGGGTGTCTCCGGTTTTGTCAGCAAAACATCCACAAGAGAGCAGATGATCGAAGCCATCCGATGCACAGTGCGCAATGAAACCGTTATTCCGATTCCTTTGTTTAAACAATTAAGACGAAACAGCGTACGGCTTTGTACAGGAGAGGATCAACTGGAAGAGGTGTCCATAAACGAGCGGGAGCAGCAAATTCTGCTCGAAATTGCAAAAGGGCGAAGCAACAAAGAACTGTCGGAGATCTTGCTGATGAGCCAGCGCAACGTGGAGTACCAGTTGACGCGCATCTTTGGAAAGTTGCAGGTACGGTCGCGGGCAGAGGCGATCAGCGAAGCTATCAAAAGGGGAATCATCTCTGAACAGAGCTGGTAGTTAGGTAGTCGTTTGGAGAGAAGAGCGTTTGTACTTGTGAAAAGTCGAGCGCTCTTTTTCTATTTTGGAAGAATGATTGCGGGGAGCGCAAAAGAAATACGGGATTCCGAAATAGCGTTTTCGGTGAAAAATGGAAAAATATGGATTACAATAATAATCAGAAGAGGTTGAAGGTACTGAAGGAGGTGAAAAGCATAGCTGGATGCCTTACAGGTTGAGTTGATAGTACGGAGTGAGTATTACAAAATTTGAGGAGGTTGTTCTGATGTTGAAACGTTTTGCTTTTTCTGTTCTTTCGGCAGCTATGGTGCTATCATTGGGAACTGGTGCTGCATTTGCTTCTCAGGGAGATCGTGTATCAACGGCTAAAGCACCTCTTACAGGAAGTATTCAACCACAATCAGCCAATCTTTATGTTGGATGGACTCAAAAATCGGGAGCTCACCATTACCAATTGTCCATAAGAAATACGGACACTAATAACATTCTCTATGTTAAAGGCGAGCGTATTGAGCACAAGTGGGTCTACGGGGATAGCATAAGTCTCCCTGAAGTGCCACCAGGCCCATATAGAGTTTGGCTGGGTGCATATGATAATAATGGTAACATAATAGGGCAGGATACAAACTATGTAACCGTTAACTACAATGGTGGTAATGTATGGCTCAATCCCTAAAATCCATAAAACACACCTTTTCATGGAATATTCACCCCGTAGGGTCTTAATGAGAGCACTGCAAAAGTAGGGTTCTGGTTGAAGCTAGAGTCTTCACCAATGATTCCAAAAAATGCAGACCAACTCCTGTAGGAGGCGGGCTGCATTTTTTCTATGAGCGTTACCATCCGTTTTGCATTTATGACGAAAGTTATTGTATTCGCATACGACCACGGTATTTGTAGGCACAGATTCTCCCTTACGATCACGAGGGACTTGAATATCCACCTTGCCATACTCGGAACGGACAGTCTTTTTCCATTTGTTTTTCATGAAAAAAGACTGCCGAGTTTCTCGACAGCCTTAAAGTGGGGGAGAGTAGTTATTAATCTTTCAACTCCGTAATCACTTTTGAAGCGCGTTTTTCATCAGGGGTAGGGAACATTTGAAATTGATGCTGAAGCTCGATTTCCTTCTCATTCAAGTCACTTGAAACTTTTTGCTCAGCTTGTCCCCTGTGTTTATCGCTATTTTCCACGACCAGTCACCTCCCTCAAAGGAGTAGGGTATACAACGTGTCCCTACTTTATCCCAAAAAGAGGAAAAGGATGCTTATCGTTTAATCGGCAATGAATAGTAACCAAATGCTAAGTCAAGCAAGGCACTGGCTTCTTGACGCTTCAGTAAATCTTTTGAGCGGAAATTGAATGAGCCATCTGCGTTTACCTTCGTGTCAGGATCGACGATGCCTTGTGAAACAAGAGCAGTGATCGCATCTTTTGCCCATGCGTCGGCTGTGTCTTGTAGCGTCACTTTGTTGGTTGCCACAGGTTCAAGCTGCTTTAAATTTTGGATCATGGCAGCAGCGACTTGTCTTGTGATTGGTGCCGATGGGTTCAAATTAGGGATACCTGCGGCCAATTGCTGTCTAAGCACGTCTTCACTCCCGGCCATTACGTAATGGCCTTCTGCTTTGATCAGGGTGTCAGCAAATTCGCCTTGTGTCATGGTCCCTGTAGGATCAAATTTACTTCCTGATTTCGCTCCCATAATGGAAAGGGCGCTGAGGTTGTTGATATGGGTCTTATAGCTGCTAGTGTTTGGGACGTCTGAGTAGGTCTTTTCCATTTCCATTCTTTGAGATTCGCCAGCAATGTTAACGCCTATTGCTGTTGTATAATAGAAGTAGTTGATGTTACCGTTTTTGTCTTCCTTGAACGCGACTTTTTCGCCTGTCTCATCTTCAAATAGCAATGGTTTAATCATTCGCAGTTTTTGTTTTCCGGTTGCCTCACTCTCAAGCACGAGTGATCCATTCTCATAGGTAATAGAAGTGCGTGTCCAATAGGCACGTGTATTTTGATACAGCCCGAAATATTTTTGCGCATCCGCTTCACTCAAGGTCATGTAAACAGGCTCAGCTTTTTTCTCTGTTTCTGGGAAATAATGATCCATGAATTCTTTGTAAATATCAGCGCTAACCATTGAATCATTGTTGTAGGACATGAAAAAGCCGGTTTTATGTTCCGGGATCAATACCATCAGGGAAGAATGGCCTGGCATGTTTCCGCCCTTCAAAACAACTTTCTGACCATTTGCATACTCTGGAAAATAGTTTTCAAAGCCTAAGGTTGTGATCGGGATGTCACCCTCGGAATACTGGTGCGTATGCATCAAATCCAAGCTTTTCTGGCTGACGATTTCCTTGCCGTCAAATTTTCCGTTTTGCAGGTGCATGATCATGTACTTTGCCATGTCATCTGCTGTTGATATAATGCTTCCCTGCGGACCATCAGTTGGATTGGTTCCTTCTAGCGGACGTTGCTCGCCAGTATTAAAGTAATTGGTAGCCATTCTCTTCATGAGCTCAGGCTTCAAGCGTACACTGGTCGAGGACATTCCGAGAGGTTTGAACACTTTCTCATCCATATACTGGTAAAAGGGGATTCCACTTGTTTTTTCCACAGCGTAGCCAGCGAGCAAGAATCCTGTATTATCATACGTATAGACTTCGCCAGGTGGTCGGACGATGACCGGCATGTGCTTTGGAAAGAATTCATCCATCGAGATGTCCTGCCCGATGTATTGTGGACCGGTAAAGGTAGTTTCGTCCGGAAATTCGAAGCCGGGTGTGTAGGCGAGCAAGTCGTACATGGTGACTGGTTTTCCTGTCTTATTCGGAATTTTTAGCCCACCGAGATATTCCTCTATATTGGCATGCAGGTCAATTTTACCCGCATCTACTTGCTGCATGGCAGCCAAGGCGGTAAAGGTTTTCGATACTGAGCCAATTTGGAACACCGTGTCTTTATCAACAGGGGTTTTCTTTTCCTTGTCAGCAAAGCCGTAGCCTTTGTTCACGATGACTTTGCCATCACGGACGACAACAAAGCTGGAACCAGCCACATTAAATTCTTTCATTTTTTTTGCAAACAGTGGATCGGCAAACGCTTCTATTTCTTTTGCATCCACCGGTCCTTGGGTAGCAATGGAAGCAGTCTGCGTGGATTCAACAGCACCGAGCGACTGTGTGCATGCGGAAATCAAGGTTGTGGAGAGAAGAAAAACGACGAGACTCATTTTTTGTATTACTTTTTTCATGTACGATTCTCCTTTTTATGTTGGCAATACGGTTTGACGCACCGACTCTAAGAGTGAGCGCTTGAACACAGTATGGCAAAGCTCGTGTCATACTCGGTAGTTACTTCCTGTCATCACTTTTCCGACTGACAAAAAGATTTTGATGAAATGACATACTTAGCCTGTCATATGACATTTTGATACTGGCTCATGTGACGCGCAGTGGTTTACGGTAATAGCAGACCGTCACCATCGTGTCGGAAAAGGTATAGATAGGAGAGAATTAGCTTAGATGAAAAGAGCGATCATGCGTAACCTTCAAAATGTTATCTTTTTGCTGTATACATTTGTCTCGGGAGTATTTTATTTATGTTTTTACATGGTCAGTATCGTGCTTGGCTTGGCCTTGTCATTTACCGTGGTGGGAATTCCATTGCTCACCAATGTGTTGCGTACAACTCAAACCTTTGTCCAGCATGAACGTATTCAGACGAAGATTTATACGGATATTTCCATAGAACCGTTGGAAATGAGACAAAGAGCCAAGGGAAATCAATGGATGCAGGCAAAAGCGGAATTATTGGATGTAAAAAACTGGATATCCGTTTATTGGCTGATGAAAAAATTTGTCCTAGGCTGTATCTGCCTGGTGATAGGAGTGCTCATCTACATTGCACCCGTATGTTTTGCGATCGTACCGTTGTTCTATCCTTTCATGGAGATACATTTTTTCGGGAGCGTAGTGGATTCAGAGCTGAAGGCATTGCAAATCATGAGTTTAGGACTCATACTCATGATCGGATGCTCCAAGCTAGGGAATGGTCTGGTACAATTAGTTGGTGGGTACACGCGCTTGATGTTCAAAGCAATTAGGAGATGATGGTTTGTTAGATATCGTGAAACAATGGGCCTGGTATGACTGGGTGATGTTTTTTTTACGTCTGATCGGTTGCTTTTCACTGACCGTTACGACTGTAAAATTTGGAGATTATCTCACGCTGCCCTTATGGATGGTTATACTTTGGGAAATGATGGTTTTTTCCGTCCCGTGGATTTGTTTAATGCTGAGCTATCGTTATTATCTGATAGCAGAAATGCTCTTGTTTGGCGGATTATCGATTTATCTCACGTCTATGTTTCCAGAGGCGTACCTTACTTTATTGATGCCTGCTTTTTTGATTGCCGCCAATAGTGCGGAGAAATCGTTTCGCTGGTCGGCTCCCATTACGATTGTTTTTATCCCACTGGTGATTATGTTTTTTTCTCATGTATTTGATGTCTTCGTGATTTTTTCGCAAGTCGGGCTTGCTTATGCGATAGGGTTTGCCTTTCATTTGCTCATCGTCAATCATCGGCAAAATGAAATTATTCGCAAGCAAAACAGTGTGTTGGAGCAATACCTCACCCAAATTGAGAGAGTGACTCTGCTGGAGGAGCGGGATCGGCTCTCCAAGGACCTGCATGATACGATGGGGCATTCCTATGTCTCGATCATCATGGGGATGGAAACCTTACGTCAGGATATAGCGTCGCAGGAAGGGTTGCAAAAGCTCGAATCCCTCTTGCAGCTTGCGCGAAAAGGCATGAAGGAAGTGAGAGGGTACTTGCATCAGATGGGGTCACCGCAAGAGACGCTTCCCTTGGGTCATTCACTGAGGCAGCTTGCGGAGGAGTTTCAGACACATGCAAAAGTGAATGTGCGATTTCGTGCGATTGGAGAAGAGTATCCTGTAGGTAAGCAGGTGAAAATGACCTTGTTTCGCTGCTTGCAGGAGTCATTGACGAATGCCGTACGCCACGGGCACGCTACGGACATCGTCGTTTCCTTGCATTTTGAGCAGCAACAGACGAGGCTGGAAGTACAGGATAACGGTCACGGGGTAGAAAATTGGGAGGATGGCTTCGGGATCACGACGATGAAAGAGAGGGCGGCTCATTTGCAAGGAAGAGTATCCGTATTCTCAGAGCGAGGAGAAGGAACGCTCGTTACTTGTTTGGTGCCGAGGATGGTCGAGAGCGCCGACGAAATCATTCGTTTGGTTATCGTAGATGATCACTCGTTTATTCGGGAAAGCTTGCGCTCGATACTCGAGGGACAGCGGGACCTGCGGGTAGTCGGGTTAGCCGAGGATGGGGCGCTGGCTGTGGAGCTGTGCGAGGAGCTAGAACCAGACCTAGTGCTGATGGACTTGGAGATGCCGAATATGGACGGGATTACTGCGACAAAACGAATAAAGGAAAAATGGCCCGGTATTCGTATTCTTGTCCTGTCTACGTTTCAGGATACTGAAAAAGCCAAGGAAATCATGCGTAGTGGTGCAGACGGCTATCTCTTAAAATCGATTGAATCACGCGAGCTAGCGGAAACAATTCGCCTTGTCCATCGCGGCGGTACGATGATTGCTCAGGACCTGTTTCATAAAATGCTGGATGGACAGCCAGTAAACGAACAGGAAGATTTGCTCGTTGTGCCGAAACAAAGCGAAAAAGACGAGAATGCTTATGGTTTAACGAAGCGAGAGCAGGAGATTTTGCAGATGCTTTCCCAAGGCATGCGTTATAAAACAATCGCTTCCAAGCTGTATTTGTCAGACGGGACCGTTCGTAACTATGCGTCTGCTCTGTATGACAAGCTCGGCGTGCGAAATCGGGATGACGCGGTACAAAAAGGGAAAATGGAAGGACTTGTGTGATATGTGATAGCCAGGGAGAGTAGGCCCTGGTTTTTTTGCATGGGTAAATGGGTTTGACAGCTATTAACAGATAGTTGTATAGTAAACTACCAAATGTACCCAAAAATATACATTACAATTCTCCTATCAAAACTCCACGAGGAGGAACGACACGATGGAAATGTCTATCACAAGAGGACTCTCAGAATTAAAATTACTCGATAAAAGAATCCAAAAAGGAATCAATGAAACGACTTTCATATCTTCGGCTATTGGACCGAAGCCCGTATCTGGCTATACTTCAACAGAACTGTATGTGGAAACAACAGAACGCAACTACCAATCCACCATTGATCTAATAAAAAGAAGACAAAAAATTAAGTCGCTAATCGTCGAATCCAACGCGAAGACAATGGTAACGATTAGCGGCAAGAAAATGACAGTAGCCGAAGCAATCGAGCGAAAAACCTCCATTCAATATGAGAAATCACTGCTGGAGAAAATGAGAAGAGATTACAACCACGCTGTCACGCAGGTTGAAGAGAAAAATGAAGAAGTACAGCTGCGCTTAGAAAAGCTGCTCGAAGCGAACTTTGGCAAAGACTCCAAGGTGAAGGATACAGAAATGGAGGCGATCTCCAAACCATTTAAAGAGCAGAATGAAGCGAAGCTCGTAGACCCATTGAAATTGAAAGAGAGAATGGATACGCTTAGTAAAGAAATTGACGAGTTTGAGTGTGAAGTCGATTTTATTTTAAGCGAATCCAATACGATTACCAAAATCCATCTTGTGGATTAACAGTGTAATTTGCTAATCATTTGAATAGCTGATAAACGAGAGTCCCTTGCCTAGTGGGTTAACTAGGCCATCCTATAATTATTTGGCGAATATGAGGATGAAAGCTCAAAGATGAGAGCTCAGCTTTCAAAACTTACGTATCAAAGCTCTTTAGGCTCAAAGCTCAGGACTTACGCTTTAAGACTCGATGAAATCTTGGGGCATTGGTCCATAAAAGTACACTCTCTGGACTTTTCAGCAACCACCAAGCTAAATGGTTAGCAACTAGCACTCATACAAAGTAGAGATATGTTGAGAAATGATTTTCAACGTACCTCTACTTTTTTATTTAAACGAAACGTTAAGAAATAGAAAAGTTATGTCGATACAAATAGGAAGAAAAGGAAATGAATTGAATGTGCCATACAAGAAAGTCAGGGAGTGAAGCAATGGAATTTGAGTTTCATGTTACCTTCAACGATCTCCAACTTGATGAAAAGGAAGCTTTTATCGATCTTTGCCAATCGCAACAAGTGAAACCGGTCATGATCGTTTTGGATCAGGGAAATTACATCAATCAACCGATGGTAACAGGAGTAATCACGCGAGCAGATTTTCAGGATGCGAATAAAGAGATGGAAAAGATTGCAGCTACGTTTCAAAACAACGGTTTTACCATCGTCCGAAAAAAAGTAGAGATTTCACCAAAAGAAGAAACGTACTTTTACCAGCCCATCCTAAAAAACTCGAAGCCTTACTTCGAATGGCATGGCAAAGTACAGGTCGATGATGTCGCGGCGTTACGAAATTTATGTGAGGGTCATGGCGGACATATTTCGAGAAACTCTTTGAATGTGAATGGAAAAGTGAGATTTATCACCGTCCGAGAATATGAAAGCCCGAAACAGTTTTATGACCGAGTAGAAAAGATTCATACCATTTTGCAAGCAAATCAGATCGGGCTAATCAAAGAACAGTACGAACTATGCATTTATGACAGCCGGGAAGAACTGGACAGCGGCTGGATTTCCTAATGAGTAGAGGGAGGATCATGATGATTACATACGACGATGTAGCAGAGTTGGAATATGAGGCGAGAGAGCTCATTGTTTTGGAAGCACTGTTGAGAAGAATTGCTCTTGTGAATATGCCCTTTGTATTAAAAGGCAGTCTTCTAACCAGACAATATTTGGATAACCGAGAGATTCGGGACGCGGATGATATCGATTTATTGTATGCGGGGAAGATCAGGGATGTTGAACATGCCCACGAAGTATTTACACAATGGATGATCCAAGTAACCGAAATGGATCTAAACGACGGCGTGGTGTTTAGAAGTTTTCGAAAAAATGCGTTTTGGAGATATATCGATTACGCAATGGCAGATGATTTTCCGACGATTAATACGGATATTGCCTATTATTTCACAGGTCAAACAAGGGAAGCGAATGACTATAACGAGCTTAATCTGGATATTTCGTTTAACCTGGAAATGGATGCAGAACCGGTTCCGCTACAGTACCAACCTGCCATTGGGGAAAGCTTCTTGGTTCCGTACACTGTGCCCCTGTCCATCCAGGTTGCTTGGAAGCTGCATCAAACGATTGTAAGGCCGAGGTTTAAAGACTTGTACGATTTGAAATTTTTACTCTCCCACCCGTCCTATGACAACGATGCGCTCAAGGAAACATTACAGGCGCTCGTGAACGAATGCAGTATCGATCCAGCTATTAAAAAAGCGGATATGAAAAAGGTGCTGGTCGATGATTTACAGCACATATACGATTCATTATCCTACGATTACGACTTGAGAAAATATGCGGGCAGCATGGATCGTGGCCTTTATTTTACGCAGTTTGTCAGTGATTTGCGTAAAAAGATGGATTTTGCCGGGATTAATGGGTACGCGTTTGAAAGTTTGCCAAGTCCAACAAATAAAGAAATTAGCAGGATTTCATATTAATATACATGCTCAACTGATAGGCAACATAACGTTACTTAACAAACTTAGAAAGCTTATTTCATCTGTGATGTTAGAAGGAGTGGGCTTTTCTTGTATAAAACAAATGAAGGAAATGTTTTAGCTAGTAAATGTTTTGATTACTTTTTTTAAAACAGGTTTTGTTTCTAAAAGACTTTAGAAAGCAGAAAAAGATGTTGCTCTTTTTGAGCTCACGAGTAACAGCGGATATATAATAAGTTGGTGTGGAACTGGAGTAAAAGTGTATTCGACAGTTGATGAAGAGACGGGTAATAGTTGGTAGAACTATTCGCAACTATGACGAGGTGTTACAGAGTTATGATGGAATGATATACCTAAAAAAGTGTCTATACTCGAATATCAGAACTTAAAAACGAATATAAATATAAAAAGGGGGTGCTTCCATTATTGGAGCAGCCCCTTTTACACGAATTCCTATTTCTAAAAGTACATCGATGAAATTCTCGGTCATTGTACAATCTGGAAGTTAATTTTACTGATTAACTTTATAATTCTTTCCACTTACCTGTATAGTATCCATTCGGTTGGATATTAAGCTCTGCCTTGAGGCTCAACGTTTGTACTGTCGCGATTTCCCATATAGAAAACTTGAATTTAGGGTTAGCGATGGCTGTAATACCGTCACCTTTTTTAGCATAATCAGTGTACATTGGCCCTTCGCTTACAATGCTCCAATAATTAATAATTGGAGTTGTATCGTAATCAGAATAGGGTGTCTTTTCAAACCAAGTAATATCTGAACCATTGGTTGTAAAATCTTGGTACAGGTGGTAGTCAAATAAATCAACTCCTACAGCACTTGTAGCAGTGTATGTAGTGGAAGCAGTCAAATCTCTTTCTTTTGAAAGCGGTGAAGTGATACCTTTTGTACGTTTAGGGTTGCTGACTACATTCGTTGTAACCCTGATGCTACTACCATCATCAAAAGTATGTTGTGCAACTGTAGGTTCTCCGATTTTTCCGGAGAATTCCAGTCCTTTTGCCATAACTTTATTAACCTCGTTGCTGTCTAAAGCCTTAATTAATTTACCATTGTGAAAAGCTTGCTTCTTCACTTCCGCTTTTAATAAAACAGTTGGTTCAGATGCTGATACCGGGTGACTTAACAGAGGGAAAAATGTAACGGAAAATGCACATACGACACCAGTTAAAACTGACCAAAATTTACGCAATTTTCCAACCTCCTTTTATGGTATAATTGTAAAACAAACACAGATAAATGTAAATAGTTTGCATATTTGGAGGTGTAAGGATGAGGTTTTTTTTGAAACCTAGCACGATAATATTTTGCCTAGTTTTGTTAATAGGAATCCTAAACTTAATGCCTTCTCAGAATACAGGTCTATGGTTACAATTTTTGATTCTAATAGTGTCTGCTTTCTTTATTGCACTAATCGTCGAATGGATTTTTAAATTGATAAAATCTTCGAAACGATAAAACGAGATATGCCCTCTATTTGAGGGCATATTCCTTTATTCATGTGAAAAAAGTTATTCTTCTTTTTTCCTTACTTTCGATCATAGGAGGGAAAGTAAGCGGTAATGGATACTTTTGCGTCTTAGGCCATTACAACACTTTCGCTTGAAGTCATCCCATAGCAGATGGCTTTACTTGAAAAGTAGGGCTCCATTCATAATTCCTCTGTTCATCGAAAATAATGTTCTAGACTGGAGATGTTGATCTTACGTAGTTTTTGGTTAAAAAAGTTTGCAGCCGCAGATAAATGAGTTTTAGACCGCCCCTTAATAAATGAAACAGCGGCTTCTAAGACCTGAAAAGAAAGTATGAAATTACTACGTCATTTGCTGCCGCTGTTTTCTATTAGCAATACCAATGATTACCCCAAAAACGCAATAGAACGCTTCACTTTTCTTGCGAATGCAATGGGATTATCAATCGACTCCCAATGAATATACATAAGACGCGGGTTGTCAAAGAGCCAGTGATTATGGACTGCTGTTACTTTTATTCCGTTTTTGCGAAGGTTTGATAGCAAACGGTTTACTTGATTTTGGAAGAGAGCCGTTTCCCCTAAACATAGTGCACGGCCTGAACTGTTCAAGGATTCGAAGGAGAACAATTGATAGCGGACCAACGGGGATGTTGTTTTTCTGCCTAATATGGACGCATTGAATTTTCTATTTCTGGAAACGAAACAAACAGGACCTCTTGTAATTTCATGCTCAGTTCCACCTAAAATGGCAGAAAATCGGTTACACAACCTTCTAAACTGAGGACTTGCCTTTGCTTTTGCCTTTACTTTGCCCATATTCGTCATCCTTTCGATTATGATGAAATGAAAACTTCATGGCTCCACCATTTAACCCAGGAATGCGATGGACTCTTTGGTTTTCCTGGCGAATACGATAGGATTCTCTATCGCTTCCCAATGCATATACATTAAGCGCGGATTTTCTTTTAGCCAGTGGTTGTGAAGTGCCGTCACTTTAATCCCACGTTTGCGGAGATTCGACATCAAGCGGTTAACTTGATTTTGGTGCACGGCAGTCTCTCCCAAACAAAGGGCACGGCCCGACTTATCAAGAGATTCAAACGAAAACATTTGAGCTCGAACTAAAGGGGAAAGCGTACGTCTTCCCAAGATGGTTTCTCGAAGATTTGTAAGGCGCATGACAAAACAAACAGGCCCACTATCAATTTCTGACTCGCCCCCTAATATTTTTCCAAATCGGGTACAGAGCCGTTTGAATTGTGGGCTAACCTTCGCTTTCGCTTTATTCGCCATAGTAATCCTCCTTTTGTCAATCTCGAATTAGCTTATGATTGACAGTAAAAAGGGAAATGAGTAATTTGTGGTTTTTTACATGGAAAAGACACAGATTTCATTCTAGACCCTAGTTGTTTTCCCTAAGCACACTTATGATGATTCACTCGTAGAGTGGTTTATAGGATAAATATCATGATGATGCAGTGTTGTATGCTCTTATCTCTAATCCAACTCTTTTCGCGATTTCGCTAACACAACCTGAGACCTAGGACGCGGCTGTACACTCAATTTTTTGAGGAGAAGAAGCCGTTTGATGTGATTTATACACTGCCAGAGTGGACGAAGGCTTCGAAAGGAAGTATGGCATGGAAATAGAAGACAGGTTCTCCAAACATATTCAATGGACAGATTCAGCTGGTGATGCTGGCGAGAAAATAGAATGGGAAAAAGTGGAGGTGAGAAATCTAAACATAACAGGTCAAAACCTAAGTTGTATGCTCATAGTAGAATCAAAGATGAACCATTCCATCTTAACCAATAATGATATGAGTGATGGATATTTTCTCGGTACCTCGTTTGATGCGTCGAATCTCTCTGAAAGCATCCTAAGTAAGACTGTATTTAATTACGGATCATTCAAGCATACTTCGTTGAAAAAATGCCTGTGTATTAAGGCGTCGTTTGATGATGCCGATCTTAGTTATGCTGACTTATCAGGTGCAGATTTACAACGAGCCTCGTTTCGAGGAGCAAATTTGAGCTACGCCAACTTTTCTCATGCTAATCTGAAAGGTGCAGTCCTAGATGGAGCGCTTCTCTATAAAACACGATTTGCAGATGCAAAAGGGGTTGAGGAGTGGATAGTGCAGAATGATATCCACACAGCAGCGTACAGAAAAAAGCCACAAGAATGGACTGAGGACGGTGAATAGGGAATGGAACAAAGCACCAGCATTTCAAACAACATTTGGTTTGGGCAACCATCATCCTCCAGCCCATCTACTATAAAAGAAAACCTGTTACGTGCAACCACAGAGCACGAAGCCTTATTTCACCTGATTGAATTATTCAAATTGGGAGATTTCACGCAAAAACGACTACTTATTCAGCTCATGAATTACACGAATGACGAGGCTCTATTAAACCTGTGTATTAGAGTGTTTTGCTCCATCTCGACACACGCAGACTTGAGAGATTCCAATCATCTTCTTTTTCTTGGAGAAGGAAACAAAGAGGCAGTGGATACCTTTGCGTCTGAGGCTATTACGACACTTTCCCTTGAAGTCATTCCATATCTGATGGCCTTGCTGGAAGAGTGGGACTCCATTCGTGACACTTCGGTAATGATCAGAGATTCGATTGACTGCTTTATAAATTTCAAAGAACACCTGGGTGATAATGCGACAGTTGATGAGATTGGTGAGTATTACAAAGATTTCATGGAAGATTGCGATGCGGGACAATATTACTATCATCAAAATTTGTCCTTTCTCGGGGATCTGACAAAAATACTCATGCAAAGGGTATTTATTGCCGCCAATCATGAACAAATGCTCGGAATGGAACTTATTCCATCTTTATTGTCGACTTGGTCAGGTGAAAAAGTACCTGGGGACTACAACACCGTAATCACGACCGAGAATTATAAAGATTATGTAAGCTATGTGAAAGGTCTGGCAAACAAAAAATGGAAGAAGGGTCAAAAGTATTTTTACGGTCATCCACTGTAATTTTGATGGATGGCCTTGGAGAGGGAAATGGAAATGTTATTACATTCAGATGACTTATTTCAAACAAAACACGTACCCGTACAGGATTTAGTGAACGTTTGTTATTTAATAGGCTCATTTAAAAATGCAGTGAAGTATATAAGCACAGGGATTGGCTTTGGCACAGATATGGGAGGCTTTACATTTTGGAGTGACCTAGATGGATTTGATCAGTCTTTTTATGAAGAGGAATTCATCGGTATTGAGGTAGAATTTGGGAGCGAGACAATCATCGTTACTTACGAAATTCTTTATGATTATTTCAGGATAGCAGCGAAGAGATATGTGGAAAAAAGACCCCACGACAGGAAAGAGCTAGAACGGTATTTTGAAGATATGAGAAAAAACTTGAACATTGAATAGAGGTGACCAGCATGTACAAAGAATTAGATGTTTTCATAACAGGCTGCCAAAATACCGTTGATTATTGGTATGACGATGGCTGCATAATAGCGTCTGACATACTAGCGAAGTTTAGCCAAAAGGATTGGGAAGACCTGTCAAGTCATGTGCTGATGAAACCGTTAGAATGGCAGCGAAAACTCGCGTACTGTATGGACAGTTCTTGTACTGAGCATGAACTGAACATTCTACTATCGTTGCTGGATACGGATGATGAGGAGCTTTTCGTTATCTGTGTAGATACGTTGAGAAGCTATTCGACTCCAGAAGCGAAGCAAATGATACGTGACAATCCTGCCATGCTCGCTCGCGTAAATGAATTGCTTCCCAGAGCTGGCGTTGCGACTAGGGGAGTATTAGAGGATTTCCTTGTGAAAATACATGGCTAAGTTAACTTCATTACTTGAGCTGCTAAATTCCGGAGAGCAGGGAATATTCTTGCCAATGCTTTATTTTTTTGTATAGGGAATGCATTGGAAATAGGGTGAGGAAGTGCAATTAGAGGGATTGAACGGAGTTTCCCTGTTGAATACAGCGATGTTTGTGTGGGAAGTGAAAAGAAGGGAGGGGAGATTCTGCTAGCATTCTTTATCTCGCAAGCGGAATACGAATGGATATGAATTTTTTCGAGCTTCAATATTTGATAGCAGACAGCTTCTATACCGAGGTATGCGTGAATGGACGTACTTACGGACAAGCTGCGGGTATTTGTCATCTCGCTTTCGATGAATACATCTATTCCGATACGATTCTAAGTATCGTAGCTGTATCATTACTAACCAAATTGATGGTAAGGCATGACGTACCACTATCCGAAAGTGATCGAGAGGATATACTAAGAATCTTGCGTTTGGCAAAAGAGATGGATTATCGGTCAATGTTGTCTGAGGATGAAACGGAATATGTAGAAGAGTATCTTTCGCTCGTTCGTCAGAAATACGAGGAAAAAAGGACTGACGAAAGATGATAACCCAAAAAGAAATCAATCAGATGATTGATAAGCATGAATTATGGCTTAGTGGGGAGAAAACGAAGGGTGTACAGCTATATGTTGAGGATGGCACTTTCTCAGAACTAAATGTAGCTGATAGGCTCTTAATCGATGTCATGTTGGCAGGTTCAACAATAAAGAAATGCACCTTAGCCAATACAGACTTTTATTATTCCAACCTTGCGTCAGTCATTTTTTTAGAAGTGAGAATGAGTGGGGTTATTCTGACAAAATCAAATCTGGATTACTCCATAGTAAAAAATTGTGATGTGACTTCTTCGAAATTAATTAGAGCGACCTTTTGTGAAGCAGAAGTGGAAGAAGTTGATTTTTCCAATTCAGCTATGATAAAGGTATGCTTTATGGATGCAACTCTGAAAAATGTAAAGTTTATCACTTGCGATTTAACGAGGGCTTCCTTTCGTAATGCAAGCCTGCAAAATGTTGATTTTACCAATGCAGACCTTTCTAATGCAGATTTTACAAACGCTACGATTAAAAATGTAGATTTCACCAGGGTGATTTACAATGATAAAACCAAATGGCCTGAGGGTAGCCAAACGAGTATCTAGAAGGTGGTACAACGCTTGAAAAAGATAAATAATGACTGGAAGCATCATTTCATCAGAGGCGTTTTCATCAATCAATCTAGAATATTGAAAAGCATAACGATCATCCTTACAAGAGAAGGTGTTGTATTTGATGAGGTTTGCATGATTGCGACATACGGTAATTTCGATACCGATGATCCTGAGCGATGTGCGATTGACGAAGTTGTCCTGAGTATGCAATTCCACGGGTTTCCAGAAGAGGTGGCCTATGTAACATATGGCGAGTACTTGAACTTAATCGAATGTGGCTTGGAAGAAGTCATGGACAAGTACGAGGAAGTTGCGAAGGAAGAAATTTTACAGGCACTAGCAAAAGCTAGAAATGAGTTGAGGAGTAATGGGATAAAAATTGCACACGAAGCCAGCATCACAGATTCAGTAGATGAGCTCATGAAAAAATGATACCAAACAGGCTAGAAGTTCTTCGAGACAATGATGAACGAGACGGCGTCTGGTATAGAACCCCCCAATTCACCACATACTACAAACGCTATCCTATACCATGAGAGGTGGAGCGTCCGGATGAGTATGACAATGAGTCGGCCCGTGACCGACGTACTTAATAAACAGGTGGCCAACTGGTCTGTGTTGTATATGAAGCTGCATCATTATCACTGGTATGTCAAAGGCCCAAATTTTTTTACCCTGCATGAAAAATTTGAGGAGCTATATAACGAGGCAGCGAAAAATGTAGATGAGCTGGCGGAGCGGCTGTTAACGGTTGGGGGCAAGCCTGTTTCGACGTTGAAGGCCTGTATGGAGCAGGCATCCATTAAGGAAGCGACAGGTGGAGAGTCTGCGGATCAGATGGTAGAGGCAGTCGTAAGCGATTTTACACTGCTGATCAAAGAGCTTAAAGAAGGGATTACAGCCGCAGAAGCAGGGGACGATGAAGCGACTGGCGATATGTTCTTAGGGATCATGGACAGCTTGCAAAAGCATGTGTGGATGCTGCAAGCCCACTTGGGAAAATAACGAGAAATTCTTTTACAAACAGAGCTGATGCCATGGGGTATCGGCTTTTTTCTTAGGCTCTGTTAAAGTTTAATGTTGCTATTAAGGAAAAAATACGAACTTCCAATTATTTGGACCTTTTACTTGAAAAAGAGCTATTAACACTCATATACCATTTTTAGAAACTCAAATGTGCTACCATTTGTATCTTGCATAAAAGTCTTTACATCTTTAAATCCAACTTTTCTGTATAGTTTTATCGCTCTTTGATTAAAAGTTGCCACTGATAATGTGATTTTTTCAGGTTTAAATTCTGATTGAATAAAGTTAATACCTGCCCTTACAAATTCTATTCCATTGCCTTTTCCAGTTAAATCTGGTCTCATTCCTAAACCAATATCAAAAATTCTGTCAGTAACTTTACTAATACTAAGGAAAGCAAACAATTCATTTTCTTTTGTTACAGCAAACGTTGAGTCCCCTCGTTCCTCTGGGTTTAAAAATTCGTCTAAATCTTCTTTATCAGCTTCCATATCATAAAAAGAATACTCACCATCATAATGCCAGTTAAATGCAATATTTTCAGCTTGTTCTTGGGTCAAAATACTAAATTTATAAGCCATTGAATTCCCCTTCGCAACTTTTGATTCAATCACCTAATTCAACAATCCTGCCCCATTAGATGAATAAGAAACAATGTTATGCCACAAATTTATTTAACCGAATTGTATCATAGGTTTCCAAATTTTATAGTAAATTCCCTGAATCGTTGTATCCATCTCTTTGTGAGTAGCGTATGTTTTAAAGGCACGCCAAGAATCGGTGCATAATATATTTTCACTTGAAAGTTTATGGGAGGATGCTGTAAGCGCATCAATTCAATACTCTTTTAGTCGATGTTTTTCAGCTGAATTTTAACTGTAACAGAGTCTTTTCTTATGTACTCAGGAAGGCAAAGTGCAGAGATGGTCTGATTTGGGACAACCCCCTTGTTCCCAAGAGAGACATGCTGGTGTAAACTAACTTTGTGTTGATTTAAAGAAAGCACTTTCATGATGGAAAGGATGTACATTCCCATGGCATCACCCTATGTTACATTTAATCGCGAGCAGTGGAGTGCTCTGCGGGCTTCCACGCCGTTGACCATATCTGATAACGAGCTTTCCCTTTTGCAGGGATTGAACGAGAAAATGTCCATGACCGAAGTCTCCGACATTTACCTTCCCTTGTCCCGTCTGCTGAATTTGTATGTCGGGGGCACGCAGGAGCTGTACCAGGCGACCCACACTTTTTTAGGGAACCAGGATGGTAAGGTTCCATTCATTATTGGTATCGCAGGCAGTGTGGCTGTGGGCAAAAGTACAACGGCTCGCATTTTGCAGACGCTGTTATCCCGCTGGCCGAATCATCCGAAGGTCGATTTGGTAACGACCGATGGATTCCTGTATCCGAACAAGGTTCTAGAAGACAGAGGAATCATGAAGCGCAAGGGATTTCCGGAGAGTTATGACTTGCGCCGCTTTATCAACTTTTTATCCGAAGTAAAATCGGGTTTGCCTGAAGTGAAAGCGCCAGTTTATTCCCACCTTGTATATGACATCGTGCCAGATGAATGGCAGACCGTCAGACAGCCTGACATTTTGATTGTGGAAGGCTTGAATGTGCTGCAACCACCTAGAGGTGACGAAAACGATGCCCGTATTTCCGAGGTCATTGTTTCCGATTTCTTTGACTTCACGATTTACGTTCATGCGGAAGAGAAACACATCCTGCAATGGTATGTAGAGCGATTCAAGCTGCTGCGTCAGACTGCGTTCTCCGATCCATCCTCGTATTTCAAGCGTTACGCGAGTTTGTCTGACGAGGAGGCGACTGAGGTAGCCACCGGTATTTGGACGGAGATCAATGGAGCCAACCTGCGCCAAAACATTTTGCCGACGCGTGTTCGCGCGCAATTGATTTTGGACAAAGGGCAGAATCATATGGTGCAAAGCGTGAAGCTGCGCAAGTTGTAGATAGATAAAAGGGGGAGACGGTTGTCATGAAAGTGATTAGTGCCTGTTTGATCGGCTGTGAATGCCGTTACGATCAGAAGTCATGCTTGGACCAAGAGCTGGAGCAATTGCTTCGGGAAGGAAAGGCTATTCCTGTCTGTCCTGAACAGCTGGGAGGATTGCCAACACCACGACCACCAGCAGAAATCATCGGGGGGACTGGTGACGATGTTCTGGATGGCAAAGCACGCATCATAGACGACACTGGCCGAGATGTCACCGAGGAATTTTTGATGGGGGCGAACCAAGCGCTAAAGCTGGCGAAAACGGTTGGAGCCACATCCGCCATCTTAAAGGAAAACAGCCCGTCCTGTGGAAGCTCCTTCGTTTACGATGGCAGTTTTTCTGGGAAAAAAGTGCCGGGTGTCGGGCTGACGGCGGCGCTGTTTCGCAGAAACGGGATTGAGGTAACATCTGAGGCGAAAAGCAATCGATGAATAGCAAGGGGGGACGCGATGGACAGCGTCCCCTTTTTACAACTCCTTCAACAACCTCTCCAGCTTCTTCTGCTGATCCTTCCGTTTCTTTTTCGCAATCCGGTCTTCTTCCTGTAGTGCCATGACAAGGGAAAAGCACATCAGGACCATGATGACGGTAAAGGGTAGCGCTGCCACAATGGAGGCTGTCTGTAGTCCTTCTAAGCCGCCGCTTAACAATAAAACGATTGCGATTGCGGATTGGAGGACGCCCCAGGTGATTTTTACCCGATTCGAGGGGTCCAGGTTGCCATCAGATGACAGCATGCCGAGCACGAAAATAGCTGAATCCGCTGACGTGATAAAAAACGTGATGATCAACAGAATCGCAACGACAGCGAGAATGTATCCCATGGGCAACTGCTCCAGTGCGAGGAACAAGGCAGTCGAGATGTCGCTTTGTACCGCTGCTCCTATAGGCGCTTGATCAAAAATTTCGAGATGAAGGGCAGTCCCGCCAAACACGGAAAACCAAATAAAGCTCAACAAACTCGGAACGAGCATCACGCAAATGACGAATTCCTTGATCGTGCGACCTTTGGAGACGCGTGCGATAAACATGCCGACGAACGGCGCCCAGGCAATCCACCACGACCAGTAAAACAGGGTCCAGTTTGCTACCCATGTCCCTTGTGTAAAAGGGGTCAGCCGCAAGCTCATCGAGATGAGGTTGTTCAAATAACTGCCCAGCGTGCTGGTGAAGGCGTCAAAAATAAACGAGGTTGGTCCCAATACGAGCGTTAGCAGGAGGAGCAACAAGGCGAATACGAGATTCGTATTGCTCAAATACTTGATCCCCCGATCCAGTCCGGTCGTAGCGGAGAGCAGAAATAGCACGGTAATCAAGGAAATAATGACGATTTGCACGGTGGTGCTGGACGGCAGTCCAAAAAGGTGAGACAAGCCTCCGCTTATTTGCAGAGTTCCGAGGCCAAGTGAGGTTGCGACACCGAAAGCCGTGGCGATAACAGCCAAAATATCGATCCCTTTTCCGAGCGGTCCGTGTATGCGTTCACCGAACAACGGGCCAAAGGTGGAGGAAATCAAGCCCTTCGCCCCTTTGCGAAATTGAAAATACGCGAGAGTGAGCGCGATGAGAGCGTAGATCCCCCAAGGATGCAGGCCCCAGTGAAAAAACGCATAGCGCAGAGCAGTTTGTGCGGCTTCGGTCGTTTGTCCAGTCACACCTGCTGGCGGAGCGAAGTAATGAGAGACGGGCTCTGCCACTCCCCAAAAGACAAGACCGATCCCCATCCCAGCAGAAAACAACATAGCAAACCAGGTAGGGAGCGAATATTCCGGCTCGTCATCGTCGCTCCCCAAAGGGATTTGTCCGTATCTGCTAAAGGCAAGAAAGATGCAAAAGATCAGAAAACCGAAAGTCACGATTAAATAAAACCAGCCAAAATTCGTCGTGGTCACTTTCAGGACTTGAGAAGCCGTAGAGGCGAAAAGCTCAGGAGAAATCGCGCCGAACAGCACAATAACAAATACAATGACCAAGGATATCAGGAAAGTCATCTTTATCCTCCCGGGAATCTACAAGAAATGGTAATAGTTATCATCCCGCGGGATTTCCAAGATTATTCCGGATGGACCGCCCTTGAATGGAATTACGATGAAAACGTCTCGATAAACCGATTCGCTGCTTTGGACAAATGGCGTCCAGACTGCCAAACGACAGCAGCGGAAGAATAAATGGAAGTTCCGGAGAGTCGAATCCCGCGAATTTGTTCGCTCTGATGCGTTTCCCACGCTGAGATGGGGACGATGGAGGAACCGACCGAGGAGGCCACCATGCTAACGATGAGAGAGATGTCCGGGCACTCGCAGATGACGTGTGGTTCCACGCCTAGACGGGAGAATTCCTTGATAATCAAGTCGTAAATGCCCAATCCTGGCGTGCTCGGCATGATGAGTGGAAGCTCGGCGATTTCGCGCATTTCGATTTCTTTTCGATCGGCATAGGGGGAGGTGGCTGGAACGATGAGCACAAAATCCTCTTCCTCCAGCGGAATCATGGTGCAGTTGTTCAACGAGTGGGGAAGGCGTACGATAGCGACTTCTATGGTTCTTCGCTCCAGCCACTGATTGAGAAGCTGCGTATCGCCTTTCCAAATTTTATAAGTGATGAGTGGGTATTTTTGCTGAAATATACGAATTTGTTCTGGCAGGCGATAGGCCGACAGTGCACTGACACCGATGGAAAGTGTCCCACGAATGCCTTCGCCTGTTTCTTTTACCTCGGAGAGGGCTTCCTCCATTTGATGAACGATATTAAGCGCCTGTTTATAAAGAGTGATGCCTGCTTCTGTCAGGACCATTTGTTTTCCTGAGCGCTCAACAAGCATGGTTCCGAGCTCCTCCTCCATTTGCTTCAGCTGCTGACTCAGAGGCGGCTGGGCCATGTTCAGTCTTTTAGCTGCCCCCGTTATCTGACCTTCTTCTGCTATGGCAATAAAGTAACGCAGTTGCCGAATATCCACACACAAGCCCTTCTTTCCCTACGAGAATGGTTCCATATGAAAACGATATGAAAATTAGATTTTATGGATATTTTTCATATTGATGATGCTATGATAGCATGTTACCTGTGAATCTTCACTTCATGGAATAGACATAAAGGAAAGAAGGGAAAATCTGTGCGTACGTGGATGGAAAAGCTATTTCACTTGCGCGCTTACGACACGACGTTTCAAAGGGAGCTCATCGCCGGATTTATTGGCTTTGTCACCATTGTTTACATTGTTGCCGTAAACGCTTCGATTTTAAATGATGCTGGAATACCGATGGAAGCAGGCATTCTGGCGACTGTATTGACGGCATTTATCGGGTCACTTCTCATGGCCTTTTGGGCAAATGCTCCTATTATTCTCGTTCCCGGCATGGGGATTAACGCTCTGTTTACGTTCACATTATGCCAATCCATGGGACTCACTTGGCAACAAGCGTTGGCTGCTGTTTTTGTTTCGGGTCTGATCTTTACTGTGATTGCCTTTACCAAGGCTGCGACGATATTATCCAATGCGATTCCCGCTTCACTAAAAGAAGCGATTACCGTAGGGATTGGGTTGTTCTTAACCTTCATTGGTCTTCAAAAAGGCGGGCTGATCGTCATGAATCCGTCTACGTTTGTCGCGCTGGGTGACTTGTCCAGCCCGCATGTGATCGTCACGCTGATTACTTTGATTGTTACGTTGATTTTGTTTGTTCGAAATGTACCGGGCAACTTCCTGATCGGAATTGCGGTTGGTACAGGACTTGGCTTTTTGTTCGGGATTGTCGAGCCAGGAGTGGGAGGAACGTTCTCGTTCGCGGATTACGGAAGCGTATTTGCGGGTCTTTCCTTTTCCGCCATATGGGCGTTGCCATTTTGGATCGCGACCTTCTCATTGGCGATGGTCATCGTCTTTGAAAATATTGGCTTGATTCATGGGCATACCTCGATGCTTGGACAGTCGCAGAAGTTCAGACGTTCGCTGCAAGCAAATGCGTTGTCGGCTGCTATCTCTGGCATTTTGGGAACCAGTCCGACGGTTTCGACGGTGGAGACTGCGGCAGGAATCGCAGCGGGAGGAAGGACGGGACTGACCGCACTTGTAACAGGTACCTTGTTCCTGCTCTCACTCGGTTTGCTTCCTGTCATCAAAATGATTCCAGATGGGGCGATTGCTCCGGTGCTCATCATCATTGGCGCACTGATGCTGCAAAACGTACAGAATATCAATCTGAAGGACTTCTCGGAAGGCTTCCCTGCTTTTTTGATCATCGCAATTATCCCGTTGTCCTACAGCATTGTAGATGGAATTGCGTTTGGATTCGTAGCGTATCCGCTCATGAAGCTCGCATTGGGCAAACGTCGCGAAGTGCCTGCGCTCATGTACGTCATCGCGGGATTGTTCTTGCTGAATCTCATGCTGCCGATATTCACATAAAAGAGTAGTTTTCCCTCGACTTGAGTCGGGGGTTTTTTCGTTCTGTTCTCTAGAAAGTGGCGGAAGGGTTGTAGAGGAGAAGCAAAAAAGACTTGCGAAGCTGTAAGCGGAAAACCTCCCTAACAACAAAAAAAGTCCCTTTGCCTAAAAGAGAGGCAAAGGGAATATTCGTGGAGAGATGCGGATTGATTATCGTTTTACCAGCGTAAACGCTTGTTTTACTTGGTCCAGAGACATCATCAGAGGGATGAATTTCTTCCCTTCTTTGCTTGCTGGGTCAAATACGGAGTCTTGTGGCAAGCTTACTACATAAACCGTGTTGGTTGCTTGGTTACGTGCAATTTCGACACCGATTGGCGGCTCGTCCGGGTTGTTCAGTTTTTTCCAGTCATTCAGGTCAAACGCAGTGATAACGACAGCAGTTGCACGATCTTCTGCTTTGTCAGCATTGAAGATGAAACGGGTTACGCTCTTTGCTTCTGGCAAGAACTCGTCTGCATGTGGGCCAGTTTTTTCCTCGACAAGGATGTTGCCGTTCCAAGATTTTGGACCTTTAAAGACAAAGGCAGAGTCTTGGCTTTTGAAAGTATCATGATAGACTTCGAGTGGTGTTACAGCTGGTTCGAAGTTGGCACTCATCAATTCCCATTTGCTTTGGTTCCACTTCCATTTGGATTTAAGGTAGCCGCGAACATCTGCATTGTAATCACCAGTCAGACGCTCTGTACCTTCCAGTACGTAGAGACCATTCTTATTTAGATCAATTGGTTTCAGTTCGACGAAGTCCGCTCCGACTACACCTGCTTTGTTTTTATCCAGACCTGGCAGGCTGAGCTCTTTCGCTTTTCCATCCGTAACGGTATAGATGTGATTGGTTGTGTAGCCGCCGCTTCCGCCGGTGCTTGCAGTAACCATGATCTCGCCTTTTTTATCGTAAGTGAAATCTTGAACGGAGAGCTTCGGCTCGTAGCCGTTGTCCTTCACGTCAATGTTAAAAGATTTCTTCGTTTTGCCATCTGTTACTTTGATAGTGAGATCCTTCACGTATGGGCTGTTTTTCTCTTTTTTTCCGTACAGAACGACTGTGTCTACGGTCTTGTCACCCGTTACGTCTGCTGTTTTTTTCGTAATCTCTTGCAAGCCTTTTGGTGTAGCAGTTGTGTTGTTGGCATCTGCTGTAATGGCATACCCACCAGTGAAAAGTGCAGAAGTAAGTACTGTTCCTGTTACGAGTTTGTTCAAGTGTTTCATGTGTTTCATGTGTTTCATGTGATGAATCTCCTCCCCAGTCTTGCTGACTGATCATGATGAAAAGTGTCGTGTACTGTATTTTGTGCTTGTCCTTGCTATATGTTCATTATGTACGATGGGGTGGATGCATTGGTTACAGATTATCGACATAAATCCTACAAATCAGTAACAGGTAAAGGTTAAGGTGCTAGGAGGTTGCTCGCTTCTTTTAGCAGTGCCTCGCTGCTTTGCTCCAACAGCATGGGATAGAGACGTGTTTTGTCTGGAGCTAGCGCGAGGAGCTGATCATATACAGCAGAGGAGGCATAGAGCAAATCAGAATCGTGGATAATCTGCTGCAAGGAGCGTTCATCAGCGAATCCTGCGGTCATGTGTTGAATCTGTTGGATACCTGCCTCTTGTACGCGTCCCGCCATCCATTCTCCGCCTTTCTTTCCGAGACAAACAAACCCAACTGCACGGCCTGCCTCCAGGCGAGCGATCTCCAGAAGGGTGCTCGTCTGGGCATTTGCTCCAATAATGAGGACTGATTTGTGATAACGAGCAGCTAATTCTTTTACTTCCTCTGCATGGTTGACGGTGGTGACAATTTGGTCGGCATCTTGTAAGGCAGAGAGGACATCTGAATGGTTTTCAAGATAGGCAACCTGAATGGGGTGACCGATGATCTCTTCTATTTTCTTACGATAAAAAGGATGATCATGCTCTTGACATTCCACGAAGAGCCATCGGGCTTCTTTTTTGGACCGGGAAAGAAACAAGTGTCCGTAAGCAATGGAAGCAAGCATCAGCTCATCCAGCGAAAACGGAAGCTGCTGTGCTTCAGTCATGATGGTTTTGGCGTGATCATAAAGCGATTGCTGACGTATGCGAAAGGCAGCAATCGCAGCTTTGTCGGCGATAGAGGTACCACGACCCTTTTGCATATAGACGAGACCTTCATCCCGTAGCTGTGTGTATACAGCATTAATGGTGTTGCGGTTGACTTGCAGCTGATCGGCTAATTGGGCAGCAGGTGGTAGCATTTCGCCCGATTGAAGGTGGCCTAAGCCAATGAGAAGCTTCAATTGTTCTTTGATTTGCACATGGATCGGGATTGGAAAGTCCGCATTTAGCCGCACAAGTGATTGAGTCATGGATATTCGCCTCACAGTTTGGGGTTTGTATTTTATTTTACTAAATATCTAGGTAACTAGCTATTATTTATGTTTTTGTAAGATAGCTTACAGAACAAGGAAGGGCCACTTGCTACGATGTGAGCAGGAGGTGGCTGTGATGAATGGTGAATGGAGCATAAAGGATTTTGTAGCCAAAATGAAGGGGAGAAGTAGAACGCCCTTGAAAATATCTGGCTCGGTTGCTTTGATTGGGGGCCTTGGCGGATTAGTGACGATAGGGGTACTGGGCATGCTGGCGGAATTAACTACTGCGGTCTGGTTGATGGCTTCATTTGGAGCAAGCTGTGTGCTTGCTTTTGTGGCCTGGGATTCGCCGTTATCTCAGCCGCGCAATATCATCGGGGGGCATTTTTTCACCAGCTTGGTTGGTGTGCTGCTCTATCAAATAGGTGGATCGCAGCTGTGGGTAGTAGCTCTAAGTGTCGGTCTTGCGATTGTCACTATGCATGTGACGAAAACGACGCATCCTCCTGCGGGTGCCAATCCGATCGTCATTGTCATGGATGGCAAGGGGTGGGAGTTTTTATTGTCTCCGGTACTTATCGGTGCAGTAGTAGTTGTGCTGATTGCTCTGTTCGTTAATAACATGCATAAGAAACGTGCTTATCCTGTGTTTTGGGTATAGCTGTATCAAGGTAAGAGATGGCCGCCTTTTATGAGGTGGTCATTTTTTCATGGAGGAGGAAGAGGGGGAGGTGATTGACAAATAGATCTTAATGCATAAAAGTATAGGTAACTAGTTATTTGGAATGGCGAGGGTTGCATCATGAGTGAGCAAATCGTTCTAGCCAAGAAAACAGTATTTCAGACACCGACCGACACTCGAATGGGCATTTTCTTCATTCAAAAGGGACTCCTGCGTCTTTCTCGGCTGAACGAGGAGGGAAAGTCCTTTACCGTGGGATTGCTGGGACCAGGAGCTGTTTTTGGCGAGATTGAGGAAATGGTGTTAGGGTCACGCGCTGTTTACATTGAAGCGATGCAAAAAACGACCCTTACTCATTGGAGTGCGACTCGGATGGAAGAAATGCTGAAAGCATGTCCACCAAGCCTGAAAGAAATGATGTTGCAGTTGTCAAAACGATTGGGGGAACAAGAGGAGAGGATGGAAAAGCTGGCCTTGGAATCGGTTAGGGATCGCGTATTGCATCTGTTGGTTCAATTATGTCAGCGGTTTGGAAAAGCAGAAGAGCCGTTTTGGAAATTGACCGTATCTCTCTCCCATCAGGAGATTGCCAACATGGTGGGGGCGACTAGAGAAACCGTTTCATTAGCATTAGCCGGTTTAGTCGATGAGGGAATAGTGTTGGTGTCCCGCATGTCGATTGCTGTGCATGCCTCGAGAATGGTTGATAAAATAAGCGAATGCAAGTAAAATGATTGAATGCCCAAAACGGGCCGCGGTTCGTAAACTCCCGCGTTATCAAAACTAGGAGGAAATTATATGTTTAATTTTTGGATCGGAGTGATTTTTGCTCTGGTTAACTTCGGGCTGTTCCTGCTCTGCTACCGATTGTTCGGCAGAATGGGGCTGTACGCGTGGATCGGGATGGCTACTGTGCTAGCCAACATTCAGGTTGTCAAAACAATCGAGATGTTCGGTTTAGTCATGACGCTCGGCAATACGATCTATGCATCTATTTATTTGGTAAGCGATCTATTGAACGAGAAGTATGGAGAAAGAGAAGCGAAAAAAGCCGTGTGGTTCGGCTTCTTTACCTTAATTGCGGCAACGATCATCATGCAGCTCGTGCTGGTGTTTGAACCACAGGAAACAGATATCGCCCAAGGTTCCTTGCAGACGATTTTTGGCTTGATGCCAAGAGTGGCATTGGGGAGCTTGTGTGCGTATTTTGTCAGCCAATTTGTCGACGTGAAAATCTATTCGTGGTTGAAGAAAAAATGTCCAGGTCCAAATCAGCTCTGGATTCGCAATAATGGAAGCACGCTCTTCAGTCAGATGCTTGACTCCGTTACTTTTTGTACGATTGCCTTTTTAGGAGAATTCCCGATGGACGTATGGTGGCAAATCCTATTGACTACCTACCTGATCAAGTTTGTCGTATCGGCAGCTTCGACACCGGTTCTATATATCGCACGCAGTATGAAAGTAGACGAAAGCTAATTGACAAAAACACAGAAAAACCGCCAAGGACGATGGAACTTGGCGGTTTTTGTTTTTCCTTGTTTAGAAGGATTATACAAACTTTACATCAAATTTACATAAGATTCAGGTTATACGTTTACCATCTTATAGTAGCTACTTCCGAATGATGTGAGGAGGAATGATGCAAGAATGATGAAAAAAAGAGGAAGTGCTTCCCGATGGCCGAAGCTGGCGTTAATAGCCGCAGTCATGATGGGAACAGTTTTACCGACCGGGTGGATGCCACAGGCAAAAGCTGCGCGGGCTGATCATGTGGTGATTAGTGAGGTGTATGGGGGTGGGGGAAACTCTGGTGCCCATTACAAGAATGACTTCATTGAACTGTATAACCCGACAGACACGGCTGTTTCGGTTGGAGGCTGGTCAGTGCAGTATGCTTCTGCTACGGGAACGACGTGGCAAAAGGCAGGGCTGACTGGAAGCATAGCCCCTTACGGCTTTTATTTGGTTCAGCTAGCAACATCGGGTGCAGTAGGAGGGGAACTGCCAACTCCTGACGATAGCGGGACTTTGAACTTGTCAGGGACGAATGGGAAGGTTGCGCTGGTTAACAATGGTGACCCGTTAACAGGGGCAGATGTCACCTCCCAGGCCAGTGTCGTAGATATGGTCGGCTTTGGTACTGCCAATTCATCTGAGGGCAACTCACCAGCACCAGCTCCCTCGAATACGACCAGCATCCAACGCATTAGCGACGAGCGCGGCATTGTGCCGAACGGAGGAAATGGCTGGGATACCAATAACAACAGCAATGATTTTATCACGGGGGCTCCTACCCCAAAAAACACGCAAAGCCCAGTAGAACAGCCGCTACCAACAGACGTGACCGATAAGTTGAATGTTACTGAACTTATTTTTGATCATACTGATCCTATCCAAGCAACAATTCGCGGCTATGTCGGTCAGGGGCGAACTATTAAGGTATATGCGAGTCAGCCTACAGGAACAGGTAGCGACACTCCTTTGGCCCAGCAAGATTCGGATGCGTCCGGACTGATCGAGCTGACTTTTGCCAATCCCGATCCAAATGCGCAGGGAGTCTATCTTACAGCAACGGAAGGGAGCAAGAAGGAAAGCACGAGCATCGAGCTGAGGCCAGCGGTAGCCAGCCCAGTTATGATTCAGGATAAAGTCAGCCTACAAGCATTGAACGGTGTGGGCGAGCTGCGAGGAGTAGCAGGTGCGGCAGCAGGGAATGCGATCCTGCGCGCATACGATCCGCAAAAACAACCGCTAATGCTAAGTAACAAAGAAACAGGAACGGCACAGGCGAACGGGTCATTTTCCTTTACAATTCCAAACATTGACCAGTTGGATCATATACTCGTAACGCAGCAAACAACTGGGGAATATGGCAAGTCGTTTGAGAGCCCGGAAGTTAGCATTACCAAGTCAGCCGTAGGTTCGACTACGATTGCAGAAGCAAGAAACACCCCGGTAGGCACGAACGTGATTGTCGTCGGAACGGTGACGGCGATGTTTGAAGCGGGCGGCCAAAACAACGTGTATTTCCAAGATGAGACGGCAGGACTCGTACTTCGTGCGCCAGGGCTGACTGGCAAAATTGAGGTGGGAGACAAGATCCGAGCTACCGGAAAAATGAGTGATTATTATGGACTTGCTCAACTCGAAGCGCTCACCGATAACGTGGAAATGGTGCAAAAGCAAGCAGGTGTGCCTAGCCCGCAAGTTGTAACTTCTACTGGTTTTGCAGCTGCTACAGGAGAGGCTTTGGAAGGCAGGCTGGTAACTGTGAAGGTGGTTACTGTCAAAACAGCATCAAGTGGCAATTACACGCTGGAGGATCAGCACGGTACGTTTGTGTCTCGACCGGATGCCTCTCTGACACTTCCAGTGAACAAGAGCTATGCAGCTATAACAGGCGTGGTGAACTACGACCGCAATGTTTACAAGCTGGTGCCGCGCTCTGTGGCTGATCTCGTCGAGGACGAGAATAAAGTCCCGATGGTCACAGCGAGCCCGGCAGGTCCTATGGTGACAAAAGGAACAAAAGTCACGCTCTCGACGACGATGGCTGACGCTACGATCTTCTATACGGTAGATGGTTCAACGCCGAGCAGAGGGAGCATCAAGTATACGGGACCGATCCAGATTGATGCGGATACGACCCTTTCAGCCATAGCAGTCAAAGATGGTTACACAGACAGCAATCTAACGACCTTCCGCTATGTGATTCAAAAAGATAACATTCGTATCCATGACATTCAAGGAGCCTCGCACCGTTCACCGATGGCGGATGGAACGGTGACCAATGTTCCGGGAATCGTAACGGCTATCGTCGGAAGCGGCAGCAATGTACAAGGCTTTTATATGCAAGATCCGCAACCGGACGCAGACCCCTTTACCTCTGAAGGCATTTACGTTTACGAGCCAAAAGCAACGGTCGCCCCTGGTGATGAAGTAACGGTTAGCGGCACGGTTAAGGAATACGTACCATCGAACAGGGCAGGCACAGACCTCACCCAGACCCAAATTGATGCAACCTCGTACGCCGTTGTAAATCCAGCAAAGGGACTCCCAGAACCACTCATCCTGGGTAAAGACAACTACGAATATCCGAAAGGAATTATTGACAACGACAGCCTCGGCAAATTCGATCCAGACCAAGACGGCATCGACTTCTGGGAAAGCCTTGAGGGCATGCTGGTACAAATCGACAATCCAATCGTGGTTGGCGAAACCAAGACGTTTACCAATCCACGCGCAACGGAATTTGTCGTCATCGACGATCGAGCCCATCCGAGTCAGCCGCGTACGCCAACTGGTGGAGTAGTGCTGGATGCCAATGATTTTCACCCTGAGCGCATCACGGTATCGGACAAACTCGAATCGATTACCGGAGAGGTAAAAGTCGGCGACAAATTTGACGGACCGCTGGTAGGCATCATCGACTACAGCTTTGCGAATTACAAGCTGTTCCATACACGGTCATTTACGGTACAGCCAAGCCATTATGAGCCGCCAGTGACAAGTATTTCGCCAAAAGAAGATAAGCTGACCATCGCTTCGTACAACATTGAGAATTTCTCGGCAAAAACTGATTCCGCCAAAATCAACCGCATCGCCGAGACGATCGTGGACAACATGAAGGCGCCGGATATTATCGGTGTGGTGGAAATGCAGGATAATAATGGACCAACGGACAATGGGCAAACAGATGCTAAACAGTCTGCGGACGCATTGATCAAAGTAATGGAAAACAAAAATGGCCCGACTTACCGATACATCGATATCGCGCCACAGAACAATCAGGATGGTGGACAGCCAGGCGGAAACATCCGTGTCGGCTTCTTCTATAACCCACAACGGGTTCAACTGGCAGCAGGAACGTCAGGAGGCGCGACTGATGCGGTGCAAATCGAGACACGAGATGGTGTAGCGCATTTGTCACACAATCCAGGACGGGTAGATCCGACCAATGCGGCGTTTGCTTCGAGCCGTAAGCCACTGGCAGCGGAGTTCATTTTCCAAGGTGAGCCGGTCATTGTCATCGCTAACCATTTCAACTCAAAAGGTGGAGATCAAGCGCTGTTTGGAAAAGATCAGCCGCCACAGCTGGTCAGTGAAGTTCAGCGAATGAAGATTGCCCGTGTGTTAAATAGCTTTGTAAAAGAAATTCATGCAGCGGAAGCGAACGCAAATGTTGTGGTGCTGGGTGATCTCAATGATTTCCCGTTTTCAAACCCGGTGCAGGAATTGGCAGATGGCGTTTTGACCAATATGGTGGAGAAACTGCCGAAGGGTGAGCAGTATACGTACGTGTACCAAGGGAACTCTCAAGTCTTGGATCAAATTTTGGTCAGCAACCATTTGGAGGATGACACGAAGGTTGATATCGTTCCCATCAACGCTGGCTTGACCGAGAACGAGGGGCGTGTGAGTGACCATAATCCTGTCCTTGTCCAGTTGGACTTGAAGGATCGCGGCACGCCGGAAAAAACTGCACAAGAAGTGGCGGAAAGCATCACGCAGCTCACACAGCCAGCAGTAGGTGAGACGCGCTTGAAGCTGCCAGTAGTACCTACAGGCTTTACTATCGCAATCAAGTCTTCTAGTGATCCAGCAGTCATTGCGCTGGACGGAAAAATTACACCGCCATATCGCCTGACGAATGTAGACCTTGTTTTGGAGGTCACACGAGCGTCCGATCAATCGACAGCAGAAACTACAGCATTGGCCGTGCAGGTTCCAGCCAAGCCGGATTCACCACCGCCAGTGACACCGCCGGACAGAACACCGACACCGGACTCGCAGCGAGAGTTGAACAAGCAAGCAGCTCAGGTCATCTCTGCAAGCAGCGAGGAGAAAAACATTTTAGGACAGGTGGATCAAGTGCTCAGCCATCTGGAAAAACTTCTGGAGGCAAAGCAATGGACGCCGACTGCGAAATGGGAGACAGTCACGGATACAATCAAGACTGTACTCGAGGCAGTAGCCGAGCAGGCCGAGCGAGGAACCATCAGTGAAGAGACACTCCAAGATGTGACGAAGAGCTTTTTGAACAAAGCATTTGACCCGCTCACTGAAGATGGCATCGAGGATGAGGCGATTGCCCGCTTGGCACTTGCCTCCTTGACAAGTTTGGCGAAAACAGCACTGGAGCCGCTCGATGAAAAGGATATTTCCAAAGAAGTAGCCAAGCATGTCCGCACACTGGCAGAAGAGCTTTTGAAAAAGCTTGGCACTGTCGTCGTAGATGATGGGGATGAGATCAAGGCAGATGATGAACAAGTAGATGAACTTCTGGAGATACTCGGGGAATTCATGAAAGCAGTTGAGTCCGTGAAAGAAAAGATCGGCTTTGCCCCTGTGCTGTTCGTTCAGGTGAAAAAAAGCGATAACGTTGCGAGCGATACGGGTTCTCGCAAGGGAGAATCTGCTGATCCGACGGTGACCCTGGAACAGAAGCTCGTTGAACAATTAAAGGAAAAAGAGGTAGGCATTCGCGTAACCTTGGAGAGCGAGGCATGGGTAGAGGTACCAAGCGCATATTTTTCCGCTCAACGTGCAAGGAAGTTTGCCCTCGCTCTGACAGAAGAAAATGGGAACGGGTGGAAAGGTGTGCCGAACCCTGGCGAAGCGTATCAATTGCAAGTGTGGAGCAACGGCAAAAAGGTGACCAGCTTCGGTAAAACAGGTTTTACACTGGGTCTGCCAGTCGCCGATGACGCAAGCTCCAAGCTCCAAGCTTTCTCATACAGGAGCAATATGTGGAAACCAGCAATTGGACTCAAGGGTAAAGCGATTCAGGTGACAAAAGAAGACGATCTAGGGATCTTTTCAGTAACGACCGCGGCCTCTTACGTCGTCGGGGAGAGTGCCCTGAAAAGGATCGAGATCGAGCCGAAATCTCTCAAGCTAGCCCAAGGGGAGGAAGCCCAGCTCAAGGTAATGGCGATTCTTGGTAATGATGCAGAAGAAGACGTTACTGAAGCGGAGGGTATCGAGTTCACATCCAGCAATCCCGAACTGGTAGAGGTTGATGAGTCTGGACGTATTCTTGTCTTGGATGATGCCAAACCAAGGACAAGAGTGACCATCACGATCAGCTACGCTGGCAAAACAGCCAAGGTAACTGTCACGGTTAAGAGTAATTAACGAAAAGTGTTCCATAAAAATAAAGTTGTAGACTGTAAAATAAAGTATTAGACTGAGAAATAAAGTGTTAGACTGGCTGCCAGCTATTCAACTAACGAGAAATTAGTTTAAGATCAAACGCGGGGAACCGTACCACAAGTGATGGTACACACGATCAGAAAAGAAATAGTACCAGTGGTTAGATAAGTTATTTACTAACATAAAATAAGGGAAGATTAAACATTGAAAAAGCCTCTGGTATACACCAAAGGCTTTTATCATCTTTTAAGTTAGTTTATTGCATTAAAACTAGTGCTTTTCCAAATTCTTCGGCGCTATCTGGGCCGTCACCTGTGATAATGTCACTATGTATGTGCTTTCTTTAAATACGTGGATAATTCTTGCGCCTTATTGAGTTTGGTGATTACGTAAGCTGCAATTATTTTTGCTCAGAAGGTTTATTCCGGTTATTTTACACGCTGGCCAACGGCAGGGGATATAATGCCGTTTTTTCACTGGAGAATGATTTTGTTACTTCCTATTCAGTATCATTTCGCTTCTTACATAGGTGTATCTTCTGTATCGTTAAGCTTTGATTCCTGATCGATTACAAAATCCGCAGAATTCAATATTTCTATAGGAAGATGCGATATATGATGATCGTGTTATTGGAGCTTTATCCTTCCTGGCTCGCATTATCTCGGGAAGAGCGCAATAATCATGCTGCTTCTTCGCAGAAGATCGTCTAAAAATACAATCAGCATGTTCAGGCCCGCTTTTTTGATGCTGAGGCGCTTCCGGGGAAGGAATTTACGGATTTTGTGGTATGTGAAGTAGACGATCTGAAGCAGTATCACTATATATGGGAAGAAATTAGAGACTCCTTGGTTTACACCCAGGGATACATGAAGATTAAAGATGTCATTATGGGCATGGAAAATGCTTTTAAGTCCTATGAGTCGGAAGTGCTCAAAATGAATTGATCAAGTTAGTATGTAAAAAGACCGGAAAAACTCTGTGAGTGAAGTCCGGTCTTTTTATCAACTTGCCCTATCGGTGAATAACTATGTTAAAAATATCTTTTTGGCAACATTTATAGCATTCAAGACTTTAGGAAATCCCGTGTATGGGTAGCATTGCAGTAATGCCTCAATCACTTCTTGTCTCGTTAGACCTACACGAATAGAGGCATTGAGATGAACGTGCAACTGTGGCTCGCATCCACCTTGAGCAGTTAAGGCTCCTAATGTGACGAGTTGGCGCTGTTTAGGGTTTAGTCCTGAGCGGCTGTAGATTTCACCAAACGCAAATTCAATGATTTGTTCAGCTAATACAGGGGCAATCTCGGCAAGTGAATCGGCAACCGCCTCACCATGTTTGCCGTCGATTTCTTGAAGTTTTGCTATGCCTCTTTCCCGTCGTTCCCCTACAGAATGTAGTAGTTCGTCCTCGACGTTTACTTCGATATTTTGTTCTGCAAAAAGTTGTTTCGCAACGGTAATGGCATTTAAAGCACGAGGAGCGCCGCAAAAAGGAATACAATGGGTAGCAATTTCAATAATTTCGTTCGGCGTAATTCCAACTTTCAAACCGAAGTTCATGTGCCATTTGAGTTGATTTGGAGTATCACCTAACGATGTTAACGCAGAGATCACGATCATTTCTCTTTGTTGATAGGTGAGTACAGGATTATTGAAAACTTGCCCAAAAAATTCAATAATGTACCGACTTATGTGGGGAGATACATCGCTTAAAGCATGAATAACCGCTTGGATTCCTGCTTCATCAGTTTCTTGAAAAAAATTTTTTCCATTTTCATAGTTTGAGTTCATCGCTTAATTGCCTCCAGTTTTGAGGTTTTCTATTTCCCGGTACTTCAAATGTAGTTTATTATTGCTGCTTGAAGTCAAATATAGGTTTTTACAATAGAATTTGCTATTAGGTAGAGGTTACTAAAGCATTTTTCTATTTTTTTGATCTACATTTCGTTATAGTAACTATAACGAAAGGGGACGGATCGGATGTTATTTTCAATGAAATATGTAGTTGATAACTTACATGTGTCTGCAAATACACTCAGATTTTATGAAACGGAAGGGTTGTTAAGAAATATTTCTCGAGATTCAAATGGTCGTAGAATATATAATGATGACGATTTGAGATGGATCAACTTTATCCGATCTCTGCGGTTGACAGGAATGCCTATTTCTAAAATAAAAGAATATATCGATCTTTATGAATTAGGCGATGAAACATTCCTGCAAAGAAAAGAAATGATGATGCAGCATAAATTAGAAGTGCAGAATACAATCAATGAAAACCTAAAACATTTAGAAGTAATAAGTTATAAGGTTGCGATGTATGAACTTCAAGAAAGGAAAGACACGCAGAAAATTTAGTATACTGGACTGTAAGATAAAAGCTCGGCTGTATGCCGAGCTTTTCCAATGAATACACAGTTGTTTCAACATGGTTGTTTGTTACACGTTCCAGCGCCACAGAGGTATTTGAAGATTATTATAAGTATAATGGGACCCTTATTCTGAAGTGACTTGTGTATGGAAAACCAAAGATATAAGTAAGCTACATCTCAACTAACGAGTAACGTTAGTTGAATGACAACAGCGGCTGTCTAAGACTTTATTTATCAAGTTTTGGGCCGCAACTGCTCCTTTTAATGGATCAGTCTAAAACTTATTTTTCAAAAGCTAACGATTCTTCAATTCTAAAATCGCGTTAAATCAACGACTCCAGTCTAATCCTTTAATTTTACCAAACAAAAAAAACGGGTTGGGAGAAAGCTTCCCAGCCCGTTTTTTTGTTGTGGAAATGGATTAGATACGTGCCATCCCCATCGCTTTTTCAACTTTGTACAACATCTCGTTTGCGACTTTATTCGCTTTTTCTGCCCCGGCAGTCAGGATATCATCCAGCTCAGAGGAGTGGAACAGCTGCTCAAAGCGTTCTTGAATCGGACGGAGTGTTTCTACGACAACTTCTGCCAGCTCGGTTTTGAATGCGCCGTAGCCTTTGCCCTCGTACATCGCTTCAATTTCATCCAGCGTTTTTCCAGAGCAGAGGGAGTAGATGGTCATGAGGTTAGAGACAGCAGGCTTCTCTGCTTTGTCATAACGCACAACGCTGTCGGAATCCGTTTGCGCGCGCTTGATTTTTTTCGTGATGGTGTCTGCATCATCCAGCATGGAGATGAAGGCTCCTTGGTTTGGATCGGATTTGCTCATTTTCTTGGTGCCTTCAGCAAGAGACATGATGCGTGCGCCAGTCTCCGGCAGGCGAACCTCTGGGATGGTGAAAATGTCGCCATAACGGTTGTTAAAACGAGCGGCTAAATCACGAGTCAGCTCCAGATGCTGCTTCTGATCCTCGCCCACAGGGACGAAATCAGTGCTGTACAGCAAAATATCAGCCGCCATCAATGGAGGATAAGCCAGCAGACCGCCTGGAATGGATTCGCCGCGTCCATCGGATTTGTCCTTGAATTGAGTCATGCGCTCCAATTCACCCAAGTAAGAGGTACACAGCATGATCCAGCCGAGCTTGGCATGGGCCGGTACTTCCGATTGGACGAACAGCGTCATTTTGTTCGGATCGAGGCCAACGGACAAATAGAGAGCTGCGAGACGACGGATGTTCTCGCGCAGGACAGCAGGCTCTTGTGGAACGGTGATCGCATGCTGGTCTACGATGCAGTAAAAGCAGTTGAACTGATCTTGAAGCGGAACGAAGTGCTTCATTGCGCCCAAGTAGTTGCCGAGTGTCAAAATACCGCTCGGCTGAATGCCGGAAAAGATGGTTTTCATGGGAAAGTTGCTCCTTTCAATCGTGAGATATGTGCTTTAAATACAAAAAGGTCCATCCGCCCTGGACAGGGACGAATGAACCGTGGTGCCACCCTTGTTATTTCACGCATGGAATCTCCATACGCAAAATCTCTTTGATCCGTACCGTTTCTGTGTAAGACAGCTTGATACGGTGTCCATTGTAACGTACGGACGTAACGCCAAAGCCTACTGCCGCCATGAGTAGCGGGTTCGGTTTGGAGCTCGGAAGCCCATTCATCATTTCCTTAACACTGATTCGCACCAACCATCAGCTCTCTGAAGTCTCGTAAAATGACTACTCTTCTTCCTCATTGCCATCAAATGATACCCTTTGAGCAAACATTTTACATAGAGTGGAATAAAAAAGCAAGTAGGTCTTGACAGGAAAATCCAGAAGTTGTAAAAATAACTCGAGAGTTACATAACTGACGAGTTACTTTTGGGGTGAGAAAATGACCAATGACAAGCTGTCAAAAGGAGAGTTGAGTCGCAGTCGGTTGCTTGCGGCGGCAGCTTCTGAGTTCGCGGCAAAAGGCTTTCATCGTACACGAGTGAGTGACATCGTGAAAGGAGCAGGTTTGACACAGGCGTCGTTTTACCAGTATTTCGACAGCAAGGAAGGTCTGTATCAGCAGTTGACGGACACATTCTTAACAAGGCTATGGGAATTGGCGGACGGCGGTCAAAAGGTAACGGCCTTGACGAAGGCAGATGTCTTCCATCAGGTACGGGAAAACTTGCTCGCCTTGTTCCAATTTTTTCAAGAGCAGCCTGACTTGACCCGGATCGTGCTGTATCAGGCAGAAGAGGGTGAAGAACTGCATCGTAAGCTGGCTTCCATTGTTGCTGTCAACTTGCGACAAAATCAGACTGCAGGGCATGTCCGTGTCGAGTTGTCTGTGGAGGTAGCGGCAGAGGCAATGATCGCAGTCGTAGACCGGATGACGACGCGGTATTTGCTGACGGGCGAGAAAACAGCGGAGCAGCTTGCAGATGACGCGGTATCTTTTTTGGCATATGGAATTTTGCAGACAAACGAATAGGAAGAGGGTGCTTGCATGCTGGAGCTGTCTCATCTGATTTGGCTGTTTTTAGTCGTTTTCATGTTTCATGATTTAGAGGAGATCGTGATGGTAGAAGGTTGGGTGCGAGCCAAGAAAGACATCATTAGACGGACTGTGCCAGAACGGCTGATGAAGATGCTGGAGCCGTCGCTTTCGATGAACACGGCGCAATTTGCGGTCGCAGTCTCTTGTATTTTCGCGGTTTTATCGGCAGCGGTTATCCTGACTGTCACGACACTTTCGTCTGGAACGTACCTTCCGTTTTTTCTGGCTTGTCTACATGTGATGTTTCTCCATGTGTTCATACATGTTGGTCATACCGTTGTCCTTCGCACGTACACACCTGGTGTGGTAACGGCTGTGGTATTCGTTTTACCGTATAGTTTATATACATATGATCGATTGTTTGAGGCTGGCGTTGTGACGTGGCCGTTGCTATGGAGTACATTGCCTTACAGCTTGTTGATCATACCTGTTTTGTACGTGGCACACAGGATTGGGGAGGCAGCAGGTAAAATGATCCCCCGATGAGAAAAAGAAAAGGAGTATGTTATCCTAGTAGGAAGATTGGTGTGAAAGAGGGAGTTTTGTTGAAGCTGCGACTAGGCGTAATAGGCGCGGATGATTCACTTGCCATCATCGAATCAGTCATGCGAGAGTTTCCTGAAATTGAATACTTGCCGATTGTCTATTGGAAAGAGGAGGAGATCCTCGATCTGATCATCCCACATGTGGATGAGGTGGATATGTGGCTTTTCTCCGGACAGGTCCCTTATGCCATGGTGAGCGAGTCAGGCAAGGTTCAAGTGCCGATGGCGTATGTGCCTCATCTCGGTGCGAGCTTGTACAGAACCTTGCTTCATCTGTCCCATCAATTGGGAGTCCGGGTGGACGAAGTGAGCTTTGATACATTTTCACCAGAAGAACTGGAGCATTTTATGGACGAAGCGGGGATTGCTGGCGGATACAAATGGCTCAAGCATTACGTGGGAGCGATTTCAGCCGATGAACTGGCGGATTACCACGAACAGCTCTGGAAAGCAGGCAAGACAAAGGTGGCTGTCAGCTGCTTGCGGACAGCAGAGTTAGAGCTGACACGCAGAGGTGTCCCTGTACATCGGGTCGTGCCGACGCGTGCAGGCGTGATTTCGGTCATTCACATGCTCTTGCGAACACACGAAATGCTTCACTTCAAAGATACCCAGATTGCCGTACAGATGATGGAGATTGATCCCTTTCGCGAGCTTGCCGGTGGCAATTTTTCTACAGATGAATGGCAAAATGCCGAGATCAAGACGATGGAAAAGCTGTTGCGTTACGCAAAGCATTTGCAAGGCTCATTGAAGACAGCGGGTCCCGGACGCTACGTTATTTTTACAACGCGGGGGAATTTGCAAGAAGTTACTCGCGATTATTCGACAATTCCCGACTTGGATGAGATGTTCGACATTCGTGCTGATCTGGTAACATGTGGGATCGGGATTGGCAAGACCGCTTATGAAGCGGAAATCCACGGTGGCGCGGCCCTCTTACACGCCAAAGAGCGAGGGAGCGGCAATTGGATGGTCTTTTTCGATGACAAAAGCGTCGTGGGGCCGCTTGGGCGAGACGAACAGCTCACGTATCGGTACGACTCAGAGAAGCTGCAAGCGCTCAGCCAGCTTACCTCACTCAGCGTCATGACACTGGCGAAGCTTGAATCCATCCTGAAAAAGCGCGGGTCTCAGGAGATTCATGCCCACGAATTGGCATCGCATCTACAAATATTGCCACGAAGTGCCAGACGCATACTGATTGAGCTGGAGTCAAAGGGCCTTGCGCAGGTCATCCGGGAAGAAAATCCGCACCCGCGGGGCAGACCGCGCAAGGTGTATCGGATCATCTTGCAATCGTAATTGTAATAAATTTACCAATTAATCATTTCTTTCAGGAAATGATTTTTTTGTCGTTAAAAAATTGTTCTCAAATTCACATTTATGACAAATAATAAGAGATGTAAACAACTATGAACTTACATAAAAAACAATATTTTCCAAGGAGGAGTTAACAAGTATGAAGAAATCGGTTTTTGCAGTAACACTCAGCTTCGCATTAGGTACCACTACATTCCTTCCGTTGGCAACGCAGGCCGCATCCGAAAGCATCGTGTATAGCGCTGAGTGGGATACCCCCGAATTTATCGGAGAAGAGTTCGAAGCAGAAGAGCTGGATGGCGAAGAAAAAGTTTGGGGATTCCTGGAGCAGTATCAAGACTCCTTCCGTATTGATGGAGATGTGAAAGATCACTTTAAAGTGCTAGATGAAGTGACAGACAACGAGACAGACATGACTCACTACCGTGTACAAGAAATGTACGAGGGCATCCCGGTCTATGGTTACCAGCAGACGATTCACGTAAACGAGGATGGGAATGTAACGGCTTTCCTCGGAAACTACGCGCCTGACCTGTCAAACAATGATACGCTGACGGAAAAACCAAAACTCAAGGCAGACAAGGCGGTCAAAGAGGCGATCAAGGATTTGGAGGATGAGATTAACGAAAAAGTCGAGAAGTTCGAGGTGAAGCCAGAAGGGAACCTCTACATCTACATCCACGAAGATGAATCGTATTTGGCTTACGAAGTGGAGCTGAATTTCCTCGATCCGCTGCCAGGGCGTTGGAAATATTTCATCGATGCAAATTCTGGTGAAGTCATTAACAAATACAATATGCTCCATGAGATTACAGGAACGGGTACAGGAGTACTGGGTGACACCAAATCGTTCGAAGTAACGAAAGTAAGCAATAACAACTACACGGCGAAAGATACGACTCGCGGCAAGGGAATTGAGACGTACACTGCACGCAATAGAACCAGCCTGCCAGGTACTCTTGGTTCTGACACGGATAACAATTGGACAGATGGAGCGCTTGTCGACGCACATGCGTATGCACAGAAAACCTACGATTACTACAAAAACGCACATAACCGCAACAGCTTTGACAACAATGGTGCGAAATTGATCTCCACAGTCCACTACAGCAACAGATATAACAACGCATTCTGGAACGGTACGCAAATGGTATACGGGGATGGAGATGGAAGCGTATTCCGCCCATTGTCCGCTGGATTGGATGTCGTTGCTCATGAATTAACTCATGCTGTCACAGAACGAACAGCCAATCTGATCTATCAAAACGAGTCAGGTGCACTGAACGAATCCATTTCTGATATCTTCGGGGCTATGATTGACGACGACGATTGGCTCATGGGTGAAGATGTATACACGCCAGGAACGCCTGGAGATGCACTGCGCTCTCTCGAAGATCCAACCGTTGCTGGTGATCCTGATCACTACAGCGATCGATACACAGGTCCAAATGACAACGGAGGCGTACACACGAACAGCGGTATCAACAACAAAGCAGCATATCTCCTCGCAGAGGGTGGCACACACACCGGTGTAACTGTAACAGGCATTGGTCGCAATGACACAGCAAAAATCTACTACTACGCCCTAACAAACTACCTCAATCCAAATTCTAATTTCTCCGCTATGCGACAAGCAGCCATTCAATCCGCAACAGCTCTTTTCGGTGCTAATTCCCAACAAGTAAAATCAGTAAAAGCCGCGTATGATGCAGTAGGCGTGCAATAATTACTGAGATATTTCGTGACGCGAAACAATTTTCATACTAGTAAAAATTGTCTTGCTCCTTGTGGGGTAAGGCAATTTTTTGTATGTTGGTGGTAATTTACAGTGTGAATATGGAGTTAGAAAGGAGTAGCTCATGGATCATTTCAAAACCATATTGCGACACCATTATGATAGAGACGCTGCTGATGTTATCCCTCAACAAGGAGGGTGGTCTGCACTTGCTTATAAAGTCATCAGCGACGAGCATTCCTATTTCTTGAAGGTCTATGAAAAAAGCAGAGCATCAACGCCCAAGTGGACAGCGCTGATCGATAAGTACGTTCCCATTATCCAGTGGCTATCACGCCAGACCGGGCTACAAGGCAAACTTCCAGTGCCGCTGCTGACAAGAAACGCAGCGTATAAACATGAAGACGACATGGGCATATATCAGCTGTTTGAATATATTGAGGGGAAAACCATTGGGAGCCAAGCATTAAGCACGATGCAAGTCCGCCAGCTAGCAGAAATCATCGCGCAGTTGCATTTGTACGGGGAAGAAATCCCGGTCAGTACGGCTGCGATCAAGGAAGACTTCCGCATCCCATTTGCCGAGCAGTTTAGAGAAATGCTGAACGAAGATATCCATCGTCTGCCTGATGATGTGAGTGAAATCGTCAAACCTTTTGCCAGCATACTGGCTACTCGCATGAATGATTTGGAGATGATTGCCGAGGAATTGCGAGGCAGTGAGGTGAAAATGAAGCTTTGTCATACGGACATTCACAACTGGAATTTGATGCAATCTGGTCAACAGCTCATTCTCATAGACTGGGAAGGATTGAAGCTGGCTCCGGTTGAAGCAGATCTGATGTTTTTGGTAGATCAGCCGTTTTTAGAGGAGTTTATGGCTACCTATCTGAAGACACATACAAATTATGTCGTCAATCGACAAGCGCTGGAATTCTATCAAATCCGACGTAGGTTGGAAGATATATGTGAACTGTTAGAGCAGCTTTTGTTTGATGAGCAGGAGGAAGAGGATCGAGTAGGGACGATCAGGCATTTGAAAGGGGAATTGAGTAAGGTTGAGGGAGATTAACATGATTGACGCTACTAGGAGCCGCAAGAAAGGTAGAATGGGATCCATTAGCGAACGTTCTGCCAACGCTAGACGACGCTATCCTTGATTATGCATTAAGCATTCTTGGTTGTTCAAAAAACCGAAAATTTATAAAAGTAATCGAGCCGTACTTACATTCCCCTACGGAAAATATTAGGCAAGCTGCCGCAGAAGCTTTGGAGGAAATCAATTATAACGGAGAAGAATATTGAGATTTGTGGCGCTACTTGACGAGTTATGCCTCCTTTTCAAAATAGACAGACTATTATACAATTAAGGACATAACCGTTAATCAACCGTTATTGGCTCTACATAGAAGGGGAGTGACGCGTCATGATCAATTCGGATCGATTGTGGGATCGATTGGGACAGCTTGGCAACATTGGGAAGCAAGAGGCGGGCGGCATTACGCGATTGTCCTTTACGCCTGAGGAGCGGGCGGCAAAAGATCTCGTCACAGGCTTTATGAAGGAAGCTGGTCTCACCGTTCGCGAAGATGAGGTAGGGAACTTGATTGGCCGAAAAGAAGGGAAAAATCCAACCGCTCCTGTCGTTTTGGTTGGCTCGCATATCGACTCCGTACCAAATGGTGGCGATTATGACGGTCCCCTTGGCGTACTGGCTGGAGTAGAAGTTTTACAGACGATGCATGAACAGGGAATCGAAACAGAGCATCCGATCGAAGTCATCGCGTTCACGGATGAAGAAGGAACGCGTTTTGGATACGGGATGATCGGCAGCCGTGGTATCGCGGGTCTGATCAAGCGTGACGAGCTGGAACAAGCAGACAAGAATGGGGTCACGATTGCCGAAGCAATGCGGCAAACGGGGCTAGATCCGGACCGCACCAGTCTCGCCGCGAGAACGCCTGGAAGTGTGAAAGCGTATGTGGAGCTACATATCGAGCAAGGCAAAGTACTGGAGAGTCGTGGGCTATCTGTTGGGATCGTGACAGGAGTGGCGGGCCCGCTCTGGTTGAATTTCGTGCTTGAGGGAGAAGCCGGTCATGCGGGGGCAACGCCGATGAATTTGCGCCGTGATCCGCTGGCAGCAGCCGCTCAAGTGATGCTTGTCATCGAGGAAGAAGCCGGACGGACAGGAACCAGCGTAGGGACGGTTGGAAGGCTGCAAGCTTTCCCAGGCGGGGTGAATGTCATTCCGGGACGAGTCGAGTTTTCGCTTGATTTGCGCGATGTGGACGAAGCGATCCGCGATGAAGTGGAACAGCGCATTTACGAACGAGCAGAAGCGATCTGTGCAAAGCGTAATGTGACGTTGAAAGTAGAGCTGCTGCAACGCATAGCTCCTGCTGTATGCTCGGATGATATCCAGCATGCTGTAGCCGAAGCGTGTGAGGCAGAAGGCTTGGAAGCATTTAGACTGCCGAGTGGCGCAGGGCATGATTGCATGCAGCTCGTTGGGCTGTGCCCGGTTGGCATGATTTTCGCCAGGTCCAAGGATGGCATTAGCCACAACCCGGCAGAGTTCACGACAAAAGAGGATTGTGCGAACGGAGCACAAGTACTGTACCGCACCGTTTTATCCTTAGCAAAATAGGCATAAGAGATAGTAAGTGGGGCAGCCACGTAAATCAGGAGGAGAGCGGCATGACAGCAACGGCAGTGGTAACGCTTAATAAGGCGGTCGAAGAAATCAAGGATCAGGTAATCGCATGGAGACGGTATTTGCACGAAAACCCTGAATTATCCTTCCATGAAGAAAAAACAGCACAGTTTGTATACGAGACACTTCTTTCTTTTGGCAATCTGGAAATATCCAGACCGACGAAAAACAGTGTGATGGCCAGATTGATCGGTTCCCAGCCTGGGAAAGTGCTCGCCATGCGCGCTGACATGGACGCATTGCCGATTACGGAAGAGAATACGTTTGAATTCGTATCGAAAAATCCTGGCGTCATGCACGCATGCGGACACGACGGTCACACGTCCATGCTGCTCGGAACGGCAAAGCTACTGTCTGGGATGAAGGATCAGATCAAGGGAGAGGTTCGTTTCTTCTTTCAGCACGCGGAGGAAGTATACCCGGGCGGAGCGGAAGAAATGGTACAGGCAGGCGTCATGGACGGCGTAGACATGGTAATTGGTACGCATCTGTGGTCGACGATGGAGTTTGGGACAGTAGGTATCTGCCCAGGTCCGATGATGGCCGCTCCTGATACGTTCTGGATCACTGTTCTTGGAAAAGGCGGACATGCGGCGCTCCCACATGAAACGATCGACAGCATCGCAATTGCGGCACAAGTGGTGACCAATCTCCAGCACATCGTATCCCGCAATGCCGATCCACTCGATAATCTGGTTCTCTCTGTCACGCAATTTGTGGGGGGAACGACACATAACGTCATTCCGGGTACGGTAGAGATTTGCGGGACAGTCCGCAGCTTTGACAAAAATTTGCGCGAGTCTGTTCCAGGACTCATGGAACGTGTGATCAAAGGCATTACAGAAGCACATGGCGCGGAATATAAGTTCAAATACGAATTTGGCTATCGCCCGGTTATCAACGATGCCGAAGTGACGAAATGGATGGAAGAGGTCGTGGAGGAATCACTGGGAGCAGAATGGGTAGAGCATATGCGCCCAACCATGGGTGGCGAGGATTTCTCGGCCTTCCAGCAAAAAGCGCCAGGCTGCTTCTTCTACGTCGCTGCCGGAAACAAAGAAAAAGGCATCACATATCCGCACCATCATCCACGTTTTACAATCGACGAGGATGCGCTCGAAGTCGGCGTCAAAATGTTCGTCAACGCGGCAAGAAAAATCGTGATGGAATAGGCAAAATGAAAAATGGCGTAAACTAATCCAAAAGTAAGGCAGCTTGTCAATGCGGCAAGCTGCTTTTTTACGTTTATCTCTAATCTGGGACTCAAGTTGTGGCACGCAATGTGTATTTAGTTGTGTTTAAGATTGCAGATTTGTGTATTTAACTTGTAATTAATTGTTTTTTCTTTTGAATTTAATAAACCCTCAACAATGCAGCTATAAAATGAATGCAAACAGACCTGGATTCTTTCTCAGTCATAGGAATCGGGGCAGAAAAGGGAGGCTTGATCATTACGTAAACAAGTGATGAAGCAAATCAAGACGATGAAAAGAAAATGAATTGAGATCCGAGGAGGAGAGACACCATGAAAAAAATCCTGAATCCAAAAGGAATTGCTGCGCTTTTAACAGCTACAACTCTCGTTACCGGTGGAGTCATCGTTCAAGCTCCATTTCTGAATTCGTCAGTTTATGCCGCGGCAAAGGAGGCGAAAGAACTCTCATCTGAAAAGCAACTCTATCGTTTCCTGTTTGAAAATAGCATAGAGGATAGCTCAGAATCTCACCATCCTGTGCAAGTGTCCGGAACACCAACGTTCGTGGAAGGACGTGTAGGATTGGGGAAATCCATTCATTTCCAGTCGACCTCAAAAGATAATGCAACCTGGATAGATTTAGGTGAAAATGACGAGATGAAGTTTGGGGAAACACAAGATTTCACTATTGCCTTCTGGATGAAATCTCCTGGCGTTGATGCTGATCCTGGCATTATCTCTAATAAAAACTGGTCAAGCGGTGGTAACGTGGGGTGGTTCATCGGACTGCAAGGTTCTACGTTAAAGTGGAATTGGCGCACATCCGATAGCTCCCGTCTCGATGCAACGATTCCAAACATTGCGGATAATGCATGGCACTATGTCGTCGTTTCTCATGATCGGGATGAACTGGCAACGATCTACGTCGACGGTAAAGTAGCAAAAACAATCGATATCAGCCAATCCAAGGGAACAATCGACACTAGCTTTACTACCAAGATTGGAGTAGATGGCGCTGGATTCCATTTTGGAAATCGCTATGACGTGCAGTTGGACCAGTTGCAGATTCTGAGTCGCACCGTTACAGATAAAGAAGTAGCTGATAGTTACGCAAGTGCTCCGAAGATACCAGTGAAGAGCCTTTCCTTGGATCAGAAGGAGCTCAAATTGAAGGCTGGAGCAACGATGCCCGTTACAGTTGTGATCTCTCCGAAAGAAGCGTCCGTTCAGGATGTCAAATGGAGTTCCAACAACAAAGAGGTCGCGAAGGTCGAAATGATCAATGGACGCCCAACTGTTGTAGCAGGCAAGCCGGGTAAAGCAAAAATCACAGTGAAAACTGTCGATGGAGGCAAAACAGCGAAAGCTGAAGTAATCGTTACGAATTCGATTGACGTATCGGGAGACGGTCTCTTAACAGAGGAAGATCTGAACGTCATCTTGAACAACCAGAAAAGCCGCATCGGTGACCGGCGTTGGGAAAAAGCGCAACACGCGGATATAAACAATGACAATAAAGTGGACAAAGCCGATGTGGAGATGATGAAAGAAAAGCTGGCTCCTTATCAGAACGATTTCCTTTACAGACGTGTCGTAGTTATCGGCATCGATGGTGCAGGGAATGCAGTCAAAGATCCGGAAGCAAAAGCAACGAATATCTTGAAGCTGATCGAAGAAGGTGCTGGAACATTTGAAGCCAAAGCAGAGCTGCCCACGATCAGTGCGCAAAACTGGGGATCTATCCTGCACGGTGTCACTCCTGACAAGCATCAATTGACTAACGATATCGTAGCGGCTACTCCTTATCCGGAGAAAAGCGAGTATCCTTCCTATTTGAAGCTGTTGAAACAAGAGCGTCCTAAACTCCAGCAAGCTTCCTTCGCTACATGGGGCCCGATCAATATCGGTATCATTGAAGATTCAGCAGGTTCTTACAAGCAAAATAGCAAGTCGGATGAAGAGACTGCGAAAAAAGTAGTCGATTATATCAAAAAAGAGGGTGAAAATACTCGTAACATTTTCGTTCATTTAGATGAAGTGGACGGGGCTGGCCACAATCAAGGCTATTTCACACCGGCATTTTATAAAAAGCTCCAAAAAGCAGATGAGTATGTAGGTAATATCCTCGAGGCACTGGAAGAGGAAGGACTGATGGAGGATAGCCTGATTATCGTTACGACTGACCACGGTGGGAAAGGAACAGGGCATGGGGGTTCTTCACCGGGAGAACAGACGATTTTTTGGGCGGCAAAAGGTGGCTCCATCACACCTGGTACAGAGCTCTCAGAGGTAGGAAACATAGACACTGCCGCCGTAGTAGCCCATGCGCTTCGGTTGGAATTGCCAGCAAATTGGGATGCTAAAATTCCAGAAGGGTTGTTTCAAGACAACGAGTAAAAAGACCAGTTATTCCTTATTCCACCATGGTGTAATAGGGGATAACTTTTTTCTTTCTAGCTAGTGACAACGTAACTAGTACAGACGAATCAGCTTTTGCCAAAAGGAAGTTTTTCTACTCGCGTCCTTGATCTTTGCCAACTCGATTTTGGCATCCATAATGTCATTCATTGCCTTTGTCAAGCGGCGATCTCGTTCCTTCAGATTGTTGGTAATATAGGCTTCCTGCTTTTCTACACGCGCTAACAGCGCTAAGTAGGCGGCGTCTTGTTGCTGGACATGGGAAGCCAAGGCATGCAGCTTTTCATCCAGCTCTTCGAGGACAACAGTATGGTTCAAAGCCGGATGTGAGGAAACAGGGGCAGGGGGGAATGCAACCGCAACGGCCGTTTCCTTTCGGGCGGGTTCAGGTGAGCTTTGCGTAGCAACCATTCGGGCAGCTTCATCTTGCGGAATGAGCTGATCCTTTGTTAAACTATAAAACCGCTGAAGACACGTAATATCTGCCTGTCGATACTCCCGACGATTCTGGCTATCTCGCAAAAACCAGTAACCGTGCTGTTCTAAGAGCATGCTCCACTTGCGCAAGGTGCTGGCCCCAATACCTAACAGTCCTGCCACATCTCTGCCACTGTATGTTCTCTCCCGTGCCAATAACTCGATAACCTCTCCCATGGAAATCCCTCCTCTGGCGTAAGTCCGCTCATCTCTTGCTATACCGTTTCTGTACGTGAAAAAGGTTTTCCTTTTGGAATCGTGCGACAAAATCTCACAGTGTTCGTAAGCAGCGTGCTGGTTTGGCGTCAATTTGTCACCAGTCGACAAAGTTGTTTGTCAAAATGAGGACAAATGACGGACGGGTACAAGTACATTTTCTCTTTGACTCCGCTTTTGCTCAATAGGGCTATGCCAAATGTTCATAGGATGCATGAGAAGGAGGGATTAACCATGGCATTCAAAGACCAGGTAAAAAAATTCGAAGGCAAAAATGTTAGGGTTGCCACTGTAGAAGGTACTTTTTTCGGTCGTCTGGTACAAGTAAAATCGACCACCATTATTTTGGAAGAGCGCAATGGTAATCGCCGCACCATTATTCGTGACTCGAAAATTATTGCCGTTACAGAGCATGACGGCGACGATTGCTAAGTTGTGATTGTAGAAAAGTAGGATTTGTTTCTCAGGCTGTCGAGTGATCGACGGCCTTTCCTATTCTTTACACCCTGCGGCATGGTAACATAAAAGGGACTGAAAAAACGCTGCGAATAGAGGGGGTACCACTATGTTGGACATTCGATTTCACGGACATTCTTCCGTGCAGGTAACAAGTGAAGGGCATTCGATCATGATCGATCCATTTATTTCAGGAAGCCCAGTGGCAGCAACCAAGTTGGAAGACATCTCGGTTCAGTACATCCTTCTGACACACGGACACCTAGATCACATTTTGGATGCAGTAGAATTGGCCAAGAAAAACGATGCGACAATCGTTGCAACCCATGAGCTTGCTACCTATTTAAGCTGGCAGGGAGTCAAGACCATCTCGATGAATCTGGGAGGCTCTATCAAACTGCCATTTGGAAAAGTGAAAATGACCCAGGCGTTCCACAGCTCTGGTGTCGTGCTGGATGATGAGAAACAAATCGTGTATATGGGAATGCCAGGAGGCTTTGTGATCGAGCTGGGTGGAAAAACGATCTATCACGCAGGGGATACAGGACTGTTCGGTGACATGAAGCTAATCGGAGAGCGTCATGACATCGATTTGGCGTTCCTGCCAATTGGAGACGTGTTCACAATGGGACCTGAGGATGCACTCGTGGCTGCCGAGTGGGTACAAGCCGATTTTGTTGTGCCGATTCATTACGATACATTCCCGCCGATCAAACAGGATGGGGAAGCGTTCATAGCCGAGCTGGCTGAGAAAGACATCAGAGGCAAGGCATTGAAGCCAGGGGAGACATTGCGTTTGCCATAACTCGCTCTCGATACATAGAACCGCTAATCTACGTAGGATGAGATTAGCGGTTTTTTTATGGAGTTCTTTTGGATGTG
>NZ_JABSUV010000041.1:0-54548 GCF_013284275.1 Brevibacillus sp. HB2.2
TCTCCTGTTTCCTCCCCACCACTACCACAACGTACCAAAAAGTTTTTTATAAATCTCTGAAACTAGCATGAAAAGAGCAGGACCACTCATAGATATAGAAGAGAAAGAAGAAGAAAGGGTGACTACCTGGATGAGATTGGTGCACAATAGTCTTCTATTTCTTGCGGGAGTGGTCCTCTATTCACTAGGTGGTATCGCTTTTCCAGACGGTGGAGCCTGGTATGATTCCCTTGCCAAGCCCGATGGAACACCGCCAATCTACTTGTTTCGCATCATCTGGCTCATATTATACGCACTCATAGCATGGTCGTTCGTGATTTTGATTCGAACAAAACAGATAAACCGCGAGCTTTTGCTCCTCTATGGGATTAATTGGTTTTTTCATCAACTGTTTTTCGTGTTGTTTATCGGCTATCATTTGCTCGTGTTGGCTGCGCTGGATACCATTCTAGTGATGTATTCCACATGGGTACTCATTCGCGCCATTCGTCCCCACCACAAAATCGCATCCTCGCTACTCATTCCCTATTTCATGTGGAGCGTGTTTTTTATGTGTCTCGCAATTGGCTTCTGCCTACTCAACCTGTGAGTACAAAAGTAATTACAGGCCCTCGACGAGTCGGCTGGCTCGCGCTGTCGCTTCTCGCTTTATTTCCTCCCAATGGAGGGTTTGGAATTGGCGCTGATGCATCAAAATTTCTCCGTTCACAATGGTTGTATCCACATCGGCTCCCGTCGCGCTGTATGCAAGCAGGGCATGGATGTCATGGACAGGCAACAGGTGCGGTTTATCCAGATCGATCAGGATGAGATCAGCTCGCTTCCCGGCTTCCAGGGTTCCGACCTCGTGATCGATCGCAAGCAGCTTCGCACTGTCGATAGTAGCCATGCGCAAGGCCGCTTCGGCAGGCAGTACCGTCGGATCGCTGTGCTTGAGCTTTTGCATCCAAGTCGCGGCTTTGATCTCAGCAAACATATCGAGGGTCGTAGCACTGCCGGCACCGTCTGTTCCCATCCCGACAGTTACCCCGGCCTCGATCAGCTCTCTGACAGGGGCGATGCCGCAGCCGAGCTTCAAATTGCTGACAGGATTATGTGCGACACCGCCTCTCATCCCGTGAAGAAGCGCGACATCGGATTCATTCAGATGAACAGCATGCGCGAGCAAGACGTGTGTATCGTGAAACATGCCCAGTTCATGCAAATACTCCGTGGGTGTTTGATCGTACTTGGCCCGGATTTTCTCTCCTTCCTCAATCGTTTCAGCCAGATGGATGTGGAGAGGGATGTGGCGCTTGCGGGCAAGCTCGATGACTCCTTGCAAAGGCTCCGGTGGACACGTATAAGGAGCGTGCGGACCGAGCATCGTCGTGATTCTGCCATCGCCAGCCCCCGTCCAGTTGTCGATGAGGTTTAAGGCTTCGGCCATTCGTCGACCCCCGTCATCCTCAAGAAAGACCATTCCGCGTGTTAAAGAAGCGCGTATCCCGGAATCAAGTACGGCTTGGGCAACTGCATCCATATGCACATACATATCGGCAAAAGCGGTCGTGCCAGAAGCGATCATTTCTGCAATCCCGAGTGTCGTTCCCCAGTAGACATCTTCTCTTGTCATTCGGGCTTCAGCCGGGAGCATCTTTTTGTCCAACCAATCCATCAGCTTGAGGTCATCGGAAAAAGCACGCAGCAAGGACATACTGGCATGGTTGTGAGCGTTGATGAGACCGGGCATCGCAACCCTATTTTTAGCCAGTATGACACGGTCTGCCTCCTCTTCAAGGGATGGTCCAATTTTGGCGATTCGACCATCCACGATCCAAATATCCCCGAGAAATGGCTTCTCTCCCTCAACCATCGTCAATATCATGCAGTCTTTAATCAGTAACGTTTTCATAGGAAAATCCTCCTTTTTCTTTCTGGTAGCGATGCAAGCGTAAAGCTTAACGCCGCGAGAAAGTCAAGGAGGGAATTTATGAAAAAGAGAGAACAAATTCAGAAGCGTTATGCTGAGCTTCGTGATTTTGAAATATTGTTTATTAGATAACAATTGACGAGAGAAATAATGCTACATAAAATGTAGATAAGATTTGGGGGAAGAAAGTGATGTCACATATGTTAAATGGAGGGCTTGTCGGCCTGCAAGCAATCTTGGATCAATTAAAGCCTTCGGAGCGAAAAGTCGCCGATTATATCCTGGCTCACCCGGAAGATGTTGTGAAGCTCTCTGTCCAAAAATTGGCGGAATATAGTGGGGTATCCGAGGCGACGATCATCCGTTTGGCTCGTTCTCTTAATATGAAGGGGTATCAGGAGCTAAAGCTGCGCGTCGCAGGAGATTTGACGAAACAGACGGCGATGGGCAGCTATCAGGAGATCATGATGGAGGGTTCAGTTGAATCGATTATGCAAGCGGTTAGCTGGAACAATATTCAATCCATTCAGGATACGCTCTCAGTCTTGTCCAACGAAGAAGTAAAGAAAGCAGTCGACGTGCTGGCGGTAGCCAGGAAGATCGATGTTTACGGTGTCGGTGCATCGGCGGTCATTGCTGACGATATCCGGCAAAAATTTTCGCGGATTAACTTGTGGTGTGAGGCTTATTCGGATTTTCACGCACAATTGACGTCGGCAGTCACTTTAACGGAAAAAGACGTGGTCATCGGCATATCTTATTCAGGACAGACCGAAGACATTATTCAATCGTTGACGGAGGCCAAGCAGCAGGGAGCGACCATTATTACCCTGACCAAATTCGGTCCCTCGCCTGTAGCCGAACTAGCCAACATTCGTTTATTCACCAGCTCGGTAGAAAAAAGCATTCGTAGCGGAGCCATGGCTTCGCGCATTGCTCAATTGAACGTCATCGATATTTTGTTTATTACCATGATCAGCAGGATGCAAGAGCGAGTCATTCCCCTGTTGGAAAAATCAAGGCTTGCTGTTAGTCGAACGAAACGCTCCTCGACGTAGGAGAAGGGAGGGAAGACATGGACGACCTGGAGCTGCTTTTGCAAGGATGGGTGGACAGCGGTTTGCTACCGGGAGCTGCCTTGCGAATCGTGCGTGATCGTCGTATCTGGTATGCGTGTGATGTCGGAACGACGAGTATTGCCAAAGACAAGCCGGTGACGCCGAATACCATGTTTGACCTGGCGTCGCTCACCAAAGTGACGGCGACGCTACCTGCTATCCTCTTGCTCGTGCAGGAGGGAGTGGTAGCGCTGGATGATCAGATTGGTCAATTTTTTCCCGATTGTCCCGTTGACAAAAAGCGGATCACACTCGAACAGCTGCTTGTGCATACCTCAGGAATGCCGGCAGATTTGGCAGAGAGAAGGCGCGATAGCGAGATCCATTTGCCAGAGCTGTTGTATGCGCAAGAATTGATTCACGAGCCTGGGGCCCAGGTCGTTTACAGTGATTTGGGCATGATCTGGTTGGGCCTCGTTATCGAGCAAATAACAGGAGAGCGTTTAGACCAGTTTGTTACCCGGCGCATCTTCACCCCATTGGGCATGACACATACTGTTTTCTGTCCGAACGAACAGATTTATCGGAATATTGCGTCTACTGAATATTGTAGCCTCACCAACGCCTACATCACAGGAGAGGTTCATGATGAGAAAGCATTTGCGATGGAAGGGGTTGCAGGACATGCTGGACTTTTCTCAACAGCTGACGATCTGTGCCGATATGCGATGAGCTGGTTGTACCAAGAGCCTCGAATACTTGCTAGCGAATGGTACGAACTGGCGATTCGCAATCATACAGAGCAAGCAGGGGGGAGTAGAGGGTATGGCTGGGAGATCAATCAAGCATCCACCACCTTGAGCTGTGGAAGCGGCTTTCATCGTAGGAGTTTTGGGCATACGGGCTTTACTGGAACCAGTATGTGGATTGACCCAGAGCAACAGTTTGCTGTCATTTTTCTCACTAACGCCGTTCATCTAGGCCGCAATCATCAGCTTCGGCAATTACGACCGATTTTGCACGATGCTGTTACGGCCCAGCTTTTGCAGACCTAAGGGAAGAAAAAGGGGAGGGTTTCGCATGAAGCAATTTCGTTTTCGCTATGTAGCTTCTCTCGTGTTGACTGCGGTTATGGTGGTGACAGGATGTAGCAGTGGAGGAACCGAAACAGAGTCAGTCGGCGGACAAGGTGGAGGACAGCAGGTAACACTCTCCATGCACAGTTGGCGAGTAGAAGACACGGAGGGCTACAAAGCCATCATCAAAGCTTTTGAGGCAGACCATCCGAATATCAAGATCGACTTCAAACCATTCAAAGCAACGGAGTACAATACCATCCTCAACACGGCGCTCCAAAGCGACAGTGGCCCAGATATTTTGCAGCTGCGTCCCTACGCTCCGGGGATTGCCTTGGCTGAAGCTGGACATCTGGAGCCTCTCGACAATGTGCCAGGCATATCTACCATACCAAAAGACGTCCTCGCAGCCGCCACAGGTAAAGACGGTAAAGTCTACGGTGTCCCACTATCCCTGAACTCCACGCAATTTTACTACAACAAGAAAATCTTCGAGCAAAATGGCCTCCAGGCACCGAAAAGCTGGGATGAGCTGATTGCGACAGCCAAAACATTGAAAGAGAAAGGAATCGTCCCGATCTCTTTCGGAGCAAAGGAAGGCTGGCTCCTCTCTCTTAGTCATGGTGTGATTGCTCCAGCTAGCTATAGCGGTACGGACTATCTCGACAAGCTGCTAAAAGGAGAAAGTGACTTAAAAAGCGCTGAGTTCCTCCAATCCGTGCAGCGTATGCAAGAACTTATCCCTTATTTCCCGGAAAATTATGTGGGTCTCGAATTGAATGATATGCGGACGTTGTTCGCCACGGAAAAAGCAGCAATGTTCATCAATGGCAGCTTTGAACTGGAAGGCATCAAAAAGCTGAACCCTGATTTGCCGCTTGATTTCTTCCCGATGCCAACCGATGACGGAAAACAAGTCCTGACAACTTGGGTCGATGGCTCCTATGCCGTAAGCGCTAAGTCCAAACACAAAGCAGAGGCATTGAAGTTCATGGAATTCATGGCGACGAAAAAGTTTGGGGAGCTATTCGCCAATCAGTTCAAACGAATCAGCGCGGTGCCAGGGGTATCGACTGACGATCCGTTGGTAAACAAGATGGCAGAGCTGTCCCAATCAAGCGCCACACCCTATTTGATGGTCGTCAGCTTCCCGGAAGGAAAACCGACCACGAAGCAAACATTGGAAAACGCTCTCCAAGGCATGTATTTAGGCAAGCTCACCCCTGAGCAGGTCGTAGAAGAAGTTCAAAAGTCGGCGGCTACCTGGTTCCCTCCCTTTAAAAAGTAGAAAATAGCAGACGGAAAGGGGGGAGTGGACCTGAGTTGGGTTCACTCCCGGCTTCTGAACAGGCCGCGATGATTTTCGTAAAAAGGGGTGGGCCATCATCGAGAGGGTAAACCGAAAAAGCATTCGAACAAAGGGGCAAGTGCGCTGGCTGATTCACTTGTTTCCGCTGCCCGCGCTTGTTATTTATACGTTGTTTGTCGTGTACCCGATCTTCTCGGCATTCTTATACAGCCTGTACGACTGGAATGGCATCAAGCGCGGGGTTTTTGTCGGACTGCAAAATTTCATTACGCTGTTTACGGTAGAGCCTTTCAACGAAATGTTCTGGAATGCTTTTCGGCATAACGTCTTCTACTTTGTGGTCGAAATGATTGTGCAAAATGGGATTGCCTTTGGTCTGGCTTTTCTCATCTATCGCAAAATACGAGGATCCGGCTTTCTCAAGATTGCTTATTTCATGCCAAGGCTGTTGTCTGTTATTGTAATTGGGTTTTTATGGAAGTTGATTTTAAACCCGAATTACGGTGCACTCAATAGCATTTTGGCAAAAATCGGTCTAGAAGAATGGGCCAGACCATGGCTGGGGGACCCGGATACGGCGCTACTCGCGATTATTTTGATTAACTCTTGGTTTGGCATAGGCTTTGCCATGCTAATCTTTTTGGCGGGACTTCAGTCGATCCCGGAGGATTTGATCGAGGCGGCGAGATTGGATGGGGCAACAGGCTTGCGGATGCTGTGGAAAGTGATTTTGCCGCTATGCATGCCAGCGATTACGATTATGACGATATTTACGTTCATTCAGGCGTTTGAAGCGTTTGAGCTCGTTTACGCTATGCAAGGCTCGATGGGTGAGCCGTTTTATTCGACGGATACGCTAGCTGTTTACTTTTATCGCATGGCGTTTAGCAGCGGAGCTGGGGATGTCACACTTGGACTCGGTTCGGCATTGGCTGTCGTGTTGTTTTTCATCGTCGGATCTGTGTCGGCGTTGTCGCTCTATTTGATGAGGAAACGAGAGGTCCAACACTAATTGCGTGTTCCTGAGTGGAAAGGAGGATGCGATGTGAAGATGACTGTGGGTGGGAGAGCTATATCTTATGTGCTGGCGTATTTATTTGCGTTACTCGCGCTATATCCGATTGTACTGATGATTTCTTCTTCCTTGAAAACGAATAGGGAGATATTTGCGAGTCCGCTCTCCCTTCCGAAGACGTTTAGTCTGGATACGTACAAAAAGCTGTGGGAAACCGTGCCGTTTGCCGACTTTTTATGGAACAGTGTATTCGTCAGTGCTCTGTCTGTCTTGCTCATTACGGTTTTTTCAGCGATGGCGGCCTTTTACTTGTCGCGCTTTTCTTTTACATGGACAGCGGGGCTCTACTTCTTTTTCATTATTGGCCTGATGATTCCGATCAAGCTGGGGATCGTTCCCTTGTTTTTGCTCATGAAGAATCTCGGCCTCTTGAATTCACTGTGGTCGCTGATTCTGATTTATACGGCGAGTGGGATTCCGATCTCTGTTTTTATTTTGACGGGCTTCTTTCGGACGTTGCCGATTGAGCTGGAGGAAGCGGCGCGGATCGACGGATGCAGCCATTTTCAGGTGTTTTGGCGCATACTCTTGCCGCTGATTCGTCCTGCCTTGGCTACGGTGGTCATTATTAATTTCATTCATGCGTGGAACGACTTTTTCTTCCCGTTGATTTTCATTCAGGAGGAAGCGCTCAAGACGATCCCGCTAGGCATGATGGTGCTGTTTGGAGAATATGAAACGGATTGGAGCCTGTTGTTTGCAGGGCTCACATTGTCTGCTTTACCGATGATCATCGTGTTTTTGCTGGCATCGAGGCAGTTTATGGAGGGGTTGACGGCAGGTGCAGTCAAGTAATGGGGAAAAGTGGTTTATCGGGATCGATGGGGGCGGAAGCAAAACCAGAGCAGCCATCTGCAATGAGGCAGGACAGGTGGGGGCAATCGTGGTGGGGGAATCATCAAACCCGCTCTCCAGAAGCTGGGGGGATGTGGAAGCTACACTACGCCAACTCATGGATGCTGTGAGAATAAAGGCAGGTGCCAAGGAAGAGGAAGTAGCCGGTCTGTTTATTGGGCTTGGCGGTGCAGATCGTCCGCAGATCAAGGAAAGAATTCAGCATGCCTTTGTCGATGAGTGGGGAGAACGGCTATTGATTGATAACGATGTCATCGCAGCCCTTTACGCGGGGACGTGGGGGCAGCAAGGCGTCGTACTTCTTGCTGGTACAGGCTCGATTGCCTGTGCCTTTTCAAAAGAGGGGGTGCGGCACCGTGTAGGCGGATGGGGGTATCTGGTAGGAGATGAGGGCAGCGGGTTTGATTTGGGCAAAAAAGCGGCTAGCGCCGTATTGCGCGAATACGATGGGCGCGGTGAATCGACAGTTCTGACACAACTGTTTATGGACCACTATGGCGTTGAGCGTCCTGATGAACTGATCAGCCTGATCTACGGGGGAAGCAATCCGCGAATGGAGCTGGCAAAAACGAGTCAGCTCGTAGAACAAGCCGCAACACTAGGCGATCCGGTGGCGAATACATTGATCATGCAAGCAGTGGAGGATTTGCTAGAATTGGCCGATGCTTGCTTAAAAAAAGTTCAGGAGCCTGTACCAGTCGTTTTAGCGGGAGGATTGTTAACGTCCAGCACGCTCCTTCGCGAACAACTGATTGGGAGAGCTTCGTTTCAAACAATCATTCCCACGGTACCACCTGTCGTCGGAGCGCTGGTTGCGGCTTTCACAAAGCTGGGCTTCGTTGTTGACGAAAAAATGGCAGAGCAACTACGAGTCAGTGCAGAGGTACTGGAAAAGAAATCACACAATTAAATTTTCCGAGGGATGGAAACAACAGAACGAATAGGGTAAAATTGGGTGAGAATAGGATTTGAGAACGTTGTAGGCTATTTCCGAAATTTGGAGTAGCCGTTTTCTCGTCCCAGGAGGGAGGGGCACGATGAAAAATTTATTGGACAGTGGATGGAGAAGTGGTCATCTCTATCGTTCCTTCTTTGATCAAATGATTCAGGCCACTTTTCTGCTCGATCAATTTGGAAGAGTTTTTAAAGGCAATCCTGCCTGCCAAGTGTTGACTGGCTACTCCGTAGAAGAATGGGAAGGAGCCTCCTTTTGGAAGCTGGCTATTTCGGAAGAACAGGAGATGGTACGCCTTCAAACACAATTTGCGATGAATGGTGATCCGAGACCTTTTTTCACCGCTTTTCGTCATAAGGATGGCACAAGTATCCCCGTGCATATTACATATGGAGCTTTTGGGGAGGAAGGCACATCAATTGGGTATTATGCGATGGTGCAGAGGCTCCCGGCCCCGTTTGGTGACAGCTATGGTTCCAAACAGTGCAGAGTATTGGATATTTCCGGTGAAGGTGCGTTCATTTTCCGTGCTGGGGAGCTTCAATACGTCAACCATGCAGGGATGCAACTGGTTGGAGCTTCCGGTTTGGACGAGCTGTTATGGTATCCATTTCAGTCGTTTTTCCATCCCCGTGATGTACCAAAGATCAAGGGTCTCATCCGCACTTTGGAAGAAGGGGAAACAGCCTCGCCAATTGAGGTCGAGCTAATCCGTTTGGATGGCAGTCGGACGGAGGTAGAAGTGTGTGGAACATCCATGACGATGTTGGACAAGCTCTCCATGTACATTCTGATCCGGGATATTACGGAACGCAAACGGGCGCAAGAATTTTTGCAAAACTCGGAAAAACTCGCGCTGGTCGGGCAATTGGCGGCAGGGATCGCGCATGAGATACGCAATCCGCTTACCTCGTTAAAAGGCTTCGTGCAATTAATGCAAAAGGATGGCATGAGAAAGCCGGAGTATTTTTCGATCATGAGCTCGGAATTGGCGCGAATTGAGATGATTGTCTCAGAGCTGTTGGTCTTGGCGAAGCCGCATACGGCTGTGTTTGAAGCCCGCGATCTGTCCAACCTGATCACGCATGTGGTTACGCTCTTGGAGACGGAGGCGATTTTGAAAAAGGTCATGATTCAGGTCGTTTTCGAATCGGAAGTCCCTTTGATCCATTGCGATGAGAATCAGTTGAAGCAAGCTTTCATTAACTTTTTGAAAAATGGGATCGAAGCGACCGCAGGGAATGGAGAAATTGTGATTCGACTGCGGTGTGAAGATGATCGAGTCGTCATTCGGTTTGAAGACAACGGAGTGGGGATCCCGGCCCATCAGATGGCGAGATTGGGAGAGGCTTTTTTCACGACGAAGGAAACGGGGACGGGCCTGGGATTGATGGTGAGCCGCAAAATCATCGAGAACCATCGGGGGACGCTGCGGTTAATAAGCACCCCAGGTAACGGAACGGCAGTCGAGGTATGCTTGCCGATCAGCAGCTAGGAGGACGACTGGATGAACAAAAATACGGTACTGACAGCAGGCTTCGCCCAAATCCCCAAGGGAACTACCTTGTACGAGGTTTCAACCATGGTAGGCTGTGTACTCATCATTGATGTAGACGCCGAAGTGATTTGCGACGCCAGCTTTACCTTTGTCATGGACAAGACGAGTGAGTTTTTGGTTAGCTTGCTTGTAGGCAAGACAGTTGCAGATGGCATGCAGGAGATCACGAAGGCGATCCAAGAACGTTTTTTAGCACCTGGTCAGGGAGCTGTCTTGCAAGCCATCCGTGCAGCTATTGAGCGATATCATGAAAAAAAAGCGTAAAGCTACCCAATAGCCGGAGGGTTGAATATGCATGAGAAGCACGACGTTAGAGAAGCGTATGCAAGACAGTTGTTGGAGCGTTATAGCCAATGGCTCGGCAACATAGAAGCAGTCGAGCTTGGCGAGGTTGAAGCGTTATCTCGTGAGGTAGATAGTATGCTGTCGGAACAGGACAGTGTCTTGCATGCAGAACTGCTGAAGCAGATTGTGGAGCTGCGAAATAAGGTAACCGAAATGATGTGGATCTCCGAGCACATGAAGATTTTACATGACCTCAGCCACATTTTTGCGAAAACGTTTGAGGAAAGTGAAATTTTGTGGAAAGCATTTGAGCTGGTCTCGCGCGTGATGCGTGCAGATGCTTTCTTTATTGCCTTTTATGATGAGGGCGACAGTGAGATCAAAATTCCGATCAGCATCGATAATGGGGTCAATTATGGTCCGCTCACGATTCCCTATGGACAAGCGATGGTGTCCAAAGTGATTGATACACGGGAAACCATTCATATCAAGACGATGAAGAATGAGCCAAGCGAGCCAGAAATGTTCCGCTGGGGAAGCCCGGAAATGGATACGAATACATGCATTTTCGTACCACTCATGCTGGGGAATCAGATCAAAGGCGTTGTTTCTGCCCAGTCTTATCGGGAATTCGCCTATAAAAAAGAGCACGAGGAACTACTGAAAATCATTGGTTTTCAGGTAGCAAGTGCTATTGAAACGGCGCGCTTGTATGAGCGAATGTACCAGATGTCGTTTCAGGATGAGCTGACAGGGATTGCGAATTATCGTGCTTTCCATCGTGATTTGGAAAAGCTGCTGAGTGAAGAGGATGCGTCTGTCTCTTTGATCATGTTGGATTCAGACAGCTTAAAAGCGGTGAACGACCATTATGGTCATCATGCAGGGGACGCATTGATTAAGCAAATTGCCGAAGCGATGAAAGAAGTAGCAGGACCAGAGGATACGGCGTATCGTTATGCGGGAGATGAATTCATGCTGCTCTGTCCGGGGGCGTCGATGGAGATGGCGGAGGAAAAAGCGAGTGCCATTCGGGAATATTTGCGCTTGCGCCCCTTAACACAGGACGATTGCTGCATCTTGATTGCGGTCAGTGTTGGCATTGCACGCTACCCTCAAGACGCAAACACGGCAGATGGCTTGAAGCGGGCAGCAGATGAGGCACTGTACCGCTCCAAGCGCAAAGGGAAAAACTGTACGACCGTGTATGCAGCCGGCTAAGCTTTTTGCTGACGCATGGCGAATAGAAACGTCAAAACTGGCGAGATCCACAGGTAGATGACATAAGGCAAGTATTCCACTGTAGATACGTGCAAGGTAGCGGTAAAGAATGCACCACTTACCCCCCATGGAATGAGTGGGTTGACGAGTGTCCCGCAGTCTTCGAGAGTACGAGACAGTCGTCTGCCCGCCATTCCGCGAGCTGTGAATGCTTCACGAAACATCTGCCCAGGGAGCAGGATAGACAAATATTGTTCTCCTGTCAGCAGATTCACGAGAATAGAAGAAGATCCGGCAAGTCCAACCATCTCAGCGTCTCGTTTGATTCGATTGATGAAACCGGAAAAGAGTGCATGAAACACACCGCTGTATTGCAGGATGCCGCCTAAAGACAAGGCAATCAAAATCAAGGCGAGGGACCAGGTCATCGACAACAGTCCACCACGGTCCACAATCGATGCAACGGCTTCATTGGCGATATTGCTGATGAAGCCGTTTTGCATGACAGTCATCCATTGGACCGGAGAGGTGACTCCTTCGGAAAGAGCAGCTGTGACAATCCCGCTCAAAATCCCGAATACCAATGTAGGCAAAATCGGTTTTCGCAGCGCTGAGCATAACAGGACGACGAATGCTGGCAGCAGCGATAAGAGGCTAAGCGAGAAGTTTTGTTCCAAAGCATGCTGGATTTCTTGAATGGCGTCCAGATTCACATTGGCGCTTTGTCCTTGAATTCCGAAGAAAATCGCGGTAATGACAAGGGCTGGAACAGCAGTACGTGACATGAACTTGACGTGCTCCGACAAGGAAACGCCTGCAATGGCTGCTGCAAAGTTGGTCGTGTCGGAGAGCGGCGACATTTTATCCCCAAAGCAAGCTCCACAAATAATGGCCCCAGCTGTAATTAACGGATCAAGTCCGAGTGCTGTCGAGACCCCCATCATAGCGACCCCTACCGTACTAATCGTGGTAAAAGAGCTCCCTGTAACAGTGGAGACGATCACCGTCAGAAACAGGGCGGAGAGTGTGAAGTACTCCGGTGAGATCAGCGAAATGCCGAGGTGAAGGATCATCGGAACGGTTCCACTCATCATCCATACCCCGATCAAAATTCCAATTAAGGAAAGAATCAGCATGGGGGCGATCGCGGTTTGAATGCCTTTGATCAAGCCCTCCTCCATTTGCTTCCACGGAACGCCGAACAGGAAGAGAAGAGTGGCCGCTCCTATGGTTGCGAGGAAGAGCGGCATATGCGGCTCAACTTTGCCCCAAAAAAGGGCAGGAAACAAGATTCCGAATACGGTGACAAGCACCCAAATACTTTGCGAAAAAGATAATGGCTTGTTCATAATGGCAACTCCTTGTTAAATCAGCCTAAAGCAGTGAGAAAGTATATTTCGCTTTCGCACTTTTGTGCTTTCTTGCTTCTTTGCTTTTGTGCGTTCAAGTGTTAGTGGTACTTTATCCTGAATTACTTGTTTCGTCAACGAAATGGGTTGAATTCGGAATCGTAAAATAATACAGACAAGATGCGGGGGCTGAGTGTGACGAGTCTTATCACTCTTATTTAAAATTATTATAAAAAGATATTGACTTTAAAATTATATCAAGTACAATGATAATTGTTCCTAGTTGATAATAATTATAATTTGATAATAAGAAAAGGGGGGGCCGTTCATGTATGATGTCATCATCATCGGCGGAGGACCAGCTGGTGCTTCTGCTGCCATATATACAGCTCGTGGAAATCTAAAGACGCTCGTCATTGATAAGGCACCCGGAACTGGTGCGCTTGCCCTGACACATAAAATCGCCAACTACCCAGGGGTAGAAGGCGAGATGACAGGGAAAGAACTATTGGATAAAATGCGCAGACAAGCGGAGGGCTTCGGTGCAGAATTCATTCAGACTACGATTTCTGCGGTAGATGTAGAGGATGAGGAAAAAAGCATCTTCACGGCTCATGGTACTTTCCAAGCGAAGGCCGTGATCGTCGCGACTGGTTCCAAAGGACGTAACCGTATGCTTCCAGGAGAAGAGCAATTGCTCGGACGAGGCGTGAGCACTTGCGCGACATGCGATGGAGCTTTTTATGAAGGCAAGCATGTTGCGGTCATCGGTGATACGGAGGAAGCATTGGAAGAAGCGCATGCGCTGACCAAATTTACGGACAAAATCACTTTCTTGGTGCCGCGCGCTGATCTTCAAGGGGTAGATGAACCACCTCGGCTGCCGAACACGGAAATACATTTTCGTACCCGCCCATTAGAAATTGTGGGAGAGAAGTCAGTCGAAGGGTTGCGCATTCGCACAGCAGAAGGAACGGAAGAAATGCTGTCCGTAGACGGGGTTTTCGTCTTCCTGTCAGGCAGCAAGCCGGGTACCGATTTCTTGGATGGGCAAGTTCCCCTCGATGAGGAAGGATTTATGATTTTAGATGAGTTCATGCAGTCTTCTGTTCCAGGCGTATTTGGAGCGGGTGAGGTACGCAAAACACCTGTGAAGCAAGCGGTTGTCGCTGCGGCAGACGGTGCCATTGCGGCTATGGCTGTAGACAAATACATCAACAAGCGCTCCAAAGTTGTTCCACAGTACAAATAGAAGAAAAAGGAGAGAAACAAACATGGCTCAAGCAATCGTATACTCCAGCACACATTGCAATTTCTGCCAGCAATTAAAATCGTATTTGACAGAACAAAACATTTCTTTCGAAGAGCGAAACATCGATGAAAAAGAAGAGTACTTCCAGGAGCTGAGCCGTTTAGGCGTGATGTCTGTTCCTTTGACAGTCATTGGTGAGAAGCAAGTTTTGGGCTTCAACCCGACGCGTATCAAAAAAGCACTGGCAGTATTGGAAGAGGCTGCGAAGTAAATTTCATCAGTTACCATATAAAAGGAGAGATGTATCATGACAACAATGACAACACAGCAAACTGTACAACTTCAAGTAGGAAAACCGGCACCTGACTTTCATATGCTCACGACCAAAAACCTCGAGACACTGGAAGAACGTGTGTCGCTGGCTGATTACAAAGGAAAATGGCTGATTTTGTTCTTCTGGCCGTTCGACTTCACGTTCGTTTGCCCGACAGAGGTAACTTCGTTTAGTGACAACATGGAAGAGTTCGAAGATTTGGATTGCGAAGTATTGGGTGTATCCACGGATAGTGTACATACGCACCGGGCATGGATCAAAACACCGCGCGATGAAAACGGCATTGGTGAAGTAAACTTCCCGCTCGCGAGCGACTTTAAAAAAGAGACGGCACAAGCTTATGGCGTTCTTGATGAAGAGACTGGTGCAGCTCATCGTGGCTTGTTCATCATCGATCCAGACGGCATTCTGCGCTACCAAGTGGTAACGGACATGAACGTGGGCCGCAGCGTGACAGAGACAACTCGTATTTTGCAAGCCCTGCAAGCTGGCGGTCTGTGCCCGGCGAATTGGAAGCCAGGACAGAAGACGCTGTAATTAAAGAAAGAGCATTGCTTCTATATAGAAAGAAGAGGGACAATCCCACCCGTCTATTACAGTCGGAGGGATTGTCCTTCCTTTTTTAATAGAAAGAACGCGGAGGGATAGAGCTAGCTTTGACGATTCCATGCCTCTACAAGCAGTTCGTTGTTGATGCTCATTCCAGCCGCAGAGCCTAGAGCAGCAGCAGTTATCACTTGGTATTGGGTAGTTGCTGCATCGCCTGCACTGTAGACACCCGGTACGCTCGTTTTCCCAAAGGTGTCGACGATAACCGTTCCGGCTTCCGTTACCTGGCAGCCTAATGCTTGTGGCAAGTCAGATCCGGCCACGAGCTTGGGAGCAAAAAAGATCCCTGTGCACGAGATGCTATTGCCATCTGTAAGCTCAACACGTTGCACCTTCCCATCGACAGATACAATCCGCTCGATCGGGGAGTCAAAGACAGGAACGCGATGCTGCAACAGCTCCAACCTTTGTTCTTCCGTGAATTCATCTGGTCCATTGGTGCAGAGGGTGTAATGATTAGTCCAACCAGATAGGACTTTTGCCAAGTGCAATGCTTTCTCTCCGCTTGCTATCAAGACAAGTGGTTGGTCGCGTAATTCCCATCCATCGCAATAAGGGCAGACAAAAGCACTTTTTCCATACACTTCTGCTAATCCGTTAACAGGTAAAGGAAGATCCTTCATTCCCACTGCGAACAGTAGCTTTTTGCTTTGATAAGTCGTTCCCTGTGCAGTCGTTATGAGAAAATTTCCATCGTGCCCCGTGATCGTTGCCGCTGTGTCCTCCACAAAGTGAACGGAAGGGTAGGCGCTTATTTGCTCTCTTGCAATGCGACGAAACTCGCTCGGAGTGATGCCGTCTCTCGTAAGAAAGCCATGCGACTCACGTGTAACACGATTGCGCGGACGGCCTTCATCGATAACGACGACTCTTTTTCTTGCTCTGCCAAGTGCGAGAGCGGCACTCATACCTGCTGGTCCTCCACCAATAATCCCTACATCGATAAGTTGATTCATGTTCGATTACCACCTTTATAGATCTTTTATGTCTATTATAAACAAACCCTCCTCATAATCAAGCTTCGAAACACTTTGTATTCTTTTTGTAAATAATCCCTTATATCGAAAAAATCTAACGCCGTTCAAATAGTAGCAACCTACCATTTTTACGAGCAAAAAGGAAAAAAAAGGAAGGAGCAATTGTACCTAGTTGGCAAAAAATGTGGGTCAGAAGACCGTCCCGGTTGCAGGACTTCCCTCCAAAAAACGTAGGACAATGGAGGCGAATCCCTCCCAATATTACATTTTCATGACAAATCTGAAAAAGACACAATAGTGAATTTTGTCTATGGGAACGATTTGCTCCCTATGTTTACAATGACTGTGACGTGGCAACATATCGGAGGTTGACGAGAAATGGAGCCAACAAAAAAGAAAAGATGGCGCTGGATGAGCTTGACCATGCTGATCGTGGTGGGGGCAAGTGCTTTCTGGTGGTTTTGGGCAGCAGATCGTGTCGAAAGCATGGAGACGACTACAGGTGCTCAATTAAAATTTCGTACGAATGGTGAGCTGTTCGAAGTCTATCAGAATCAGAAGTGGCAGCCCTTTTTTGCGAAAGGTGTCAATCTGGGGGCATCGCTACCGGGTCATTATCCGGGGGAGCTTCCCATAACGAGAGAGGATTACATGCGCTGGTTCGCGATGATCGACGAGATGGGAGCGAACGTCATTCGTGTGTATACGATCCATTCTCCTGTCTTTTATGAAGCACTGGTCGATTACAATCGGCGAAAAGAAGGGGATCCTCTCTATTTGATGCAGGGCATTTGGAGTCCAGAAGAGCTGTTGATTGAAAAGAAAGACGCCTATTTGCCAGAGATTCGCGAGGAGTTTCGGCAGGAAATCAAGGATGCAGTCGGCGCTGTCTACGGAGACATCACCCTGCCGGAAAAACCGGGAAAGGCAAGTGGTACATACCGTGCCAATGCGGGCAAATACTTGATCGGCTGGCACACAGGGACCGAGTGGGACCCCGTGATGGTGAAAAACACCAACCGCCTGCATCAAAAAGTGGCACCCTATCAAGGGAAGTACTTCCACGCGACACCGAATGCAACCGCTTTTGAGACATGGATTGCTGAAATGGTGGATACCGTCGCAACGGAGGAGAGCAAATACGGTTGGCAGCATCCGATGACTTTCACCAATTGGGTGACAACAGACCCCTTATCGCATCCGGGAGAGCCGATCCATCATGAAGATTTGGTCAGTGTCGATTCTACCCATATAGAGCCAACACAGTGGGAGGCAGGCTACTTCGCTTCCTATCACGTGTACCCGTATTATCCGGATTTCTTCCGCTACGACACTACTCTGCAACAGTTGAAGAACGATGCAGGGCAAATCGATACGTACAAAGCGTATTTGCGACAACTGAAGCAGTATCACAAAAACATGCCGATCATGGTGACGGAATTCGGGGTCCCGGCATCGGTGGGAGTCGCCCATCTGGGAAATTTGGGGCGCAATCAGGGTGGTCATTCAGAAAAGCAGCAGGGAGAGATTGATGCCGAGCTTTTGCAAGAAATCCATCAAGAAGGGTATGCGGGAGCAATCGTATTTGTCTGGCAGGACGAGTGGTTCAAAAAAACATGGAACACCATGCGATTTGAGTTGCCGGAAGATCGGCGCTCCCTGTGGATCAACGTATTGACCAATGAGTCTCTGTTTGGAGTCCTCGGCATGTACCCGAACAAAGAAGGCGTGCTGACCATCGATGGGAATCGCACAGATTGGGATCAGCTCGTGCCGGAAGAGAAGCAACGCCTCGATGTTCAAGTTCCGGGTGTCGACGAAATCTGGATGACACACGATGAAGGGTACGTTTATTTCCTTACTCAGTTGAAGGAAGAGTTTGACCCGGCTAAACAACAGCTCTATGTAGGTGTTGATACGCTTCCTGGCGGGAACAAGCATGCTGTGCAGCTTCCCGGCCTGACACTGGATGAGGGGCTAGAGATGTTGATCGCGTTGGGAAAAACAGACGAAAGCCAGATTCAAATCGCTGCCAATTACGACTTTCATGCACGCTTATACGGAAAACGCTACGGCATGCTTGCGGTCAAGGAAGAGGAGAAAAAAGACGATTCCGGGATATTCAAGCCGTGGAAGCTGGCCGTTAGCCTCGAGATGGAGCCGCCAGACAGCAAGAAGTACTATCCGTTGGAGGAAGTCGAGGTCGGCAAGCTGATCCGGGGAACGACAGATGCCCAAGACCCGCAGTACGACTCACGAACCTCGTGGCAAGCGAAGGGAAAAGTGGTAGAGCTGAGAGTGCCGTGGATGCTGCTTGGATTTACAGACCCGAGCTCCTTGTCCGTCATGAGCTATGAGGATGAAGGCAAAAGCTTCACGACGAAGACGACGAAAGGCATACGTATCCTGCCGTTCCTCGTGGATACAGCGACGAAACAAATCGTCGGACAAAACGCTTATGCACTGACGAAGCTCCCGATGTATACATGGCAAGGCTGGGAGCAGGTCGGTTATCACGAACGCAAAAAACAGAGCTATTCCATACTAAAAAAAGCATTCCACGAGATTGAGGCTCCGATGAAGACCGGGACTCAGCCTTGATTGGATAGGAGAGTGGCAAACGTGCAAACACCATTGGCGACGGCAATTGTTTTTCTGTACGCGCTATGTGGATTGACAGTACTAGGCTTGCTTGTCTTGTTCGCACTGAAGCTACGCAACATTTCGGTGGAGAAACAGACCATGCGCTGTCTGGAAAAATATCGCGATTACTTCGTTTACCTGCAAGCACACGGGGAAGAAGAGGAGCGCTTGCAGGTGCCTTATGGCGATGTGACGCAAAAAGAAAAGCAAATCATTCAGAAAAAGCTGTTTGAGCTGATGGAGTGCTTCACAGGCATTCATCGGGACAAGCTGATCTGGCTTTGCGAGGATATGGGACTCGTAGAGCTGGATATGCAAAGACTAAATGGCAAGTGGAAATGGACGAGAGTGGATGCCGCTTACAATTTGGGGATCATGCGCTCCAAGCTCGCTGTACCTGCTCTCATGACCCTCCTGCAAAAAAACACGAATGACACCAGTGTTTTTATCATTGCACGCTCTGTCGCCAAATGTGCACGCAATACTGAAGATTTGCGGGAAATGGCGACCCACGTTGTCCGAGCGAAGAACAATGTCCACCAGCTCATCGTGGACATCATCAGTGATTCGCAGGTGGATACAGCACCACTTTTTGCACAGTTTTTACAAGATTCCGATGCTGAACTGGTCAAAATCGGACTGATTGGCTACGCCGTGCATGCCCAGCCTGGCATTGAGCCTGCGCTATACCAGCTCATTCAATCGCCTGACAAGGAAGTCCGAATCAAGGCAGTCAAGCTCATGTGTCGGGATATCCGCTATATGAATGAGCAGACACTCACGGATTTTATGAATCACAAGGATTGGGAAATTCGGGCAATGGCAGCGAAGGCAATCGGCTCACTGAAATTGCATACGTACATTCCCTCGCTAAAAAAGGCGGTTGGCGATGCGAACTGGTGGGTTCGTCATCACAGTGCACGCAGTTTGGCGCAGCTGGAGGTCGAAGGCTTTGCTGCCCTGTGTGAAATTTTGCAGGAAGAGAGAAACGGTCATAAGAGCGAGATGGCTCATCAAGTGATCCAGGAGGAGCTGGAAAAAGAGAAGCTGGTTCTACAGGGTGCAACAGCAACCGCGACAGAGAAGCTCCTGCAATACAACGAAAAGCTGCATCTGTACCGCAAGTCGTATCGCAAAACGATCTCCACGGTTCAGGCGCTGGAAAGATAGAGCGAAAGGAGGCTGCCATGAGAGATTTTCTACTTTACTACGGGGTGTTTGCGGTCTATTACGTCATCGCGATCAACTCTTTGTACTTCATCATCATGCTGTTCTCATTCAAGAGCATCATGGGAATTTTAAAAAGCTCCATCTATTCGAGATTCCAGACACTTTCAGGCTCTGAGCACGTTCCGCCGATTTCGATTCTCGTGCCAGCGTACAACGAGGAGCTGACGATTATTGAAAATGTGAGGTCGCTCTTATCTTTGAACTATCCGCGCTACGAGGTACTCGTGGTCAACGATGGATCGAAGGATGCTACCTTGCAGGTACTGATTGACGAGTTTTCGCTGGTTTACTCCGAGCACATGCCAGTGCAGCCGCTTTTGCATACGTCGAACATCAGGGGAATCTACCACAATCCGGCTTTTCCGAATCTGTATTTGATCGACAAAGAGAACGGAGGAAAAGCTGACTCGCTTAATGCGGGGATCAATCTCTCCCACTATCCGTTGATCGCATCCATTGATGCAGATTCCTTGCTGGAAAAAGACGCGCTGATTCGCATTGCGAAGGTGTATATGGAAAACCCGGATGAAACAGTGGCTATCGGCGGAGATATCCGCATTGCCAACGGCTGCAAGATCGAAGACGGTGTCGTGAAAGACATTCGTCTGCCAGACAAATTTTTGCCGATGATGCAATCTGTCGAATACCTCAAGGCGTTTCTCGGGGGACGGATCGGCTGGAGTGCAATCAACGGATTGATTATCGTCTCAGGTGCGTTCGGTGTTTTTCGCAAGGATTACATCATCAAGGTAGGCGGCTATCGCGAAGGGTATCCGGGTGAAGACATGAACATCATCATCAAGCTGCACAAGTACATGCTGGAAAACAAGCTGCCGTACCGAGTGGCATTCTGCCCCGATGCGGTCTGCTGGACGCAAGCGCCGGATACACTCAAAATTTTGGGCAGTCAACGGCGCAGATGGGGACGCGGCAATCTGAAAAACATGATTGAGTACGGCAGACATATGGCGTTCCGCCCCAAGTACAAGCTGTTCGGGATGCTCACGCTACCGTTCAATATCCTGTTTGAAACCTTGAATCCATACTTCCGCATCACGGGTCTACTGGCTCTCATCGGTTACACCTTACTGGATATGACCAACGGCTATGTCCTCTTACTCTACGGCTTGCTCAATGTGCTGTATGGCATGCTGCTTGGTATTGGCTCCTTATTGCTGGAGGAAATCGCGTTTCGACGGTATCCACGCTTTCAGGACATCGTCAAAATGCTTTTCTATACGATTCTGATGTTCTTCGGCTATCGGCAAATCGGGGTCATCTGGAGATTCCTCGGTCATATTGAATACTTGCGCAACAACAACTCCTGGGGAACGATGACGCGGACGAGCTGGCAGACGAAGGGCAGCGAAAACATTTCAAGTTTGGAGGCTAGATCATGAGTAATCTCGTACCTGTTTTTTACGAGCATCTGAGCAAGATGGAAGAGAAACAATTGGCGTGTGGGGTTATTCTAGCGGCTTGCAAAAACCTCACAAAAGAGTCAATGGAGCTGATCAAGCAAGACCTGGGCACCAGTTCAGGAGACGGATCCGATATTGCTTTGCACTACGCGTATGACAAAAACAAGCAGCTCTTCGGAATCCTGCTTGAAGGACAGAAGCTTTCGAACACTCATTTCTATGCTTTGCGTGTCAAAGACTATTTGCAAGAGCACAAACTGCTTGCGGGCAGCCTGTTGATTGCGAGTTTTCCCGAAAGCTCCCGCTCGTCCGGTCAAATGCTGATGCGGATGATCCAAGAGATGAGAGAGCCAGGCGCTCACGGGGAGATCAAGATTTACGAGCAGAATCCCGCTCAAAGAGAAGAGCCGGCAAGTATTTTGCTGGTTAACCATGATGAGACTGTCAACGAGTTTTTGAGCATCTACTTTCAGCGCAAAGGGTATCTCGTTACAGTAGCCAATGACGGAATGGATGGCATGGAAAAATATCAGGAGGTCGCTCCTGATCTCGTGATTACCGACCTGAATCTCCCTATCCTCAATGGATACCAGCTCATGGAAAAAATCAAGCATATCAGCGCTTCCATGAGCAAGATTATGGTGCTTACAGACAAACGTCTGGAAGAAGATGTGCAAAAATCGTTTGCGATGGGAGCATCTGACTACATTACGAAGCCATTCTCCCCGGTAGAGCTGGAAGCCAGGGTGAAAAGGCTGATTTCATAATTCTAGAAAGAGAAAGGGAGAGAAACGAGGATGGCGAGATACGAGGAACTGCAACAGAAGATTCAACGAAAGACAGCGAGAGTGGGTGTCATTGGGCTTGGGTATGTAGGGCTGCCGCTTGCCGTAGAGACGATCAAGAGCGGTTATACCGTAATCGGAATCGATTTGCATGGTGGAAAAATCGAGAGCCTGAAAAGAGGAGAGTCTTACGTCCAGGATATTTCTAATGAAACCTTGCAGGAATGCCTCGCGACCAACCGCTTTTTTCCGACGACTGATTATAGCGTAATCGAAGAGCTGGATGCGATCAGCATTTGCGTTCCGACACCGCTCAGTCCCAATCAGGACCCGGACACCTCTTACATTATAAACGTTGTCGAGCAAATCAAGCGATTCATGAAAAGAGGAATGCTCATTACACTGGAGAGCACAACCTATCCGGGAACAACGGAGGAGCTGATCCAGCGCGAATTTGAAAAGCTGGGCTACCGGGCTGGCATCGATTTTTTCCTCTGCTACTCGCCAGAGAGGGTCGATCCGGGCAATCGCAAATACAGTACGTACAATACGCCAAAGGTGATCGGCGGGACGACAGAACGTTGCATGGAGTTAGGCACACTCTTGTATGGCAGTCTGGTCAAAACTGTCGTACCAGTCTCCTCGCCAAAGGTGGCGGAGATGTCCAAGCTTTTGGAAAACACCTTCCGTAGCGTCAATATTGCCTTCATGAATGAGATGGCGATGATGTGCGACAGAATGGGCATCAATGTTTGGGAAGTAATCAAGGCCGCATCGACCAAGCCTTTCGGGTTCATGCCATTTTACCCGGGACCCGGAATCGGTGGGCATTGCATACCGCTCGATCCGATGTATTTGTCGTGGAAGGCCAAGGGCTTTCGTTTTCACAGTCAATTTATTGAGATCGCCCAGTCGATTAACGACAACATGCCGGACTATGTGCGAAACAAGACAGCACAGGTACTCAATATTTACGCCAAAGCGATTAACAGCTCGCGCATCTTGATTCTTGGCATGGCCTACAAGCCGGAGGTCGATGACTTGCGGGAATCACCTGGGCTGGAGATTTACGAGCTATTCACCAATAGCGGAGCGACGGTTGACTATTACGACCCGTATGCGCAGAGCTTTGTGAATAAAAAAGGGGAGATCGTCCATTCCATTGCCAATGACTACGAGGCGTTCAAGACTTACGATTGCATGGTGCTCATTACGAATCACCAATGCTTTGCCTATCAGGAGCTGGCGGATTTGGGAGTGGCTATTATCGATACACGAAATGCGTTTGAGGGCATCACGAATCCGAATGTGTATCGCATCGGAACCTCCGTGGCTATCAAGCAGGAGAAGGAAGTCGTCAGCTTGCTCGCATAATACAAAGTCGCAACATTATACGCAACAAGGGAGGAACCAAAGACATGTGCGGAATTATGGGATATATCGGGAACAGGGAAGCGCAGCCGATTCTTATCAATGGGCTGCGAAAGCTGGAATATAGGGGCTACGATTCCGCTGGCATTGCGATTTGTGACGGAGCAACGATCGGCATTCGCAAGGCAAAAGGCAGAATTGACGTACTGGAGAGCCAAACCCAAAAGTCCGGCTTGCAGGGCTCTATCGGTATTGGTCATACGCGCTGGGCGACACACGGACGACCATCTGACGAAAACTCTCATCCTCACTTTGATCAGTCTGGCAAGTTTTCGATCGTGCATAACGGCATTATCGAAAACTATCTGGATCTCAAGCAGGAGTTGATCGAAAAAGGTGTGACGTTTACTTCGGAGACGGACACGGAGGTCATCGTGCATCTTTTGGCGCAGGAATACGATAACAACCTGGTTGCGGCAGTGCAGAAGGTTGCTGGCAAAATTCGCGGAGCCTTTGCCCTCGGTGTGATGACGGAGCATGAGCCTGACAAGCTGATTGCGGTTCGTATGGCGAGCCCGTTGATTATCGGGGTAGGGGAGAATGAAAATTTCATTGGCTCTGATATCCCGGCGATCCTGGAGCATACGCGTGATGTGTACGTTTTGGAAGACGGAGACCTGGCGATTCTGACCAAAGATTCCGTTCACGTCATGCGTCTGGATACGACGGAGCCAATCGAGCGAGAGCTGGTGCGGATTGAGTGGGACAAGGAACAAGCGGAAAAAGACGGCTTTGCGCATTATATGCAAAAGGAAATTTACGAGCAGCCGCGTGCCCTGCGCAATACAATGACAGGCCGAATCGATACTACCGAGCAAAAGGTTATTTTCCCTACTCTTCAGTTATCAGAAGAGAGTGCCAAGCGTGTGGAGAAAATCTACATTGTCGCATGCGGTACCGCTTATCATGCAGGCTTGATAGGCAAGCATGTGATCGAGCGACTGGCACAAATTCCGGTAGAAGTAGATGTAGCGTCGGAGTTTCGTTACCGTCGCCCACTCTTTCAGCCCAATACGCTCACGATTGCCGTCAGTCAATCAGGGGAGACAGCAGATACATTGGCAGCCATGCGTGAAGCCAAACGAAATGGCTCAGCGGTACTCGCGATTACCAATGTAGTCGGAAGCTCGATTGCCCGTGACGCCGATGACGTGATTACGACAAATGCAGGTCCGGAGATCGCGGTTGCTTCTACGAAGGCATATACGTCGCAGCTGATTGCGTTTTACTTGCTTGGCATTTATTTGGCGCAAGCGAAGGGGACACTGGATGCTAACACCCGTGCCTCACTGCTTCAACAACTGACCGCACTCCCGGATCAAGTCGAGCATATTCTCGAACATGCGGATGAGATACGTCATTTCGCTGAATCGATCAAGGACGAGCAGCATCTGTTTTTCATTGGACGAGGACTCGACCATGCCGTATCGATGGAAGGCTCGCTCAAGCTGAAGGAAATCTCGTACATTCACTCGGAGGCGTATGCGGCAGGGGAGCTGAAGCACGGCACACTGGCGCTGATCGAAGAGGGAACGAGAGTCATCGCCTTGGCTACACAGGATGAGCTGCATGAGAAAATGATCAGTAATATTACAGAAGTAAAAGCCCGAGGAGCAAAGGTTCTCGGTATTACCTTAGATGGACATGTAGAGCTGCATCGCTCGGTTGATGATGTATGCCTGATTCCGCAGACAGATGCCTTGTTTACACCGGTGTTAGGTGTGATCCCCCTCCAGCTCATTTCCTATTACACTTCTGTTGCGCTCGGCAATGACGTAGATCGTCCACGAAATTTGGCCAAAAGTGTAACAGTTGAGTAAACACAAACGTCTGTCGTAAGAAAGGTAGAGACATTCAAATAAGGGGGAAAGATGAATGAACACCTCGAAGCGGACGTTGAATCAGGAGAAATTACTGGAGATTATGCTTCAGGCCTATCAGCTGGGCGTGCAGAGGAAAGACATTAATTTGAGCATGATGATTGACACACTGACCTATGAATTGAAACCATACTTCGATCAGCAAATCCAACAAGGTCAGCTTGCAAAAGGGGAGCTGACCAAGACGGAGGCGATAGGATGAACATACATGCAGTAGTACTCGCAGCAGGAAAAGGAACCAGAATGAAATCTTCGCTCTACAAGGTCATGCATCCAATCTGCGGGAAGCCGATGATTGAGCATGTCGTAGAAACATTGGAACCATTATCACTTCGGCATTTGGTCGTCGTTGTCGGTCACGGAGCCGAAGTGGTCAAAGAACAGCTGAAAAACCGTGTTCAGTATGCGTATCAACCGGAACAGCTAGGAACTGCTCATGCAGTTTGGATGAGCCATGAAATTCTCGGGGCGCAGGATGGCATAACGATTGTCATGAATGGCGATACACCGCTCGTACAAGAACAGACGCTGCGAAGCTTGCTCGAGTATCATCAGCTCAAACAAGCAGCAGCCACGGTTTTGACATCCATTGTGGACGAGCCTACAGGCTATGGCAGGATCATTCGCGACGAGAACGGCGATGTCCGGAAAATTATCGAGGAAAAAGACGCGACCTTGGGCCAAAAAAAGGTGAACGAGATCAGCACCGGAATCTTTTGCTTTGACAATCAAAAGCTGTTTTCGATGCTGCCGATGGTCTCAAACGAAAACGCGCAAGGGGAGTTTTACTTGCCGGACGTTCTGGGGCTATTGCAAGAGCAAGGTCATTTGGTAGCGGCGTTTGCAACGGATGATCCCGCAGAAGGCAATGGCGTCAATGATCGTGTGCAGCTCGCAGATTTGGAACAGCTGATGCGCAAGCGAATCAACGATTTTCATATGCGAAACGGAGTGACGATGATAGACCCGAGCTCGACGTACATCGATTCGGACGTAATGATCGGGCGTGATACAGTGCTCTATCCGGGAACCTGCCTTTTTGGCGACACACAGATCGGTGAAGGCTGCCAGATCGGTCCGAACGCGTTGGTCAAAAACAAGAGCATCGAGGATTACACGAGAATTCCGCCGTTTTCAGCGGTTGACGGTAGTACGTTTGGTGAGCGGGCTTTTGCTGGAGTGGGAGCGACGACACAGCAGTACGGTATCGACCAGCGCTGATGCAGGTACTTCGTCGATATAGCTGGCTTTGGATAGCATTGCTTCTTGTGACAGTGACTTCGATCATCATGCTGTCGTTGGCAAGCACCCGCTCCGCCCTGACAAAAGCAACCTGGATATGGGATGCCAAGCAAATGAAGACCCAAACCGATGAAATGATCGAGTTTGCCGAGAAAAATGACATCAACCTGATCTATCTTCACGTTGAACCAGCAGCAGTTGCGCCAGAGACGTATCGTACCTTCATTGAAAAAGCCAACCAGGCAGGCATCAAGGTAGAGGCGCTTGGCGGTGACCCAAATTGGGCGTTAACAGCGAATCGACAGAGTATCGACGATCTCATCTCCTGGGTGAAGGCGTTCAATCGAAGTGCCAAGCCAAATGAACAATTCTCGGGGATTCACGTCGATATCGAGCCGTATTTGTTGCCTGCATGGAAGGAAGACCAGGCAGAAATCGTCCGGCAATGGCTGAAGAATGTCAGTTATTTGGCAGCGGAGACGAAGAAGGATACGGATCTTGCTGTCGGTGCCGACTTGCCTTTTTGGATCGACTCCGTAAACGTTCCTGGCAGCGATGAAAAAGTGAGCAACTGGATGGTGCAGCGACTCGACAGTATTACATTAATGGCCTACCGCAATCAAGCCCTTGGGCAAAATGGGATCGTCGAAATCGTAGAAAAGATCGTCGATGATGCCAATGTACGCAAAAAAGGGTCGGTCATTGTTGGCGTCAACATCATGGAAACGATGGAAGGCGCTCATGTGAGCTTTTATGAAGAAGGCACAAAAGAGATGAATAACCAGTTGGCCATTTTACAGGAGGAGCTGTCAAACAATCCGGCGTTTGCGGGAAGTGCGATCCATGATTACGAGAGCTGGAAGCACGCAAGTCAACGAGAGGAGCAACTTTGACGAATGAAAGCTGCGCGCATCTATTTGAGTGTTCTCTGCCTGACGGTCGGCTTTCTGTTCGGCTTTTCCCCCGCGGAGAAGAAGAGTAAAGCAACGTGGATCTGGCAATCCGAAATGATCGGGAGAGAGAAACAAGAGATTCTCGATTTCTGCAAAAGGAACGATATTAATCTCGTCTACTTGCGAATCGAAATGAACAAGCCCTATGAATACTACCGCGATTTTATCCGCGAAGCGACAGAGATGGGAATCGAGGTACATGCGGTTGCTGGTCATCCCGCATGGGCACTCAAAAGCAATGAAAAGCGGATGATGAATATCGTCCACTGGGTAAAAAGCTACAACCGTGAAGCCCAGAAGAATGAGCGAATTCGCGGGATTCAGCTAGACATCGAGCCGTATCTCCTGCCGTTTTGGGAGAACGATCAGAAGCGGATTATTCGGGAATGGCAAGCCAATGTGCAGGCGTTCACAGCCGAGGTGTCAGAAGATGAGGAATTGGTTTCCAGTGCAGCCATTCCATTTTGGCTGGACGATATTCCTGTTCCGGGACAAGAAGACATGTCTCTGTCCAAATGGATGATAGGTCAGTTTGATACGGTATGTATCATGGCGTATCGTGACACACTGTCAGGTCAAAACGGCATCCTGAATTTGATTGATCAGGAAATGAAAGAAGCGGATGAATTAGAGAAGCGTGTCTTGGTTGCTGTGAATATGAAGCTGCTTGATGAAGACCACGCTTCTTTTGCAGAGGAAGGTCCGGCTCTCATGCAACAGCAATTAGAGCAATTACCTGCCCTTTTGGCACAGCATCCGTCCTTCTCTGGTGTCGCGATCCACGATTATCGCTACTGGAAGGAGGCGGCTCCATTGCCCCCGGCAACGAAGCAACGCTACAAAGGCACCTACATATGGCGTGCAGAATTGATTGACACGGAAAAGGAGGAAATTCTCTCCTTTGCAGAACAAAACGGGTTGAATCTCCTCTATGTGCGTCTAGATTTGGAGCAGCCGATTTCTTATTATCGCGATTTCGTGAAAGAGGCTCGTGAAGCGGGTATCGAGGTTCATGCGATGGGGGGCCATCCGATTTGGGCTCTGTCTGAAAGTCGGAGCAAGATCATGAAGCTCGTGAATTGGGTGAAAGCCTACAATGAGGCTGTCTCGACAGAAGAGCAGTTTCACGGCATTCACTTAGACATTGAGCCGTATGTCCTTCCTGTCTGGCGCGAGGATAAAGAGGCAGTTTTACGCCAATGGATGGGTAACATCGAAGCATTTGTCGAAGAGACCAAGAAAGAAACATCCTTGGAAGCAAGCGTCGATCTCGCCGCATGGCTGGACAAGACACCAACTCCGGGTCAGCCGGAATTGCCGTTTTCGCATTGGATGATCAAACAGCTTGATCATACGACCTTGATGGCCTTTCGCGATCGCGCTCCTGGCATCATTGGCTTGGTTGAAAATCAGATGAAGTACGCAGAGAGCCTCCAGAAAAAGCTGGTCGTCGCCGTGGAAACGAAAGAGAGTCACGAAGGGAACGGGATTACCTTTCACGAGGAAGGCATGGGCGAAATGGACCGGCAGCTGGATCTGGTGACAAAAGTGCTGGATCGATACTCCTCTTATTGGGGGCTCGCTATTCATGCCTATGACTACTGGAAAAACGGGAAAGAGTAAGCTGCCATCATTGTTGTACAATAGAAGAAAACGAGTGTCGGAAAGAGGAGAACAAGCCATGCGAGATGTGCAAAACCGACATCGAAATCTTCCGCCGCGTACACCGAAGATGTTGTACAACGTGGTGCGCAAGTTTTACCGTGGAGCAGTCAGTCATTTTGATCTGATTCAGGAGAAAAAGCAGGAAGCACGTGCAGCCTTGGAAACGGGTGACCATGACAAAATCCGTGCAGCTGTACACACGTTATTTTTGGAGTTCCATTTTTATGTGACCTGCTGGCTCCAGATTGAGCTTGCCCTGTATCGGCTGGCGCGTCAGGATGAACGGCTTGCGCAAGTGATGGAAAACTATCGACCATTGTTGGAAAAGCATGTAGCGGTACGGCAACTGCTGGATCAGACAGAGGCGTGTGTGGAGGCGCAGTTTCAACCAACCGGGGATGGATGGTCCTGCGTGCAGAAGGATGCCTACGTGTTTGGCAGCATCATTTTTACAGTGGATGAACAGAGTTTGCAAGATTTGCACGCCGTGTATCAGGCGATTTGGGAAAAGGTAGATCGCTGAACGGTCTCCCATAATAAAAAGCGTGACCGTCGCGATGGATGGTCACGCTTTTCTCGTTTAGAATGTGCCAGGGAAAATGGAGCCTGTGTGAGGAGCCATTTGGCCTGGGGTGTTCAATTGTTGAACCTCTTGCGTATTCGTGCCTGCAAAGCCAGGAGAGAAAATTGCTTGTGCTCCTGCGCCAGCCTGATTGCTGTACCCCTGATTGGCATATGCCTGTGGTTGCAGCTGAGATTGTTGTAACTGAGATTGTTGTAACTGACCTTGCTGCCCATACATGCCATAGCCAGTGTTATTCAACTGGCGAACTTCCTGGACATTGGTATTGGCAAAGCCAGGCGAAAAAATACTGCCAGTCATCGCTGGCGGATAGGCTGCTTGATTCGTATAGCCAGCTTGTCCACCGTAGCCGCCATAGCCAACTTGATTGCGGGCTTGAACCTCTTGAACATTCGTGCCGGCAAAGCCTGGAGAGAAAATGGAGCCTTGTCCAACCGATTGCTGATAAGAAGGCTGTGCTTGTATGTAGCCAGCTTGCTGGCCTTGTGCATAGCCAGTGGATTGGTTTTGCAACGAGTGAAGTGCTGGATTTTGAGCATAGCCGAAATGCTGTTGCTGTTGTTGTTGTGGATAGCCAGTGTTATTTAGTTGTCTCACTTCTTGGACATTCGTATTTGCAAAACCTGGGGAGAAAATCGCTTGTGCCCCACCGGAGGACATCCCCAATGAAGGAGTTCCGATGGATTGGGCATGACCGCCGTGGTTCCAATGTTGTACTTCTTGTACGTTTGTTCCGGCGAAGCCTGGTTGGAACATCGAACCTGCAGGGCCTACTGCTCCAAAAAATTGCGGTTGTTGCTGGGATTGCATCATATTGTTATTTGTGTAGGTCATGGTTAAGACCACCTCCATGGAGTATTTTTTCCAAGGTTGATCAGGTCATGCATTTAAAACGAAAAAAACATGCCGGAGTCTAGACGGCATGTTCCTTTAAATCAAAATGTGAGACTTGCCTCATTGTTCAGTGCTACTCGCACATGCAGCCAGCATGCCAATTCACTTATTGCGGTAGCGTTTATCTACAACCAGGAAGGATTGACCCATTATGAGCCAACAGCCTGGGGGTCAATCGCGTCAGCCAGTCGTCCTTGGGTGACGCGCCGTTCCCCTTCCTGACGGGCAAATCGCACCAAGGTCGTCTGTGAATCAGCTAGTGCTGTTCGACTCCCTTATCCTGCGGCACTCCCTCGCTTGCTTTGCAAGTGGGAGACATGCTGTGCGTAGTGGATCAAATTCGCTAACGACAATCGTCGAATCGATGGTTCATCGAATTTCTCCGGCTTTGCATTTGCTTCAAAGAGCCATAGCTTTCCTTCTTCTGTCAAGCCAAGGTCCATCGACATCTCAGCCAAATCCGTCCATTCTGCATTTAATGATCGTGCGATGGCGAGCGCCGTATCGTGAATGTGTCTTTCCATTTGCTCGTGATTATTATGAAACAGGGCTTGCATAACGGTTGATAACGAGTGGATCGATCCGCCGCGTGGCACATGTGTAGTGATGCTTTGCGAGCCAGACCTTCTGATGCCAACTCCGGTTACACTCCACTCACCCTCACCATCTTTTTGTACGAGGACGCGCACATCAAAAGGTTTGCCGTTGTAGCGGGCACGACGGATGCCTTGCTGCATGATGTACTTCTGCTGTTTGACATGAAGTCTAATATGCTTCCATACGTCATTCAAATTGGAAAAGCGGCGAGTAATGGCCTTATGCTCCTTTAACCGTTGCAGGAACCACTTATCGTTTTTGAAATCAATGCGCATGATTCCCTGACCAGCTTTGCCGCGCACGGGTTTCAAGTAGACAAAGCGATGTTCGGTGCAAAAGCTTCGAAAGCGAGCCAAGGTATCCAGCTGTTTCGTCTCCGGTAGAAAAGCTTGCACTTCCAGGTGGGACTCAAGCATCGTAAACAGCTGTTGCTTGTCAAAAAAGCTGCGATTAAACAATGTGACATTTGGCATCTCATGGATGCGGTTCAATGTTCTTCGGACTTCAGGACGCCGTTCTGCTTTTCTCGTCGGAATTCGGTTGTAAACCACATGGGGGAAAGGCAGAATCACCTCTTGCCACGAGTTTAGACGATTGTTGTACAAATAGCCGCGCACTTTTTTCTTCTCCCAATTGATTCCTTGTGGAGTGAATACATATACGAGTGCACCCCATTGCTTTCCCGATTGAGAAATATCCTTGAAGTTCTCGCGATTTCCTAAAAATGTTGCCCCTTCACCAACGGTCAATATGCCAAATAATGGTCCAAGCTTCAGGGAGTCGTCCGCCATTTTCCAGTTAATGCGTGTACGAATACGGCTTGCTTGCACGCGGGGCAAACCAGCGTATATCCGTTTCGTATGAGAAAAGGGACCGAGACTGGCGACCAGTGGCTTTGGCGAGCGTTTAAGGACTAGCCGAGGTAACTGTACGAACCATCTACCGCTAGGGAGGATCGTCAGCCACCCGGAGCGCTGCTGAAGCATGGTGTTCCTCCTTCCTGAAAAACGGTACAGATCGCGTGCGACTAGAAATTGGCCAAGTAACAGCTATAATCGACGAGCAACTTGCGTGATTCCTGATCAGCCTGCTTGAGACGGGCGTGCTTGAATATAGAACGGCCAGGCTTGGAATTCGCTTCGAACATCCAGACATGGCCTTGTGTATCAATTCCCATATCCAGCCCCAATTCTCCTAAATCAATCCCTTTTGCCAGTTCAATTGCGGTAGCGAGTCGGATTGACGCGTCAGAAATGCGCTGAGTCATGAGGGGTTTTTGTTTGCCAAACAGGTGCTGCAACAGGTCATCGCCAGGGATAACAGTTCCACCTGTGCGTACATGGGTAGTTACGCTGCCGGAACCAGCAACCTTCGCTGCCGTGCAGGAGACGACCCATTCGTTTTGTTGATTTTTATGCAAGTGAACACGGAAATCAAACGGTCGTCCATGGAATGTCATGAGCGAAATGCCCTGTTGTGCCAGATACGCACTGACGCGGCGACTACGGAAGACATGCTGATAAAGGCTGGACAGCTTGGAGAATTGTTTTTTTACATTGCCGCTGCCTGTATGATAGGAGGCAGTAAAGCCACCGCCTGCCTGGCGAACAACTTTGACAATGCCGTACCCGAGACTTCCATTTTTGGGCTTCAAATAAACGATAGGGTATTTACGCAGCAAGTCTCGAACCGTTGTAAGGGAAGGAGAGGTATAAGTCTCCGGGATATGCTCATTCACTTCTGGATTCGGATACAGCAGTTGGTGCACGCCCCATTTGTTGAAAAAGCCCTGATTGAACATCGGTAAATTGGGGTAACTGGCGAGTCGATACTTGAATTCCTGAACGGCTTCATGTTTTTCTGCTGAACGAGAGGGAATACGATCATAGACGACATCGGGCATGGCGGTAACATGCTTTTTCCAAAAGTAGCTGCCTGATTTGTTTCTGCGCAAAAACCACGCTTTGACCGTATTCGATTCCCAGTCTACATCGGTTGGGGAAAATATATAGTAGAAAACGCCTTTCCCTTCTTGTGCCTGTAACAAATTTTGAAAAAACGAGGTGCGTGAGCCAATTGGCTGCTTGGGATCTCGTCTGATGCCAGTCGTAACGATCCCGATTGAAGGACCGATCCGGAGCGCGGAACCCTCTAGTTTGAGCTGGATCAAGCCAGGGTGAGGAATGCCCAGCTCTGATTGCAATAGCGTCGTCACTTTTATGACATTCGCATCCGGATAGCGTTTGTCTTGTAAGACAGTTGCGACTACTTCCTTTTTACCCAGCAAGACTTTAATTTTCTGGCGTTGCCGTAGCTGTAGTTTTTGGAAGAGACTAGCTGGCAGAATAATCCCACTGATACGGGGGTTGGAAAGGAAGCGAAGCCGCATTCTGAACGTTTCCATGCTTTAACCTCCTACACGCTCTTTCATGAGATAGTGGGCGTAGCGAACAGGCTGAGTAATCGAATGTAGTTGTGCAGTTGGGTCGTCAATCATTCGAAAAACTGTTCGCCCTGGTCTGCTGTTTACCTCGATGATCCAAACATTACCTGCGGTGTCGATGCCAATATCGATTCCCAGCTCAACGAGTCTGCCGTGTGACTCTTCCAAAAAACGGGGAAGTTCTTCCGCCACTCGGTTGATTGTTTGCTCGATGCGTGCCGCTTTTGCGGATTTGAAGTGAAGGGGCAGGAAAGAGGCCAGAGGTGTTGCTTTCCCTCCTCCGTGCAAATTGGAGGTGATGCTGCGTTTGTCTCCCAGGCGCACAGCTTTGCCAGTTGTCGCCCATTTACCTAGTCCGTTTTTTTGAACCAGAACACGGACATCAAATGGGGTACCATCCGGGGTATGCAACTCCAAATAGGGCTGTACCAGGAACTTGCGGCCGGCTGTAAAGACAGACACAAAACTTTTTAATCCGGCAGTGTCACGAATTCGCCTGGTGAAAGGTTGATTGTCCCGGTTTCGTCCAGAAGCTTCATAGCCACTGCGTACTTCTTTGATTCTCACGACGCCAATACCGTGAGTTCCGGCCATTGGTTTGATGATGGCTGCCCCGTATTTTTCCAGGGTTGCCTGAAGCACAGGATATGAGAATATTTCAGTAGGTGGTAGCAGCGGGGCGAGAAGAGGAGACTTAGCGAGCATCTGGTGCACCTGCCATTTTCCAGACAGACCATGCCCCAAAAACGTAATGTTGCGATCGTTTTGCAACTTTTCCACAAATGGTTTATAGTGGCGATAAGATGGGCCCACAAAGCAACGATCATAGATAAAGGCTGGGATTGGGAATTCTTTCGCGTGCCAGGACCCATTGCGATATTCGAAGCCTTTTACCATACGGGTGGAAAAGTTAACCTGACGTGGTGAAAAAACGAAGACACGTATGCCGTGCTTGCGTCCATAGAGCGTAAGCTTTTTATAGTACCCTTTGTCTACAAAGTGGGAGCCTTGGCACCGGGCCATGATGCCAAGACTTCTCTCGGATGCTGTCATATAGGTCACCTTCGCCTGTTATTGTTGCGCTTCGGTTTTCTTTTTATGGGCTTTTGTGGTTGAATGGTCCGGGGAAAACCACTTAGAAAGGCGGAATAATCCAGCATGCGAACGACAGAAGGGCGAGCGCGCCGAGGCAGCTCTTCGGCACCCTCAGGCAACGGAACTGTTTTGGCTGACTTGGATGGCTTACTGTTGACCTCCAATAGCCACACCCGTCCATGGACATCGACTCCCAAATCAATTCCGAATTCTCCGTAATGCCCAGGCAGTGATTCTTCTAAAAGGATCGCGAGCTTAAGTGCTACTGTGTGTAACGTTTGAGGGGATGGTCGTATCGTGCTCGCCCGTGGTCCACATACTCGCAGCGCCTGAAGGGGAGTCATCATTTGCCCACCTCTGGATATATTGGAAACAATGCTGTTTAATCCCAGGCGAGCGACCATGGAAGTGACGGACCATTCGCCTTTTCGGTCTTTTTGTACCAATACACGAAAGTCTGTCGGTCGTCCTTGGATGCCGATTAACGGTAACCCTTGCTGCAGCAAATAGGATGTGCCTTTTGTCCTTTTTTGCAAATACTGATGTAAGCCCTGAATGCTAGCAAATGATTTGCGCAATCCTCCGGGGAACGCGAGCTGGTATCCTCCGGGTGAACTGCGAACTCGAATGATCCCGCGCCCCATGCTGCCGTTAGCTGGTTTAGCATAAATCGTGCGATAGGTAGATAGCATTTGTCGCAGGTCTTCTTGATTCAAATAACGAACCATGCTGGGAAGATGCTCGGAGGCTGTCGGTTGATTCTCGAGAGCGGCGTGAACATGCCACTTATTCAAAAAACGCTCGTTAAAAAAGGGAATGGAAGCTTCCTTGCAGCGTTGAACCCAATTGGCCATCTGTTCACTTCGTTCGCGTTGGCGGGACACGAGTCGGTTGTAAATGCATTGTGGAAGCGGAAGTAAGGTTTGTCTCCAAACGCCTCCTTTTCTAACGAGGCCGCGCACGGTTCCTGCATCCCAGTTGACATCCTGAAGCCGAAATGCGCAAAGGATCCCTCCGCGTTTACGGGTGATATCGGACATCTCGTGAAAGAAATTGTTTAGGTGTCCAAACGGTCCTTGCGAGGACGCTGCATTGTAGTTTGAAACAAGAACACCTACATACGGTCCGAAAACGATTGTTTTCTGATTCGTATCATAACGAACTAAGAGTGGAACGCCTTTGGGTAGATAGAGTGATTGAGCTAAAGAGGGTCGAATGAAGGTTTTGCCCGAGGCTTTGCCTCCCCGTTCCCAACTGCCTACGCGTGCGGAAACGGTTTTGTTCCCAAATTGGACCGTAATGGTGGACGGTGTTGAAAGATTCCATTTGCGCAAGTGCGCCTGGGGCAGGTAAAGGTCTACTTCCGATATTATCTCGTTTTCGACAACGATTGTTGGAACGTAGGACATGAGTATCCCCTTCCCATCAGGCAAAGTTAGTCTATGGTATGAGCATCCAAAACGTTTGGTGCCATGTAGAGAAGAGAGGTTGTTAGGATTTATGAACGCTTGGATAGTATTAGTGAACATTGCAGTAGGCTCTGTCATCGGTGGAGTGACGAATGAGTTAGCCATCCGAATGCTGTTTAAACCAGTAAAACCGTGGTATATAGGCAGGTGGAAAGTGCCTTTTACTCCGGGATTGATCCCAAGAAGACGGGACGATATTGCGATACAAATGGGCAGACTCGTTGAAGAACATTTGCTGACGACAGAGGGGGTCAAGCGTGCGCTGAACCAGAGTGGTTTGGAGAGTACACTGACAGGATGGATGAACACCATCGCTCGCGATTGGATGACAGATGAGCGTAGTCTACGTCAAGCATTGCTCACAGTGATGCCACAGTTATTTAAGGAAGATGGAACGTGGAGTGAGGGTGTCCGCGCGCCTATCGAGGCGAAATGGGGTACCTTTGTCGAACAGGTTCTAGCACAATATGAAGAGAAAAAACTGCGAGAGTTGGTTACGGACAACGGACGCGAGCGTCTGGATGCTGCACTTGGCAGTGTGAGCGAACTGCTCTTAAAACGTTTCCGTGAATATTTGCATTCCCCGGAAGGTCAGCAAACCTTGCAAAACATGGTTCGCGGATTGCTCGGCGGAGGCGGAGGCATGTTTGGCGGCTTGGTCGGGATGTTTCTTGGGGATGACAAGATTTTGAGCAAGATTCTCCCGTATCTCGATGAGCTTTTGCAGAGCAGGGAGCTTTCGGAACGCGTGCACTACTTTTTGCATAAGGAAGCGGACAAGCTCTTGGACAAAAATGTGGGCGAAGTGGTTGCCTGGATTGGGCGAGATCAAGTGGACGATTGGGCGCGAAAGCTTTTTGCCAAGTTGGAGGAGCAAAGCCTGCGTATCGTGGACGAGCCTCTGTCTCGTTTGACGGCGCCTATTTCTGAGACGGTGACAACGGAACTCGTTCCCCGTTTGGCCAAGTGGATGGTGGACACGCTGCAACAAAATATAGAGAGAATATTTTCGCGCCTGACCATCCGGGATATTGTTACCCGGCAAGTAGAGGGTTTCCCGATTGAAAGAATTGAAGAGATGGTAGTCGGAATCTCTGGCAAGGAATTCCGCATGATCACCGTGCTTGGATTTATTCTTGGCGGGATTATTGGGCTTGTCCAAGGTATATTGGCAAATTTGGTTAGTTAAACAAAACTGAAAAGAAACTGTAACTGTGTTGTAATAATCCTGTAATATTCCTTGGGTATGATAAAAGCACGATGAAAACCCCCTTAATGATATACTTTCTGGTCGGTAGCTTTCGAAAAGCTACCCTTTTTTTTTGCCCCGCCTTCGGGTATATTGGTCGAAGGAGCGCACGTACATGGAACGGGTGGGAGAAAAGGAAGGGGGAATAGCAATATGGCAACGAAGCATGAACAAATCTTGCAACATATTGATCGCCTTCCGATCGGTTCGAAGATTTCCGTGCGGCAGATCGCGAAAGACCTGGATGTGAGTGAAGGGACTGCATACCGCGCGATCAAGGAAGCGGAAACGCAAGGATACGTCAGCACGATTGAGCGTGTCGGTACGGTGAGAATCGAGAAGAAGCAGAAGGAAAATATTGAACGTTTGACCTTTGCGGAGGTTGTGAACATCGTCGATGGTCATGTGCAGGCTGGGCGTGAAGGCTTACACAAGACCTTGAATAAATTTGTAATAGGAGCCATGCAGCTCGAAGCCATGATGCGTTATATCGATGCGGGGAGTCTCTTGATTGTCGGTAACCGCTATCAGGCACATAAAATCGCTTTGCAGCAAGGGGCTGCTGTATTAATTACCGGAGGATTCGATACAAGCGAGGAAATCAAGCAGCTTGCTGACCGCTTAGCGCTGCCAATCATCTCCTCCAGCTATGACTCCTTTACGGTTGCTTCGATGATTAACCGAGCCATTTACGATCGCCTGATCAAAAAAGAAATCGTAATGGTAGAGGATATTTTGAAGCCGCTTGCAGAAACGCCTGTCTTATTGACATCCGATTCTGTTGCCAAGTGGCACCAGTATACAGAGCTGTATCAGGACACGAGATTCCCCGTTGTTGACGAGCAGATGCGCCTGATCGGGATTGTTACTTCCAAAGACATCATCGGTCATGAGGAGACGGCCATAATCGACAAGGTCATGACGAAGAACCCGATCACGACCTCGCCACGGGTATCCGTAGCGTCATCTGCGCACACCATGGTGTGGGAAGGAATCGAGCTATTGCCTGTCGTAGACAATCATCGCAAGCTCGTAGGGGTCTTGAGCCGCAACGACGTGTTAAAAGCGCTGCAATTTACAGCGAAGCAACCACAGATGAGTGAGACGTTCCCGAATCTGATCATGTCCCATTTCCGTGAGGAGCGACAGGCAGATGAGATGGTCTACCTGGGTGATGTGAGCCCACAAATGACCAACCATCTCGGTACGATTGCCAGCGGAATCATGACGACGGTCATGGTCGAGGCTGCTTGTAACCTGTTGCGCCACCATCGTCGAGGAGACATGGTACCGGAAAATATCACTGTCTATTTCCTAAAGCCAGTCCAGATGGAAAGCCATATCGAAGTAAAGCCGCGCCTATTAGACATCAGCCGCCGCTTCGGAAAAGTCGAAGTATCCGTATTCCACGGCGATCAGCTCGTGGGGCAGGCCATGATTACTGCGCAAATTATTGAGCGTTAAAGGAACAGTCTCTTTATGACTGTTCTTTTTTGTTTGGAAAAGTGGCTGTAGTGGGGAGAAGAAGCGCATTTCCAGTCTACGCTTCGACCTCCGCCCCGCAAGGGGTGAAGACTGTCCGCTTCGGAATAAATGGCGGGAGCGCTTCAAACGTTGAGGTTTCGAGGAAGTATTCCATAGGTGAAGCTGAAATTCCCCGCCATTCATTTCTACGCTGAGATGGGCTCCAGAGGCGCTTGGACTGGAAATACGCTTCTTCTACGCAGCTTTGGTAAAAAAGCATCTTTTTAGTTCATTCATGAAGTTAAAAACTTCCTTGATTCACTAACAGTACAAGTTCCAACAAAGACAATAGTCGATTCAAGGAAAAAGGAGAAATAAGCGAGGCTCTTTGGGACACCAGCCGAGGCGCAGTGGAAAAAGGGAAACACGCCTTTAAGCGTCCACCTCTGAACATGCTCCCTGGGGAGGACTACTTTGGACGCGGTTTCCCTTTTTCCACGGAGACGTGCAGGAATGACCCCATGCAGGGGGCCCAAGAAGCTCGAGCGTTTTCTCCTTTTTCCGCTGCCACCAACAGCAACGGTTAAGGGTATATTAAACGCCCTAGAATTGACAGGAAAAGCAATGCAACTTATCATCTAATTAGAACATCATCTAATTGAAACGAATAAACAAAGAAAGGAGCACCCCATTTTGCAATTAGACCAACTCGTCACCTTTTACAAAGCACTCGGAGACCCGACGCGCGTACGCATTCTCGCGATTTTAGCAAACGGCCCCCTGCATGGACAGGCGTTGGCAGGCAAGCTCGGCGTGACACCTCCCACCATCACCCACCATATGGCAAAGCTTCGAGAAGCAGGTGTCGTTTACGAGCGTCGTGATAAAAACACTATCTATTTCTATTTGCATGATGCAAATGTAAAACGACAATCGCAGGCAATCGTGAATGTCATGGAAAAAGCAAAGGATACGTCAGTAGAGGAGTTATTTGCAGAAGACACCTTACATGTTCAGAGGAGGCACCAGATGGCAGCTGAAAAAATGCAGGTTATTCGCAGCTTCATTACTCCAGATGGCAAGCTGAAACAAATCCCGTCCCAGCGTAAGAAAAAGCTGATCGTCTTTGAATACATGGTGCGCGGTTTAGAAAAAGGGCGCAAGTACAAAGAACCGGAGATCAACGAGTATATCCGTCAGTTCCATGAGGATTACGCTACGATTCGCCGGGAATTCATTATGAATCATTATATGTATCGAGAAGAGGGGATCTACGAGCTGAACCCAGAGGAAATGTGGGCAAAAGCTGAGGACCTGCAATAATGGGAATTGTTTCCTCCTGACTTGAACAGAAAAAAGGACAACCTTCGGCACTGCCGCTCAGGTTGTCGAAGCAATAGAATGTCACACAAATTCATTATAGCGAGAGCTCTAGCAAGTTTGTATGATAAACAGCTGGGAATAGAGGAAAAGTATTTCCAGTCATCCTTTCCCAAAAATGAAAAAGGCATGCGGAACGTAAAGCTGTTCCCATGCCTTTTTTTATACCCCTTTTTTCAATTCTGCCTGCCAAGCCGTACGATAACGGAAATAATTGCGAGTTCCCAAAAATAAATTCATAACCCCTACAATCAGCATGATCAACGCAACGACAATGCGGAGCGTATCGAGAGAATCAAAAGTAAACTGATTGATACCGAACAAAGAGACGAGTATCCCCAATGACACATTCATTTTCCCCAGCAACATACGCGATTCAAGCGGATGGATGCCTCGTCTGCGCGCATGGATACTATAGTAGACACTGGCAACTAGGGAAGCGAGAACACCGGTCATATAAAAGGCAGACCACATAGATGGATTCATCCTTTCTAGCCATTCTGGTATTACCCATCCTACCAAAATCAGGGGATAACGGTCAAATATAGGCAGGAACGTTTGTTCTTATCGTCCGTATACGTTATACTTCCGGTATAATGTAAGGGAGAAAGTTTCAATCGTGAAAAGTGAGAGGGGTAATATCATGACCTCCTTTGTCCATTTGCATGTTCATACGGAGTATAGTCTGCTGGATGGAGCAGCACGTATCGATACGCTAGTGAAGCGAGCCAGCGAATTGGGCATGCATGCACTGGCAATGACAGACCATGCCAATTTGTACGGGGCAATCCCGTTTTATAAAGCTTGTCTGGAGGCAGGCATCCGACCGATTATCGGGATGGAATTATACGTAATAGATGGGAATCTTCAAGATCGCGTGCGAAATGCACCGCCGCCTAGTCATCTGATCGTTCTCGCTGAAAATGAAACGGGTTACCGCAATCTCCTGAGGTTGGCAACAATCGCAAATACAGATGGCAACTATATCCTTCCGCGTCTCAACAAAGAGGTGTTGGCAAAGCATACGGACGGCCTCATTGCACTGAGCGGCTGTCAGCAAGGGGAAGTAGCCAAGCTGTTACTGGCTGGAGAAGCGGACACTGCCAAAGAAGCAGCCCTTCGGTATCAGCGAATGTTTGGTGATCAGCATTTTTATTTGGAACTGGCTGATCACGGATTGGAAGTGGAGCGCAGGCTGAATACTCGTCTCGTGAAACTAAGCCAGGAGACGGGGATTCCGCTGATTGCGACCAACAACGTTCACTACATCCACAGAGAGGATCACCAGCAGCATGATATCTTGTTGGCGATCAAAGAAGGCAAGACCATTGGCGAAGAAAACCGTTTTCGTTACGAGACGGATCAGTACTATCTGAAAAGCGCTGAGGAAATGGCGGCGCTCTTTGCTTTTGCTCCACAGGCGTTAGCGAATACGGTAGCTGTTGCAGACAGGTGCAAGCTAGACCTTACCTTTGGCGCGCATATTTTGCCGGAATTTCCCTTGGCAGAGGGACAAGATTCGACGCAGTATTTGCGTGAACTGTGTGAAATGGGCTGTCTGGAGCGATACGGTGAGATTACGCCGGAGGCACAAGCGCGTCTGGATCACGAGCTGGCGATCATTACAGGGACGGGCTTCACCGATTACTTCCTGATTGTTTGGGATTTCATGCGGTACGCTCACGAAAACGGGATACCAACTGGACCTGGACGAGGTTCTGCGGCAGGTAGTCTGGTCGCGTACGTTTTGAAAATCACGAATGTCGATCCCCTTCGCTTTCAGTTGCTCTTTGAACGCTTTCTCAACCCGGAGCGGGTGACGATGCCCGATATTGATATCGATTTTTCCGTAGAGCGCCGTGACGAAGTCATTCACTATGTAGCGAGCAAGTACGGTCATGATCGCGTCGCCCAGATCATTACCTTTGGTACGATGGCAGCTCGTGCAGCAGTGCGTGATGTTGGGCGGGCGCTAGGCTTGTCTTTGGGCATCGTAGATCGCGTTGCCAAAATGATTCCGCAATCGCCAGGCATGACGATTGAACGAGCCATGCAGATCAACCCGGATATCGGCAAGCTATGCGCGGAAAACAAACAGGCAGCGCAACTGATCGAAACGGCAAGGGGTGTAGAAGGTTTGCCGCGTCACGCCTCTACGCATGCGGCGGGTGTTGTCATTTCGCGTGAACCGCTGACGAATTACGTCCCATTACAGACGGGTAATGAAGGCTTGGCGCTTACTCAATACCCGATGGAAATTCTCGAAGAAGTCGGTCTGTTGAAGATGGACTTCCTCGGCTTGCGCAATTTGACAATCATTCAGGAGACGTTGCGTCATTTGCAGGAGCAGGGAATATCGCTTGATCTGGATAAGCTGCCGACAGACGATGAGAAAACGTTTCGTATGCTCTCCCGTGGGGAGACAACCGGCATTTTTCAACTGGAATCCTCTGGGATGCGCAATGTGCTGCGAGATTTGAAGCCGAGCAGCCTTGATGACATTATTGCGGTTCTCGCATTGTATCGTCCGGGGCCGATGGAGATCATCCCGCAGTATATCGCCGCCAAGCACGGGACTAGCAAAGTACAGTACGCTCATCCTGTTCTCGAGCCGATTTTGCGGGAGACACACGGCTTTATGATTTATCAGGAGCAAATCATGCAGATTTCCTCGACACTGGCAGGCTTCAGTCTTGGGGAGGCAGATATTCTACGCCGAGCGGTCGGGAAAAAGAAACGGGAGCTATTGGCGGAGCAGCGGGAGAAGTTCGTGGCTGGTTGCGTCCGGCAAGGGTACGGAGATGAGCTGGGCAATCAAGTTTACGATTTGATCGTGCGCTTTGCCGATTACGGCTTCAACAAAGCCCACTCGGTTGCTTATGCAATCATCGCCTATCAGATGGCTTATTTGAAAGCAACTTATCCGCTTGCGTTCATGGCAGCGCTGCTCTCCTTGTCCATTGGCAGCCAAACGAGAATTGCCGAATACACGGAGGAAGCGCGGCGACTGCAGCTTATCGTACTCGGACCTGACGTGAATAAGAGCTTGGCCTACTTTACAGTGGAGCAGGATGCGATTCGATTTGGTTTGGCCGCAGTGAAAAACGTCGGCTACGGTGCCATTGAATCGATCGTGAAAGAGCGAAAAGGCAGACCGTATCGTGACGTCTTCGATTTTTGTGCGCGCGTGGATGCACGGTTAGTCAATCGCAGAGTAGTAGAGTCGCTCACTTTATGCGGCGCGCTGGACTCGTTGCCAGGACATCGCAGTCAGCTTTTGCTGTTGCTGGATGAAGCGGTAGGGAAGGCAAACAGCAAGAGAATCGAGCGTGACGCCAACCAGCTCAATCTTTTTGCGGGAGAAGAAGATGCGGCACCTTTGCGGGAGCCAGCAGAATATCCCGAGGTACCGCCACTCTCACATACGCAGCAATTAAAAGAGGAGCGGGATTTGATCGGGGTATACATCTCCGGTCATCCACTTGATCAGTTTGCCCATGTCGCAAGTCGCCCAGAAGTAACAGTGATCTCTTCGTTGGGGGATGTGCCGCGCGACAAGACGGTAAAAGTATTTGGAATGATAACGGAAGCTAGACGCATTCAAACGAAAAAAGGGGACCCGATGGCATTTATTACGCTAGAGGACAAAACGGCACCAGTAGAGCTGGTCGTTTTCCCGCAGGTGTATGCGAAGTATGCGCCATTGCTCGAGCGCGAACAAATCATCGTGGCAGAAGCCCGAGTCGATCACCAGGAAGACATGGTCAAGCTCTTGGCTTCCCGTGTCTGGGATGCACAAACGCTGCCGCAGCCGAAGTCTGAGACTGTATTGTTTGTCAAAATATCGGCAGAGCAAGAGCACGATTCGACGCTGCAAAAACTTTCACGCTTGTTTGTCGAAAAAAAAGGAACGATTCCCGTTATCCTTTTCTACGAAGGAAAAAGACAGACAATTCGCCTCCCAGAAGCAAATTGGGTAGACGTAGATGAGTCATTTTTGGAGCAAGCGCGAGAAATTGTGGGGCCTGACAGCGTAATTCGGAAAGAAATGCCTATAAATTGGGGAGGATGAGGAATGTCCTCCCTTTTTCGCCGTTTTCGGCAGGTTTACAGGAGAACAGATTTTTATTATATTGAGAGCATAACTCAATGAGTGGTCAGACCACTTGGAATAACCCAGGCATTTTTACTGCCTACAAGCCATCATAGAAACTATTATCGTGAAATGGAGTGGGATCTCATGTCCAACCTGAGAGAAGAAGCACTGGAGCTTCACAGAAAACATCAAGGAAAATTGGAGGCAGTGACCAAGGTACCCGTTCGCAATGCTTACGATCTGAGTCTTGCCTATTCTCCAGGGGTTGCTGAACCTTGCAAAGATATCTTTGATGACAAGTCCAAAGTTTACGATTACACGATGAAAGGCAATCTGGTTGCAGTAGTCAGCGACGGTACTGCTGTGCTGGGTCTCGGAAACATTGGACCAGAAGCCGCAATGCCGGTTATGGAAGGGAAAGCAGTTTTGTTTAAATCCTTCGCAGGCGTAGATGCATTCCCGATCTGCTTGAATACAACAGATGTAGATAAAATCGTAGAGACAGTAAAACTGCTCGAGCCTACTTTTGGTGGCGTGAACTTGGAAGATATCGCGGCTCCTGCATGCTTCGAAATCGAAGAGCGTTTGAAGCGCGAAACAAACATCCCGATTTTCCACGATGACCAACACGGTACAGCGATCGTTACAGCTGCAGGTCTGATCAATGCACTGCGCGTGGTTGACAAAAAGCTGGAAGATATCCGCGTAGTAGCGAACGGTGCAGGTGCAGCTGGTATCGCAATCATGAAACTTTTGATTTCCATGGGTGTGAAAGAAGTGATCATGGTTGATACAAAAGGGATCGTGTACGAAGGCCGTCCATTCGGTATGAACCCAGTGAAGGAACAAATGGCAAAAATTACAAATCGCAGCATGCTGCAAGGTGACCTGGCTGATGCCATGAAGGGCGCTGACGTATTCGTCGGTGTATCCGTAGCTGGTGCTGTTACACAGGACATGGTTCGTTCGATGAACCGCGATCCAATCATTTTCGCTATGGCAAACCCAGTACCAGAAATCATGCCGCAAGAGGCAAAAGAAGCAGGTGCGGCAGTAATCGGTACAGGCCGTTCCGACTTCCCGAACCAAGTAAACAACGTACTGGCATTCCCGGGAATCTTCCGTGGCGCTCTGGATGTACGTGCAACGGAGATCAACGAAGAAATGAAGCTGGCTGCTGTATATGCAATCGCAGACCTGATCACGCCAGAAGAGCTTACTGCGGATAAAGTAATTCCTTCCGCATTCGATCCACGTGTAGCGCCAAACGTAGCTGCGGCAGTAGCAAAAGCAGCGATGGAAACGGGTGTAGCTCGCATCACAGTTGATCCGGAAGAAGTAAAACAAAAAACGATGAAATTGACAGCTATCTCTTACCAAGAAGCGTAAAATACTCTTTATCGAGGCACCGATGACACCCTCCGCGAAAAAACGTAGGTATTTTACAAATGTGGAGGGTGCTCCTCGTTGAAGGTACGAGTAAGGAGGATAATCGTGCTCGACTCTTCCCAAGATCGAAAGGTTTACGAAGGAATTCTCCTGCAACTTCATGAAATCATTCAGGAGCAAAACTTGCGGCCCGGGGACAAGCTGCCATCTGAGCGGGAGCTGTCCGAGCAACTGGGAGCGGGACGTTCCTCTGTACGCGAGGCTCTTCGGGCTCTGGAGCTGCTCGGACTCATTGAGACGCGTCGCGGGGAAGGCACCTTCCTCAAGCATTACCGACACAATAGGCTGATCGATATTCTTGGCTTTTTTATCCTACGGGATACGAAAACCAAGAAGGACTTGATCGAAATGCGGCGAATGCTAGAGCTGGATGCTGTCCGCCTAGCCTGTAGACGGGCGACTGACAAGCATTTTGATGAAATGGAACGCATCCTGGCCATTGCAGAGGAAAGAGTAGCAAGAGGCGAGGTACCTGCGGAGGAAGACTATCAGTTTCATCGTGTCATATGTCGCTCCAGCCGCAACTCGATTCTGCATCGCATCTGGACGCCTTTGGTTGAGTACAGCAACAGTATTCGTATTGAATCACTGTCGCGCGAAGGTAGAGCGAGTGCAGCACTCGTAGAGCATCGACAGATTATGGAAGCCATTCGCAAAGGCGATGTAAACGTGGCATTAGAGAGAATGAAAAAGCATTTGGAGAACAGTAAGCTATAGTTTTCCCCTAATTTGCGAGGGGCGCTGGCGCTGTGATATGATGATGCAGACCTGTATTGGACGATTGAGGAGGAAGCCAGCATGTGGACGGTCATCTACATCGCTCCTAGCGCTAGAATTGCAGAACGGATACAGCAACGTTTGACAGATGAAGGATTTTTGGTAAAAATTCGCGAAGGCAAGGTCTCCAAGCAATACGAGATTCTCGTGCCTGAGAGCGAACTAAACGAAGTCCGGGATGTACTCGGCACGATCCTTCACTGAAGAGAAAGGTGGGTTACCTGTGCTTAAAGATCTTTTTGGGAAAAAGCGCAAATTCGCTACAGTTCCTTCTGAGACACTAGCACGTGTCCCTGCTTCCACCGACATTAGCAAGGAAGCGGGTACGAAAGAAAAGGAAGTCCCTGAGGGATTGATGAATAAATGCCCACATTGTGGGACGATTCACTACTCGAAGGATTTGGAGAAGAACTTGCGCGTCTGCAAAGGCTGCCAGTTCCATTATTCCATGTCCGCTCCTGAGCGCCTGCAAGCGCTTCTGGATGATGGGGTTCTGAAAGAAGAATTTGATGCCAATTTGATAACAGCCAATCCACTCGGTTTTCCTGGTTATTTGGAAAAACTGGAGCAAGATATGGCCAACACCAATTTGAACGAGGCGATCATTACAGGCGAAGGTTTCCTAGGTGGGAACCGCATTGTGATTGGGGTCATGGATTCTCGTTTCCGTATGGCGAGCATGGGCTCGGTCGTCGGGGAAAAAATCACGCGTGCAATTGAGCAAGCGATCGAACGGCGTTTGCCTTTCATTCTGTTCAGTGCATCTGGTGGAGCACGCATGCAAGAGGGCGTATTGAGCCTGATGCAAATGGCGAAAACCAGCGCAGCGTTGTCTCGATTGGATCGCGAACGCTTACTGTTTGTCTCGGTCATGACGAATCCTACATATGGTGGGGTATCAGCCAGCTTTTCTTCGTTGGGAGATTACAATATCGCAGAACCAGGAGCTATGATCGGTTTTGCTGGGCGTCGAGTCATTGAGCAAACGATCCGTCAGGAGTTGCCAAAAGACTTCCAAACAGCGGAATTCTTGTTAAAAAACGGGCAGCTCGATATGGTGGTACACCGTAAGGACATGCGAAATACGCTGTCCAAACTGGTAGAGATGCACACGTCTCGGGAAGGAGTAGAAACATGGCAGGCGAGCTCTCCTTTGAAAAGCCATTAGTAGAATTACAAGATAAGATTAAGGAATTGCGCCGTTTTACTGAAGAAAAGGGAATTGACTTCTCCGAAGAAGTACAGCGTCTCGAACAAAAATCAAAAGAGCTTGCTGCGCAAATCTACGGCAATTTGACTCCATGGCAACGCGTACAGCTGGCTCGTCATCCGGAACGGCCAACGACTTTGGACTATATACAACTACTTTTTACTGATTTTATCGAGGTTCATGGAGACCGTCTGTTCGGAGACGACCATTCGATTGTGGGTGGAATTGCCAAGCTGGATGGACGTCCGGTTACAGTCATCGGTCACCAAAAAGGGAAAGACACAAAAGACAACATCAAGCGTAATTTCGGGATGGCTCATCCTGAAGGCTACCGGAAGGCATTGCGCATTATGCAGCAAGCGGATAAATTCGGTCGCCCGATCATCTGCTTTATTAATACATCAGGGGCATATCCTGGAAAAGCGGCAGAAGAGCGCGGTCAGAGCGAAGCGATTGCCCGCAATCTGCGTGAAATGGCGACATTTGGCGTGCCAATTATTTGTATCGTCATCGGGGAAGGCGGAAGCGGTGGAGCCTTGGCGATCAGCGTAGGTAACCGCATCTATATGTTGGAGAATTCCTATTACTCCGTGATTGCACCAGAGAGTGCAGCAGCGATTCTCTGGAGAGATTCCAGCTTGGGTATGCGTGCAGCGGAGACGATGAAAATTACGGCACCTGATTTGTTGGAATTAGGAGTCATTGACGGAATTATTGATGAACCATTCGGAGGAGCCCATCGTGATTTGATCGCGCAGGCAGGAATGGTCAAGGCGGTCATCGCGGAACAACTAGAACAGCTGGGCCGTTTAACTCCAGATGAATTGATACAGGAACGTTACGAGAAGTTTAAACAGATCGGACAATTCGCCTCCCTGTAAGAAACAGGGGGCGTTTTTTTCTTTTTTCTCTGAGGAAAATCTGCTACAATCGAAGTCGAATGAAAGAGTTATCAGAGCTTTCAAAAAGTATGGCACATATCTTTTGAGTGTATAACAGATATGAGGATTTGAGTGATACAGCATGTTTCATACAAAGTATGGTACATACTGTTTCCGTTAAATGACATGCTAAAGACGATACGATTGGAGAGGTGGATTCCATGCGGAAACTTGCAGTTCTCACTAGCGGTGGAGATTCTCCTGGAATGAATGCCGCCGTCCGTGCGGCTGTACGTCGTGCTCATTTTCACGAGGTACAAATGTTTGGGGTTTACCACGGATACGAAGGGCTGATGAGGGGAGATATCAAGGAGATGTCTCTAGGCTCTGTTGGGGATATTATCCAACGGGGAGGAACCATTCTCTACTCCGCTCGCAGTGAGGCGTTCAAGACGGAAGCCGGACAGCAAAGAGCGGTGGAACAATTACGTGCTCATGAAATTGAGGGTCTGATTGTCATTGGGGGAGACGGATCGTTTCGCGGTGCACAGAAGCTAACCGAAAAAGGTTTCCCGACTATTGGCGTACCAGGGACGATTGATAATGATATTCCATGCACCGATTTCACGATCGGGTTCGATACGGCATTGAATACCGTAGTGGAAGCGATCGATAAAATCCGCGATACGGCCACCTCGCATGAACGCACGTACATTATTGAAGTAATGGGGCGAGATGCTGGCGATCTGGCATTGTGGGCAGGGCTTGCAGCTGGTGCCGAGTCCATTATGATCCCAGAAGCGTCGCAGGATATGGACGACATTATTGAACGTTTGCATGCTGGACAACGCCGTGGTAAAAAGCATTCCATCATCATTGTGGCGGAAGGGGTAGGAAGTGCCGCTTCTTACGCCGAAGCGATCACGAAAGAGACAGGCTGGGAGACTCGCGTGACGGTACTGGGTCATATTCAACGTGGTGGTTCCCCTACTGCGATGGACCGAATGCTGGCGAGCCGAATGGGTGCCGCAGCTGTCGATTTGTTGCTGGAAGGCAAGCAGGACCGAATGGTTGGGGTTCAAAACAACCAGATCGTTGATGTTGATTTTCAGGAAGCATTGGCGAAAAAGCATCAATTGGATTTATCCATTTATCAATTGGCGCGCACGCTATCTATATAAAACTGACAGTTTTTACGAGTGTCGAGGAGGCCTACATCCTATGTTAAGGAAAGCAAAAATTGTATGTACCATCGGACCAGCGAGTGAATCGGTTGAAACGCTGAAGAAACTAATTGAAGCAGGAATGAACGTAGCGCGTTTGAATTTCTCGCACGGTTCCCACGAGGAGCATGCGGCGCGAATCGTAAACATTCGTCAGGCATCAAAAGAAACCGGGAAACCCGTTGCAATCCTGTTGGATACAAAAGGTCCTGAAATTCGCACGGGTACGCTGGCAGTAGATGCAGTCGAGCTCGTAGAAGGAAATACGCTGATCCTCACCACGGAGGAAGTAGCGGGTACCGCAGAGCGCGTCTCCATTACGTATCCGGAATTGCCACGTGATGTGAAAATCGACGATACGATCTTGATCGACGACGGCTTGATCGGGTTGACTGTACAAGAAGTGCGTGGCACCGAAATCATCTGCTTGATCAAAAACGGTGGAACACTGAAGAGCAAAAAAGGCGTTAATGTTCCTGGTGTTAAAATCAACTTGCCAGGTATCACAGAAAAGGATGCGCAGGATATCGAATTCGGTATTGAACAAGGAGTCGATTTCATCGCGGCTTCCTTCGTCCGAAAAGCATCGGATATCTTGGAGATTCGCCAAATTCTGGAGCGCCATAACGTGCGTATCGATATTATCGCGAAAATTGAAAACCAGGAAGGCGTCGATAACGTAGACGATATTCTGGTAGTAACAGATGGAATCATGGTTGCGCGTGGTGATTTGGGCGTAGAGATTCCGGCAGAAGAAGTACCGCTTGTTCAAAAGAAGCTGATCAAAAAATGTAACGAACTCGCGAAGCCAGTCATTACGGCAACACAAATGCTTGATTCTATGCAGCGCAACCCACGTCCAACACGTGCGGAAGCAAGTGACGTTGCGAACGCCATTTTCGATGGGACAGACGCAATCATGCTCTCCGGAGAGACGGCTGCTGGTAAATATCCGGTTGAGTCTGTCGAGACCATGGTGCGGATCGCTGTACGTGCAGAGCAAGAGCTGAATTATCGTGAAATCTTGTATGCACAAGCACAGCTTAAACAAGTGACGATTACGGATGCGATCAGCCAAGCTGTATCCAACGCAGCATTGGATCTGGACGCAGCAGCAATTATTACAGCGACCGAAAGCGGACACACTGCTCGCATGGTATCAAAGTTCCGTCCGAAAGCACCAATCGTGGCTGTAACGCCGCATGAAGCGATTATTCGCCGTCTTGCACTCGTAAATGGCGTGTATCCAGTGAAAGGCGAAATGGCGAATACAACCGATGAAATGCTGGAGATGTCTGTTCAAGAGGCGCTTGATGCAGGCTTCGTTCGTCACGGCGATCTCGTTGTGATCACAGCAGGCGTGCCTGTGCGTGAAGTTGGGACAACGAACCTGATGAAAATCCACGTCATTGGCGATGTGGTAGCAAAAGGACAGGGTATCGGCCGCAAAGTTGTTACAAACAAGGTAGTGATTGCTAGATCAGCTGAAGAGGCACTGGCAAAGGTAGAAGAAGGAGCAATCCTGGTAACCATCGGTACAGACTCCGATATGATCGAAGCGTTTAGCAAGGCTGGAGCGGTGATTTGCGAAGAGGGTGGACTTACCTCTCACGCAGCTATCGTAGGCCTGAATCTCGGCATTCCAGTCATCGTAGGAGTGCAATTTGCTACGGATGTATTGAAGGACGGACAAATCGTTACAGTGGATTCCGAGCGTGGGCATATTTACTCAGGACATACCCGGATTCTGTAGGTAAAGCTACTCATCTTTAATGGAGAGTACCTCTGAAGGGTGACTAAAGGGTCACCCTTTTTGACTTGGTGTAAAAAGGATTAGCCGACGAACTATCTGATAAGTTTTACCAGATACCGGTGATTATTAGGTGATGCAAAGCGAGTGGGAATCTGTTAAAATCGGTCGGTGGCTTTGTGTCAGAACGAATGAAATCCATACGTTCGGGGTTTCCAAATCATGCCAGAATGGATGTTGTAGCGCTCGCTGCCAGGAAAAGGCTGAACATAGATCTGCCCTTTAGTACGTCCAATGTTCGGGATTTTGTGTCAAGTGTTTTTTTAGGGCGAACACAACATCTAGTATTGTCGAAAATTATTTCGCACAATATATAGGTAAAACTATTGAGTTTTACAGATAAAGATAGTTAAACTAGAGAGGAAAGATTTGAAGGAGGAACGATATGCTGGCGACCGAAACCGTATCCCGAACTCAATTTTTGCGGGATGAATTCTTAGATCAATATCCTGATTTTCCGAACCATATGAGTCCTCTGGGACAATTTGTTTACTACCGTACTTATTCTCGCTTTGTACCGGAAAAAGGAAGACGGGAAACGTGGAAAGAAACTTGCCGCCGCTCGGTGGATTACAATATTAAGCTGGCTTATCAGCATTTGAACAAAATCGGAATGAACGCCGATTCCCGCGCAATGGAAAAAGAGGCAGAAGGCTTGTTTGACAACATGTTCAACCTTCGCCAGTTTTTGTCTGGCCGTACCTTGTGGGTTGGTGGAGCAGACAACGGTGTAGCGGATTTGTATCCGTTGGCGAACTTCAACTGCTCCTTCCTGAACATCAGGTCTTGGGATGACTTGGGCGATTTGTTCTACCTTCTCTTGGTAGGAACTGGCGTAGGCTTCAAATGTACGAAGGAAATGGCTGCTGGACTCGGCCCGATTCGCACGAATGTTTCGCTGCTTTCTTCTGAATACAGACCGCTGCCAAAGCATCAACGCCTGGAGCGTTCTGAACTGAATGTACTGGATAACGGCTTTGCCAAAATTTATGTGGGCGACAGTAAAGAAGGCTGGGTAGAATCCCTCCGTCTCTACCTGCAAATTTTGACAGATTCCACTTACGAACACATTCACACCGTGAAAATCTCTTATAACAGCGTGCGTCCGAAAGGCGAGCGACTGAAGCGCTTTGGCGGTACGGCTAGTGGTCATGAGCCGCTTCGTGAAATGTTTGAAGGAATCGATAAAGTGTTGAAAAACCAAATCGACCAGCATTTGGCACCAATCGAGAGTGATGAAAAAGGATACGGTAAAATCCGTCCGATACATATCCTCGACATTGGAAACCTCATCGGAGCAAACGTCGTAGTAGGTGGCGTGCGCCGTACAGCGGAAATTTTCCTGTTTGATCACGATGACTACGAGTGCATGCTTGCAAAATACGGCATCAATGGCTTCTGGACGGAGGATCAGCTGAACCATCACCGTCGTGTAGGCGAGCTGTTGGGAGAGCACAAGCCTGTATGGTTTGACAGCATCCAAAATGTAGGGGACGGACGCGTTGGTCTGGATCACCGCCGCATGTCCAACAATTCCATCGCTTTTACCCAACAACCGACCAAACCATTCTTGAACCTCGTGTTTACCTTGATGCAATTAGAAGGCGAACCAGGCTTCATCAACCTGGAAGAAGCAAACCGTCGTCGTCCAAATGCAGAGGGCTTGAACCCTTGTGCAGAAATCCTGCTCGATTCTTATGGCGTCTGCAACCTGACGACAGTCAATCTGGTTGAATTCGTGAAGGATCGCGGGGATGGTTCCAAGTATCTGGATCTCGATGGCTTGCTGGAAGCACAACGTAAATCTGCTCGCGCTGGACTGCGCATGACGCTGGTAACGCTGGAGCTGCCGCATTGGGATACCGTTCAACAGCGTGACCGTTTGCTCGGAACTTCCCTTACTGGTGTGAAGGATGCGCTGGCATCCCTTGGCTATACAGAAGAGCAAGAGCTTGAACTGCTGCGCCAGCTGGGCGATGCTGCTCGTGACGAGGCGAACCGTTATGCGTATGAGCTGCGTGTGAACTCTCCACTCTTGGTAACGACCGTGAAGCCGGAAGGTACGCTGTCTCAAGTAGCTGGTGGTGTCTCCAGCGGTCTGCACTGGTCCCATTCGCCGTACTACATCCGCCGCATTCGTATCAATGCTGAGGATCCATTGGCAAAAGCGGTACAAAATCTTGGATGGACAGTCAACCCAGAGGTAGGAACACCAGGCGAAACGTATGAAGAGCGCATGGCAAATGCACGTACACTCGTAATCGATTTCCCTGTAGCCTCAGGCGCAGAAGAAACGAAGAACGAAGTAAGTGCAAAGCGCCAATTCGATACGTACTTCCGATTCCAGAAAGAATATACGGAGCATAACTCTTCGAACACGATTACGGTACGCAAGGAAGAGTGGGCAGAAGTAGAAGACATCGTTTACGATAACTGGGATAATTTCGTAGGTGTATCCTTCTTGCAATTGGATGGCGGAAACTACCAATTGGCTCCATATGAAGAGTGCACCAAAGAACAGTACGAGGCATTGAAGCAGTCCATGAAGCCGTTTGACCCTGCGATTTTGCAGCAGTATGAAACTGGCGGCGAGGCTGACCTGTCCACCGCTGAATCTTGCGAAGGCGGAGCTTGCCCGATTCGTTAAGCGATCTGAATAATAAGAGGCAGAGGTAGACTGAGAAAATCAGTCTGCCTCTGTTTTTTTATGTGGCTGTAGGGGAGAGAAGAATATTTCCAGTCTAGGCTCCAGACTCCGTCCTGCTGAGGGCTGGGACTGCCCGCTCCGAAGGGATTCGCGGGGAAACGCAAAAGTGGTAGCCGTTACGCCGCGTGAGCACGGTTGCGTTTCTT
>NZ_JABSUV010000042.1:0-53849 GCF_013284275.1 Brevibacillus sp. HB2.2
GTTTTAAAGATTGCAGTTCTTGGTTTTGCCTGTGCAACTCTTGCTCAAAACCGAGAAGTTCCTGCTGTCGTGCTTGAAGCTCTTGTGTCTGAGAATGCAACTCCAGCTCCTTAGCCTCGAGTTTTTGCTCAGTAACAAGCAGCTCCTGTTCTTTGGTCTGCAGGTTATGTTTTAAGGATTGCAGTTCTTGGTTTTGCCCCTGCAACTCCTGTTCAAAACCGAGAAGTTCCTGCTGCCGTGCTTGAAGCTCTTGTGTCTGAGAATGCAGCTCCAGCTCTTTAGCCTCGAGCTTTTGATCTGTAGCAAGCAGCTCTTGTTCTTTGGTCTTCAGGTGATCCGCTTGCGTATGCAGTTCTAACCATTGGGTCTGAAGCTCTTGTTCAAGACCAAGCAATTTCTGCTCCCGTTTTTGTAAGTGTTGCGACTGAGAGTGTAGATCCTGCTCTTTCGTCTCAAGGCTACTCGATAGGGATTGCAGTTCCTGCCCTTGCCCCCGCAGCTCTTGTTCAAGATCGTGCAGCTCCTGCTCGTGAGCTTGGAGACTATGCTCAAATGCGTGGAGGTTTTGCTCGCGCACCTGTAGTTCTTGTTCTCGCATCTGTAGCTCCTGCTCCCGCTGTACCCAATTTCCGCTTACTGCTGTAAGCTGCTGTAGGTCAGAGAGTGTTTGCTCTTCCCGTGCCCGTGCATCCTCCAACTGCTGATTCAATGATTCAATTTTGGATAGTTGCTCGTGCTGTCTTATCTGCGCACTCTCAAACTCTTCATTTGCATGATCCAAAGCTTGTTTCCATGTAAGTTGTTGCTGCTCCAGATGCGCGATCATGTCTAAATGCTGCTGGCGTTCATGCAGGATCTCCTCGATTTGACTCAGCTTCTGCTGATCTTGCTCCTGTAACGCCTTTTGCCAGTGTGCCTCTTTTTGTTCGTAGCTTTGTACTTGCCGCTGGAGCAATTCAATGTGCTCGCGCAAGTGTGCTTCCTGGGCTTGATGTTTGGACATGATTTCTTCAAGCCGTGGACCTTTTCGTTGTTCTCTGATCTCGGTTTGCAAGCTCTCGATTGAACGCTTTAGTTTTGCCTCTGTTTCCTGGTGGTCGGTTATGGCATTTTCGCGTTGTTTCAAGAGATGTTCGTAGTAGTCGAGCTTGCCCTTCATTTCTTGAAGCATGTCTTGTGAATCGTTCAAGCGCTGCTTCCATTCTGCCCCTTTGCTGTCCAAATCGTGGAGGTTCTGGTTCAGATGTTCAAGCTGCTCTCTATATGCTTCGTTTTGTTGGGATGTTTCCTCGATCAGCTTTTGTAGGTGCCACACTTCTTGCATGAGTTGTTTTGTTTTTTCTTCGTAGTAGTGTGCTTGTTTTTTTAGCAGGAGGAGCTTCTCATTTTCTCTCTCTTTCGACTTGTTCGCATTGGAGATTCTCCTTTTGTACACAGTGTTGTCCTCCTTTTTCCGTCTGGCTTACCCATATAGACATATGTACGGGGTGGGAATTGGTGCCTGTATTGTAGTGACGGTTCCTCTATAGAAAAAACGGGAGAAGAGTTGGTCTTCTCCCGCCTGATTGGAAACGAATATTTTTTTCTTATGGAGTGGTAATGACAATATCCCCAAACGTGATGCAATCGGCAACCAGTAATTGTTCGTCCGGAACGACTGTAATGGTGGCGCTGAAGACGAGAACACCAGAAGAGTCGGTGAGTGTGAGAATGATAACGTCTGGCAGGCCGAGTCCTGTTTCGGCGAGTGTCAGAGAGTAGGTCAGGGTTTCTTGTGCGCCTGTTGCTGTGAATGTCCGTACACCAGTACCTGTTACGACCAGACCTGTCACAATTGGCAGGATAGGCAGTACGGTAATGCATGTTGGAGAGCTGATAGTCGTTGGAGAGAAGCTGAAGCTTTGATCGCCAAGGACATCAGGCAGGAGAGCATCAAAGAAGTTAAAGGTAAACGAGCTGCTGGATGGATCGCAGCTTGGGCAGATATCTGCGATGAGCTGGATCGTACCGACGGCAACAGCGAGTGGGATACCAATAGAAATGGAAACGTTTGGTACCAACGCGTTGACGGACGCCTGGCAATCGCAGTTGCGTACTGGGAAGATTGGTGGGCATTGTGGCGGGAATGTAATCGGCGGGCAACGGAAAGATGGCGTTGGCGATGGAATTGGAATGCTGTTTGGACGTGGAGAGCAGAATTTCGCCAATACTTCCAGTTTGACTTCTGCTTCTACTTGGATTTCTACGCAGACAATGACGTCGAGTTGAACCATGCCTCCGAGGAGAACAGTACCGGTCGGTGAGCACTCGAAAGCACTGATTCGGCACAAGATATTGTCCTCGTCAAGCGGTTCAGGCAAGCAGAGAACGACTTCCTGATCGAATTGCACTGTCGTTGTGAATTCGCAGAGAGGCGTTCCGTCTGCGAAAACGCGAACGAGCACAGTGGCTCCGAACACAAAGCGAACGACTCCGACCCGAACAGTGGTCCCATTGACTGTAATGTTCTCGCGGCGAATACTGACGACTCTGCAAGTAGGACCAGGAGAAACTGGCTCAACGCAGGAGAGCGTGATATCTTGCCCAGCACGAATGGCAGCGTCTACCAGAGCTTGACAATCGTCGGGAAGGGCAATCTTGTTTCGGTAGCTGTTCGCTAATACTACCCAGTCATACACCTTATTGACGCGAATGCACTCTTCCTGCAGGTTGTTCGATATAGGAGGAGTTGCTGTAGGCGTCGGTGTAGGGAGCTGGCGACCCATAATGGGCTTCACGTGATGTTTCACCGTAAGAATCCTTCCTTTCCTAGGGAGTTTGCTTTGCAGTTACATACTATGTGGGCAACGGGAGTTTGGCATGTTGAGCATGCGCCTATTTTTTAGGTCACTATCTTGTCAGAAAGGAATTTGGAATTTTTGGAAGAACCAATTGTCGTCGAATTTTCTTTGGGAAGTGTATCGAACACGCTGAGCAGCAGCTCCGCAAGTCAGCACATCATCCGCAATTTCACTGGCATTTGCGTAGAGCACAAGTTTTTTCGCAGCCTCAATCCGCCGCTCGTTAAAATGGCTGTACGCCATTCGAAGCATATTGTAATAAATGTGCTCATGTGCAACTGTGTAAGGGTGAACTTGCCTAAACAAATGCAAGATTTTTACGGATGGCTGGACCATACACGTATACCCAAAGAGCCACATCTTAATGGAAAATTCGATATCTTCAAATCCCCAAATGCGAAAACCACGGTCAAAACCCCCGACCTTCATAAAAGCTTCTCGGGTGACCAGGAAGCAACCCCCTGGCAATATCGCAACCGGTGAAGGGCCCGTTGGCTTTGGATACCAGGTGATTTCGAGCTTCTGATTCAGATTTTGCCCATATCCGATTTTATGTGGCTCTGTCATGGAAGCGATTCCGGGAGCAACGCCATCTGCTTTCTTTGTCAGAATGAGCTCCATCATGCGATCGATCCAAAAGTTTTCAAAAGACAGATGGGCATCGCAAAAAATGAAGTAGTTGCCACGGGCATGATTCACGCCCAAGTTTCGTGCTGCTGCAGCACCAATTCCTTCTGTCGTGATTAATTTTATTTTTTCATTCTGCCCTTGGCCTTGTAAAAAGTGACAACCGTTATCAGTTGAGGCATCATCGACTACGATCACTTCATACGGAAACGTGGTTCTTGTATTCAAAAGGGAAGTGATGGTAGAACGCACATTGTCCCCCTCATTTTTGACAGGAATGATAATGGAGATTAGGGGCATTTGTGAGGTGGGCATATGACCACTCCTTTCTGTAGCATCGTATGCGCAAAGCGTTTCTTCGGAACAGTCATCGCGAAAAATGTTCACTTTGGACACTGGGTATTCATACAATATCGCGGACTGACGGAAAGTTTCGTGAGGAGAGATGGGAATGGATGTTGAGGTATATTACAGTGGTCAACGTGGCGGGACCATGCCGTACGCGGCTCTGCCAGCGTTTCGTTTATTTTGCAAGCAAAATGGCTTTCAATTGAAGTGGGATTCGACGAATAAAAGAGTTGACCTGGATTCGGGGTTGAAAGGAAAAGTTTGCGTTCTCTTTACAGGCATATCTTCAGGAGGAGGAACTGCCTATGAGTGGGAGGTATTGGGGAACGTTCAAAAATTTCTTTCTGATAGCGGGATGGAAGTTGTCATAAGCCAAAACAATCCGTCTTTGGCGAAAAATACGGATGTCGCTATACGTTTCAGCTTGAAGGAAATGAGAGTCCTGGAAAAGCCAAGACTGATTTTCTTTCAGTCGGAGGATGAAAAGCGGCAAGACCTGGTCAAGTGTTTGCGTGCAGAATTGCAGCAGTCTGGAATCTCGTGTCACTACAAAGTAACCAAAAACCAAAAGCAACCATTGATCGTTCACATCCAGTTGCAGTTGCCGCTTTTTACGGAAGTGAGCAAGCGTAAACTCTATGCGGAAAAAATTGCGCTACATTTAGCGTCAGGGGTTTTGGAGTATTTCCAAAATGGATTGCACATTCAACCAATGGCGTTTTTACCACCCACTATTTTAAAGCTGTTTTATTCCACCATGCTCATTACCTCTGACAATGAAAGTCAGCAGGGAGCAGATGAAAAGCCATGGGCAGAGGAACAAAGCACGATTCAGGAAAGTAACCAGTCGAGTGCTGAGGACAGTGACTCAAATATAGAAGGAAACAGTGAATCAGACAGTGAGCGGGAAGAGCTGATGATCTTGGCAGAAGAAGAACTGCTGGATCAAGTAGTGACCATTCACCCGGTCGAAGAAGTGCCAGAACAGGTTGAAACGCGTACAGCGGCAGAAGTGTATTTTGATTACACGTTGATTCACTCAGAATCAGCTGAGAAGCCGTACCTGTTGATTGGGACGCTTCAGGTGAAAAATACGGGGAACGTTGAACTGAAAAATCCAATCGTTTGCCTGCGTGTTTCACCTGTCGATTCGATCAAAATGGGAGGCCAGGTATTGCCGCCGAAGCTCGTGGAGACGATGGCCGTGCAAGGTACATCGGGCTTAAAAGGATGGAGATACTTGGAAGACGATTGGTTTGCCCAAGCGATGGAGAGAGGGGAATATTGGATAGCGCCGATCCAGCCTGTAACCATTGCACCGGAATCGACGGAATCCTTCCAGAATTTCCAGATTTCGTTTTTGAAACAAGAAGCGGGGAAGGGAATCGTTGTCGAGGGTGTCGTGCTGTGCAACGATCAGACCGTACACTTTTCCGCCAATAACCGGATCGCCGTGTCTTTCTAATCGAGAAGAAAAGCCACCATTTCAGTAGAAATGATGGCTTTTCCGTTCCGCGCCTTTATTTTTTCAAGAACATTTGTACGAACGTTTTCCCGTACGGACCGCCATTTACAACAGCAATGGCAACGTAGTCGTATGTTGGACTCATGATATTAGCTTTGTGCCCAGAGGAATTCATGAACATTTGATGAGCGCTGCTTACAGAATTGTTTTGGGCAATATTTTCAGCAGCAGCCAAATAGCGAATACCAAAAGTGTCCATCATTTGAAACGGTGAGCCGTAAGTGGGAGAGGTGTGGCTAAAGTAGCCTTTGTTTACCATCTCTTGAGCTTTTACACGTGCAACGTTTTCCAACTGCATGTCCACTTGATAGGGTGCGAGTCCTCGGCTGGTGCGCTCTTGATTCACGAGCTGAACCATTTCTTTTTCCTCAGCCGTCAAACCTGCGGGTAGAGGCACTTGCGCGTCAGCACCAGGGTTTTGCGGCTGCTCAGGCTTGCTAGGTGTTACGGGAGTTGGTGGATTTGTTGGAGTGGTTGGCTTCGTATCTGGTTTGGGCTGCACGGGATTGTTCTTGTATTGCGTTTGAATGGCTGTATAAGTTTTGGCATCGGCTTCACCAGTCAAGGTTTGTTTATTGCGCGACTGGAACAGCATGACGGCAAAACGTGTAGATTCATCGAATTGTCCCGATGCCGTTACTTTGTAACCGAGGCCAGCGAGCATCGTTTGCAATTCCTTCACGCGTTCACCGCTAGCACCCAATTTTAGCGTAGCGTAATCATTGGACTCAGCAGGAGTGCCAGGCTTGGACGGTGTGCTTGGCTGCACTTGCTTGCGAGCTTGGTACACGCTCGTCAGTTTATCGTAGGTGGTTTTGTTTACAATTCCGGTTTGCGGCAGCTTGTATTTTTTCTGAAAAGCTTTGACGTTATAAGCTGTGTTGCTGTTGTAGATCTTGTCCACTACCAGCTTGTAGTCGTAATGGAGTGCATCGAGCATCTTTTCCACTTCAAGCACGCGCGAGTTCTTCATCCCTTTTTTCAAAGAGGTAAAGCTTGTTTTCGCAAATGCAGGTTGTCCGATCATGGTAACGAGGACGGACAGGGAAAGGATGGTTGCCATTTTCTTTATGTTGCGATTCATCTCATCACGCCTTTCTCTGTTTTGTCGCACCACAATGGTACTAAATGTGGAACAAATGAGAAAAGCACAAAATATTGGAAAGAGGTGGAGGTGGAATGTTTGACCTCTCTTGGATCGACCTAATCATTCTCGTGCTGGCAAGCTTTCGTCTCACGCATTTGATTGTTTTTGATGAGATCACGTCTTTTTTGCGAAACCCATTTTACCAGGTGTTCTATGTACCCGACGAGTCGGGGCAAATGGTTCGGGACTTTCAATTTAAAGGCGGAAGGGTGCGCCAATGGATAGGCAGATTGTTGAGCTGCCATTGGTGCGTGGGAATTTGGGTGGGGGCCTTGATCGTGGGGTTGTATATGTATGTGCCAGCCGCCTATCCGTTGCTGCTCCTGCTTGCCATAGCCGGAGCGGCGGCTGTCATTGAAACGAAGCTATATACGAGTTGAATGGTTAACTCCTTGAAAAAATTCTGTACACGATCATTTCGTCATACGAAAGAGGAATAATCTCTTCGGCCATGTATCCCCCCACGATTCTTTGCTGGACTTGCGGGGTGTTCGGTAGACCGACACTAGAAGAAGCGATGTCCACACGGTGTGTCGTGGCATTCGGATCGAGTGGGATTTCGAGGGCAAAGGTGGGTTTATCAACGGTGTAGCTTTTTACGTTTACGCCATTCACGAGCGCAGTCAAAATAATGGGCTTTGGCAATTTTGCAGGGGAGCCAGGGACTTTGCCCTTCACTAACAACATTTGAGCCGGTGCAGCTGGATCTGATTCGACAATCGCACGCAGGACAGGAGGCGCCCACAAGTCCATCCCCCGGTTCATGCTTGTAATTCTGGTTGTATTGGATGGAAAGGACTTATAGATCCTCAACAGGTCGAGTACACCCATGCCTTTGTAGTGTGGGACGTACGATATCCAATGGCTGGGGATGGACGAATAATTTTTTGCTAATGATCGCAATACTTCAGGTACGCCGACAGAATGCCATTGTGTAGCTGATTTGCAGGTCGTGTGGATTCGGGCGTTTCCTAAGTAATGAGGCACATAACCGATGGGATAAAATTTGGCGATGCGCATCCACAGGTCGTAATCCATGCAAAATTGCAATTTTTCATCCACGCCCCCCATATGCCTGAAAACGTGAGTCCTGATGAAAGCGGATGGCTGGCAAATCACGCAGCTCTGATACAGCTTCTTGGAATCAGCCTGTTCGGACGGGTAGGTGCTAGATACTTGACCGTACTCGTTCATTACTTGGCAATTGCCGTGAAGCATTCCCCAGTTCGGGTTGCTCGCAAAAGCGTGAACAGCCATCATGATGGCGCCTGGTACATAGGTATCGTCTGAATTCAGCCAGCCAATGATTTCCCCTCTTGCCATTGCCAGACCTTTGTTAAGCGCATGAGACTGTCCGCGATCCGGTTCGGAAATATAACGGAAGCGCGGATCTTTTTGTGCATATTCTTGCAAGATGGAGAGCGTATCGTCAGTCGAGCCTCCATCTACCACGATATGCTCAAGGTTTGCATAGTCCTGGGTCAATATGCTATTTATCGTCTCACGAATAAACCGGCCTTGGTTAAAAGAGGGGGTAATGATACTCACTAATGGTTGCTGTGAGTGGGACACGAGATTCACTCCCATCTTTCCATCATAAAAAATGCATGCACTACCATCAGACTATGAAAGAATGGAAAATCGGGTACACAAGCATCGTCGATCTTGTGCACCCGATTTAAAATTCCCGAGATATTACAGGTAGTCCGGAATGATCCCTGGATTGCGGAAGATACGGAGTAACTCCGCGTGACAGTTCTGGTCGATCGCGCTACCAGGAATGGCTCTTGCCACGAGGCTGATGCGACCCGCATCGTAATTGTTTATTTTGCCAGAGGGAATGGTCCTAACCGATTCAGGAATAACTTCAAACAACGTGCCTCGGAGCATCTCCTCAATGCAAAGGACAGATGGCAACCACCAAGTCGTATCGTCCTTATAAATCCGATTCATTTGTCCAGGAGCTCCATTGTAGACCATGATGGACTGATTCGTATCCAGAATACAGGCAGTTTCCAACAAGAGGTGCCCACCTGGCTTAATCACGCTTCGGCATTGCGACAATGTCCACATCGGATCGCGTAGATGATAGAGCAGTCCAAGATGCTGGACGACATCAAATTGATTGTGCCGTATTTGTTGAGGAAATGGCAGTGGTTCTATAAAATCGTCCATCAGCAAAACTTGCAGCCCTTCCCATAGTTTGTAAGGGCTGGTATTGTACAGCGGCAAAACTTTGCTTTGCAGGATGTTCTTGCAAAACTCAAAATTCAAATAGAGCGGCTGCATACAATCCGTAGCCACGACAAGACTTGCCCCTCGCTGCTCCGCTTCAAAAGCCCACATACCGTCAAAGCTAGCCAGATCAAGAACGCGTTTCCCCGAATATTGGATGTATTCTCTGGATTGTCTCGTCATATTCCATATATTTTCCAGAAGCGTAATCCCGGGAGTGACAATACCGGGTCGCAACTCGATTTTATGGTACCATCGTCGTTTGCTGATCTCATCGAGGATTTCCTGATCTGTCCAAAATCTTCCCATCGACATGTCCCCCTCCACTACAGAGTGCTTGCCCTATACAATATGTTCGGACCGTGCTGAGGGAAATGATATAAATGCATTAATTTCGTCCTATTCACGTCTAAAGTTGCTTGGCAACAAGGAGGTTTTTGGAAAAAAGGCATATGCCCGTTTCTCGTTGTCTGTCACATACATAAAGTATGGGGAGAAAAAGGAGGCGGAAAGAGTATGCCCTTGCCCATCGTGATCATCCATCGGGGGGACGATGATTATCTCACATACAGCTTGCAGCAAGCGAAAAGAAGTAATCCCCATTCGCCTGTCTATCTGATAGGGAACGGGGGAAACAGAAGGTATGCCGTGAATGGCATCATTCATGAGATGATAGACGATTACATGCCTGCTGCTAGTGAAATGACGAGAGTCTATAAACATATTCATTTTATGCCTTATGAGTACAATCTGTTTTGTTTTCAAAGATGGTTTATTTTGTTGGCGTTTATGGAAAGGCATCAGATTCCGAAATGCTGTTATATCGATACGGATGTCATGCTGTTTACCGACGTGAACCATCCGCGCTTTGAAAACTTTACGATGGAATTCGTATGGACAAATTTCGTGGATAGGCAGAAGTTGGAACTATATTGTGAGTTCATGAAGTCTCATTTTGCCAATCCGATTGCATTCGCGCAAGTCGTCCAATACACCATGCGGAGAAAGGAACACGTACGATTCAATCAACCTCTCATAACGGATATGGTGCTGGCCTTGCTCTTTCTTGAGCGGCTCAAGGGTTACCAAATCACGAATGGCTTGTTTCATGATGGCTTAATTGACGGGAATATTCAGCAGGCGACATCAATGGAAAATTTGTACGGCTATAAGAAAATTTACTCGATAAATGGTGTCCTGTGCTGCAAGGATAAGGCAACGGGGCGATATCTGCCGGTGTTTTCTCTGCATTTTCAAGGATATACGAAGCACCATATGAAGTTTTTCACGGCTCCCTCTCTCCCGCAAGCCGGTTCTTACATTTTCGACTATATTTCTAACCGGTGGATTCAGTTTCTATAGGCTTCTATCATTCCTCGTGTTAGTTGACCATTTTCATTGGACGATAGAGCATCGACTGCGACAGACGCATAAGATGGTGCATACAACACGCTAAACGGATCGAGGTGGCCTGAGTGAAACTGATATTACTATCGGGTGGTTCAGGGAAAAGGCTGTGGCCGCTCTCCAATGATGTCAGGTCCAAACAGTTCTTGAAATTGATAGGCAATGCACATGCCCAACCAGAGGCGATGGTTCAACGAGTATGGAGGCAGCTGGCCTCCCGTAATTGGTCGGAGCCTGTTTATATTTCAACAGGCCGCTCACATGTTGATTTGCTTCAAAGTCAACTAGGTGAAGACGTTCCTTTGATCGTGGAGCCGGAAAAAAGGGATACCTTCCCTGCCATTGCTTTAGCGGTAACCTATTTGTACTCTGCTTTGACAATGGACCCGGATGAAGTCATTGCCATCATGCCTGTAGATCCATTCGTTGAGGACCGCTTCATGGACAGGATCAAGGAGCTAGAGAACGTCATCCTCAAATCTGGCGCGAATCTCGCATTAATCGGAGTGAAACCTACGTATCCATCTACGAAATACGGCTACATTGTTCCGCAGCTAGAATCACAATCGGATCAGGGTAAAATACCCCCTACCTATCAAAAAGTAAAAAGCTTCAAAGAAAAGCCGTCCCTTGAGCAAGCGCAGGATTTAGTAGAAAAGAAGGCCCTGTGGAATTGTGGAATTTTTGCTTTTCGATTGGGCTATCTGATTCGCGAATTGGAGCAAAAAGGATTGCCTACTGAATACAACCGCATGCTTGAGCAATATAGCCAAATGCCTGCCATCAGCTTTGACTATGAGATTGTAGAAAAGGCAGAGAAAGTAGTCGTTCTCCCGTATGAGGGAGCCTGGAAGGACCTAGGGACGTGGAATACGCTCACGGAAGAAATGAGCAGGAATACAATTGGTAAGGTTTTGCTGGATGAGAGCTGCACCAATACGCACGTTATCAACGAATTGGACATCCCTATCGTGTCCATCGGTCTATCGGATACGATCGTGGCGGCGAGTCCGGACGGCATCCTCGTTTCTTCTAAGGAACAAAGTCATATGGTCAAAAATTTGTCTTTGGATTGGACAAAGCGCCCAATGTATGAAGAGCGGCGCTGGGGTTGGTATCAGGTTATGCATTTTCAGAAAAATGAAGACGCCGTGGAAGTATTAACGAAACAAATCCATGTATACGCCGGGAAAAATTTGAGCTATCAGTACCATCACCACCGTAGCGAAGTATGGATTATCGTAGAGGGTAGCGGAGAGTTCATTTTGGATGATCAGCTGAGCCAGGTTGGACCAGGTGACGTATTGCAAATCCCGGTAGGAGCCAAGCATGCAATCAAAGCTACGACCGAGCTGGCATTCATCGAGGTACAGATGGGCAGTCAGCTGGTGGAAGAAGATATCGTTCGACTTGGGATGACGTGGTCAGCGATTCTGGAGCAGATTAGGAAGCACGGTGATCACAATGATTGATCCTGCGTTCTGGAGAGACAAAAAAGTGTTGATCACTGGTCATACAGGCTTCAAGGGCGCATGGCTGTGCTTATGGCTGCATGACTTGGGGGCGAAGGTAACAGGATATGCGCTGTCGCCGCCGACAAATCCAAGTATTTTTGAGTGCGCCCAAATCAGTTCATTGGTTGATTCAATCATTGACGATGTCAGATCGAAGGAAAGTGTTCAAAAAGCAATCAACCAAGCAAACCCGGATATCATCATTCACATGGCCGCTCAGCCGCTGGTGCGTTTATCGTATCAATATCCAGCGGAAACCTTCGAAATCAATGTCATGGGTACGGTGAATGTACTCGAGGCGGCGAGAGTGGCTGTGCAAAACGGAATGAAAATCAAAGCAATTATCAATGTTACGACGGATAAGGTTTATGAAAATCGGGAGTGGGTGTGGGGATACCGTGAGCAGGATGTGCTGGGCGGCTATGATCCGTATTCCAACAGTAAAGCATGTTCGGAGCAAGTGACTGCTTCCTATCGCAATGCTTTTTTTCACCCCGACCAGTATCATCAGCATGGCGTCGCAGTTGCTACAGCGCGAGCAGGCAATGTGATCGGCGGTGGTGATTGGGCGATGGATCGTTTGATACCGGATTGCCTAAGTGCCTTGATAAAGGGAGAGACCATCGTCATCCGAAATCCAAAAGCAATTCGACCGTGGCAGCACGTCCTGGAGCCCTTGAAGGGGTACTTGATGCTCGCTGAAAAAATGTGGGCGAATGGCAAGGATTACTCCGAGAGCTGGAATTTTGGTCCGAATGAGGAAGATGCCAGATCGGTAGAGTGGATCGTCCGGCAATTGTGTGAGCGTTGGGGGGCTGGTGCTCGTTTTGAAGCAGAGCGAACCGATCCACAATGGCACGAAGCCAAATATTTAAAGCTGGACTGTTCGAAAGCCAAAGGCGTAATAGGTTGGAAGCCCAACTGGTCGCTCGAACGGACCTTGGACAGTATCATTTCTTGGCAGAAGGCTTATCAGAAAAAACAAGACGTAAGAGAAATTTGTTTGTCCCAAATCGCGGCGTATACCAATGAGGCCAAGTGAACACCAGAGAAAGGAGGGCAGCCAATGAAAGTCGTCATCCTAGCAGGAGGGTATGGCACGCGCATTGGAGAAGAAACGCATCTTCGGCCGAAGCCGCTCATTGAGATCGGTGATTGGCCCATCATTTGTCATATCATGTCCATTTATTCCAAGTACGGTTTCCATGATTTCATCATCTGTCTCGGGTACAAAGGCTACATGATCAAGGAGTACTTTGCGCACTACTTCCTTCACCATTCTGATGTGACGTTTGATTTTCGTACCGACAATCAGGTCACTTTTCACAACCACAATGCTGCTCCGTGGCGAGTCACATTGATTGATACGGGGAAAGACACAGGGACAGGTGGAAGGGTGAAGCGGATACAGAAGTATGTGGGAGAAGATACATTCATGCTGACGTATGGAGATGGCTTATCCGACATCAATATTGAACAGCTGGTAAAATTTCATCGCACGCATAAAAAACTCGCAACGATCACCACGACTCAACCGCCAGGCAGATTCGGAGCATTGGATATTGCCAATGGGAACACCGTAACAGGATTCCAGGAGAAGCCAAAAGGGGACGGCGGATGGATCAATGCTGGTTTTTTTGTCATGGAGCCAGGCGTATTTGATTATATGGCGGGTGATGAGACGGTATTGGAAAAAGAGCCGTTGGAGGGCTTGGCCAAGGCGAATCAACTAATGGCCTTCAAGCATACCGGTTTTTGGCAGCCAATGGATACGCTCCGAGATAAAAACTACTTGGAAGAACTGTGGAAATCCGGAAAGGCAGCATGGGCATCTAGCCGAACATAAGGAGGAAGCAGGAGTGGGCGGATTAAACGAGAACAGTGAAGAAGTTTTTTCTCCGATCGGATACGGGGACATAACGATCGATTGTGGGGCAAATTATGGGGTCATTTCTCAAAAAATGGCGGATAAAGGCGCTCTCGTCTTTGCGTTTGAGCCGAATCCATACGTATTTGAGGAATTGAAAAAAAGGGTAGGCGCCTATCCCAATGTCATATGTATCAACAAAGCCGTTTGGCATAAAAACGATAAGCTGCGCTTGCACTTGCATGAACATTACCATACGGATCCGGCAGGGTCTGCTTACGCCTCTTCCCTTTTGAACAATCATCCTGTTACGAATCCCCATAAGTATGTAGAAGTAGAGGTCATTGATTTGACACAGTTCATCCAGATGCTCAATCGGCCGATCAAATTAATCAAAATAGATATCGAGGGGGCAGAATTTGAACTGTTGGAAAAAATCGTAGAGCAAAATTTACACCTGCAAATCGAAAAAATCGTCGTAGAAAATCATGAATGGCTGATTGAAGGCTTGAAAACGAAAGCCGATCACTTTCGGAGGGTCATGCAAGAAAAACAAATTCACAACATCGACTTGAACTGGATATAAGAAGATTGTAGAGCAGGTGAAGGGGAGCGATCCCGAATGAAGATACTAGTGACCGGCGCGACAGGCTTTCTCGGAAGCCAGCTCGTAAAAGCGCTACGATTAGACGGACATACTGTCATCATCTTGAAAAGGAGTACTTCCGATTGCTCGCGCATCCAGGACATATTGCCTGATTTGATTACGTATGATGCGGATCGCGGTCAATGGGAAGCTCCTTTTTTCCAGCAGGGGAGAATCGACGCAATCATCCATACGGCAACCTGTTATGGACGAAACAACGAGAGCATTACCACGATGGTAGATGCCAATGTGACCTTTCCGCTGAAGCTGCTGGATATGGCCATGCGCTTTGGTACCCCTGTTTTTCTAAATACAGATACGTTTTCCAGTGCGCCCACCCGATTATCCAAGCATCTGCAACCATACAATTTGACGAAGCGTCAGTTTCGAGAATGGGGAAAATGCCTAGCAGATACCTCTTCCTTACAATTCATCAACGTCAGGCTGGAGCACGTGTATGGTCCTTATGACAATACGAATAAATTTGTCACTTCTGTCATCAAAAGCTGTCTCGAAAATCAACCTGAACTAAGGCTTACAGAAGGGAAGCAAGCAAGAGATTTTATTTATGTGGAGGATGTTGTTGCTGCCTTTCGCGTGCTGTTGGCGCATGCTTCACGTCTACCCGCAGGCTTTACGGAATACCAGGTAGGGACAGGTACGGCTACTTCGATACGAGAGTTTGTAGAACTGGTTCATCAGATGACGCAATCAAGCACGGTCTTGAAGTTCGGATCGATTGCGTATACAGATAGGGAAATCATGCATTCGCATGCAGATACTCGATCGCTGCAAGCACTAGGGTGGAATCATCGAGTGAAGCTGGAGGATGGATTGAGAAAGGTAATGGCCACTTTCAAATAGCAACGCAACAAAAAACATGGCGAGCCTACAGCCATGTTTTTTCATGTGCACTTAATCGAGGAAAGTCTTGTTTGTGCAAAACAGATCAGCGTGAAAAGGTTTCATTTCGTCTAGTAAGTGATTGTAGTTCTTCACCTTTACCACTGTATTGTCCCGTTTAAACATATACAGGTGGGTAAATAATTTCTCCAGCAGTGTGTAGAGCACGAGTGGATGTCTGCCGAAGTTTTCCGTGATGCTCTCAGGGTTGAATTCAATGATCACATCTGGGTCCCACTGCTTAAGCGTTCGCATGGCACTTTCCAAGACGATGACCTCAGAGCCTTCCACGTCAATTTTTATCAGGTCGATGCGCGAGATCATATTCTGCTCTACCCAGTCATCCAGCCTGACGCATGATATGAATTGGGTGGATTTCTCCACGGCTTCTGGCTCATGTGGGATATAAGACCATCCGCCTCCACGCGGGTCGTCGTTAAAATGAATGTTCCCGTTGCGGTCGGCTATTCCCAGCTGGATAGGCTCGACATTGGTGATGTGATTCTCGGCAAGATTTCGTAGGAGATAAGGATAATTGACATCGGAGGGTTCAAATGCGTAAACCTTGCCTTGAGGCGTGAGATAGCTCAGGGCGAGCGAGATCGCACCGATGTTTGCTCCGATGTCTAGGCAAACATGGTCAGGTTGTACGATTTTTTTCAGAGGATGGATAACGTAGTCTTCATAGTACCCTTTGTAATACTCCATAAAATACAGGACGCTTTGATCGGAGTCGTCCCCATAGACGGTAAAGGTTTGATTGTCAAACGGCAGGTGAAAGTCAACTTTCTTCATCGAATTTGTTGCTCCTTCAAGTGGATTGTAGATCATGATGATGTCATTTCCTACGACGAATAAGAGGTCGGGACGAAGAGAATGAACGAATTCTCGTAGTTCTTGGATAGTGGGATAATCTTTCAACAATGGGTTGGGACCAATAAAGCAACGAGCATCATCAATCAAAATGACGTGATTATAAACAGAATGCTGCAAAATGGCAGCCAGCTCATGCAAGATAGGGGTGTCCAGGTCCCCCTTGGCTGCCTCCGTTGAGCGCGGGATGTAATGACCGTCCAGCCAAAACAGGCAAGGTGATGTAACAGAGTGCATCAGGTTGCTCAATACTTTTCCACTGTCACCGTGGAGGATATGGATGTGGCTGTCGCGTGAGAATCTCTCTTTTGCCGCGATAAACAATGCTTCATCCAGCTCGATGGAAACAAGCAAGTCGAAATGGTGTTTCATTGCTTGCAACATGTCGCCCTTAAACGTACCTGTCTCGATCAAGGTGCGGATGCCCATCGTTTTTGCGATATGCTTGATCTTCGACTTTTTCAAATCGTTTGTCGGTGCTTCCAACAGCCAAAAATCCCAAGTTTCTTGTTCGGTTAACGGAAACGGGATTCGGCGCTCCTTCCTCCACGTATCCCGAATTTGCTGCATGCGTGACATACAAGGATGACCTCCTTTCAAATGACATTAGCGTGCGACGGAAGAAAAGACAGCCAAAGTTTCGCGTGCGCATTTCTCCCACGAAAAATGCTTGGCTTGATGGATGCCTTTGGCAACCAGGTCTGCTCGTGCCTCAGGTGTCAGATAAATATGGGCGAGCTTCACCGCGATATCATCGGAAATATTCGGGTCGAAGGTGAGAGCAGCGTCACCCACCACCTCAGGAATGCTCCCTGCATTGGAGCAAACAATTGGAATGTTGGACTTCATGGCTTCTACCAGCGGAATGCCAAAGCCTTCGAAGAGGGAAGGGAAGCAAAGGAACTGGGCATTCCGGTACAAGTAAGGCATCTCTTCCTGCGGTACGTAATGAAGCCATTTGACTTGGTCCCAAAGCTGGTTACTTGTGATGTAATTCATGACGTTTTGATGAGCCTCTTGAGCAAAACCAGTGAAAACCATGGGAATTCGGATTTGGTGTTTATCCCGTAAAGTGACAAGTGCTTTGAAGACATTTAGGTGATTTTTGTGATGCCATGTATTCGCGGGGAAAAAGCCGTATTCGCTGGGCAGCTTATACTTTTGTATGACCTGTTGGTTGAGTGCCTCATTATGTGGCAAGGAAAATTCCCGCGAGGCATCCAGGTGGATCGCATGTACTTTATGCGGAGCAAGCCCGAATTTTTGGAGGATCGTTTGCTTGGAAAACTCCGAGAGAGTCAGCACGGCACTGCAACGCTCAGCAGACGATTTGTAGTTGTCTAGTCGCCAGCGCAAGGAATGTGCATCGAAAAACTCTGGGTAATACTCGTGTTGGATATCTGGAATGTTGATCACAGAAGGAATTGTGACATCGGATGGATTCAATACAAGCAGCGGACAAAACCACAAATTCAACTGCAGGGAGTTTATCCAGAAATGAAGCATCGCGTGTGCATTACCGTGGTCAGGGACCATGAATTTGCGCATATTTTTTTGCGCCTCAAAGGTATGGAAATTGTGTGAGGATAAAAAAAGAAACCACTGATGGCCATCCCCAGCATTCATCGAGTAGGCCAGCAAGTTCCTGACATACTGCTCCATCCCGCCGATTTTGCCAGGAATCACTGACATCAGGTTTATTCCGATTCTCATGTAGGGATCCTCCCTTGCACGTGAGGATGTGCCATGTACCAATTGATCGTTTTCTCCAGGCCAGCGAGTAAGGACGTTTGTGCGACGAAGCCGAAATGCTCTTTTGCTTTGGTCACATCTAAAAGGCGGCGCGGCTGTCCGTCTGGCTTGGTTTTATCCCATTCGATCTCTCCTTGGAAGCCGCTTAGCTGCTTGATCGTTTCTGCTAAGCTTTTAATGGAGATTTCTTGACCAGAACCGATATTGACCGGTTCGGATTGATCATAGTTCATGGTTGCAGCAATAATCGCTTGAGCCGCATCCTCGACATAAATGAACTCGCGTGTGACGCTGCCTGTTCCCCAGAGAACGATCTTCTTCTCGTCATTGCGAATAGCATCTACGCATTTTCGAATGATGGCAGGGATGACGTGTGAGGTTTCCAAATCGAAGTTGTCGCCCGGGCCGTACAAATTGACAGGGAGCAAATAAATGGAATTGAACCCGTATTGCTCGCGGTAGGCTTGTGATTGCACCAGCATCATTTTCTTGGCTAAGCCATACGGAGCATTGGTTTCTTCAGGGTAACCATTCCATATATCTTCTTCCTGAAACGGTACAGGCGCATATTTCGGGTAGGAGCAAATGGTTCCGATAGCTACAAATTTTTCAACACCGAATAAACGGGATTGCTCCATGAGCTGAGTCCCCATGATCAAATTATCGTAAAAGTATTTCCCGGGATTTTTTTGATTAGCGCCGATTCCGCCAACGACGGCAGCCAAGTGAAGAATGATATCGGGACGGAAATCCTGCAACATCTTGTTCACATCATGTTCTTTGCGAAGATCGTATTCATGGCTTCTAGGGATGAAGATGTCCGTACAGTCCAGCTTGCGCAAATGATGAACGACGTGGCTTCCTAGAAATCCTGATCCACCCGTAACCACAATCCGTTTTTTCGCCAGATTCAATTCTTGTCAACCTGCCTTTCTCGTCCGCATTCAAATTCGAGGCGAAGGGACTCTGCGATTTACCCAATTTTCGATCTGGGCCTTTCCTTTGGTAAATTCCTGATAAAATTGGTACTCCTCATAGGAAAGCGGGAGGACTTCTTCCAGGTGGTAGCTGACAGAGCGTTTGACTTCAGGATTGTTGGGGTGGTTCTGAAGAACCTGCTGGCTGCAAAAAATACTCACTTCGCATTGCTGTCCCTCTGAGGTAATGGGAATCACGACTTGAAAACGCCCTTGGGTAACTTGGAATTTGTATACGAATTTTCCATTCCTCATGACATGGAAATGAAGAAGAGGGGCAATATCTTGGTTGCTTCCTTTGATAAGCAAAGCGTTCATTGGTCCATGGCTGGCTTCGATGGTCATTCGCAGGTTTTGGGGAGCCCATGAGTCCGAGTAGCGGTTGGATGCGATGATTTGGGGAGAGGGCCCGAAAGCATGATACGCTTTTAGTTTATTGAGAAACCAAAAGGCTCCTTGCTTGTAATGATTCTGCGTATAGTGATAGAGCCATTCATTTGAGATGGTGCCATGATGCTTCACGCTTGTTTTCAAAATTTCGGAAAACCCTGGCTCCAATTCATAGACAAACGTTTTGCATGCGTCATATAAGCGTGAGTTAGCCAAGAATTCCGGTATCGTTCCAATCGGATAATGCAGGGAAATCCGGTTCCACAAATCGTAATCCATGCACCAGTCGTGTTCTTCATTTACACCACCAACTGCTTCAAAGGCATGCTTTCGCAGGAAAGCAGCGGGTTGGCAGATGATGTTGAAATTAAACAATTTTTTTCTGTCAAACTCCACCCAAATGTACGGATATTTTACTTTGTCATCCTCATCAATGTGGAGCCCTTTACCGTATACCACGCCCCATTCGGGATGCTGCTGTAAGGCAGCTACAGCCTTTCGAATGGCACCGGGAAAATACGTATCATCTGAATTGAGCCATCCGATAATCTCACCACGTGCCATTTGCAATCCTTTATTGATAGCATGGGATTGGCCGCGATCTGGTTCGGAAACGTAGCGGAAGCGGTCTGCCAGGTGGCTGTACTGCTGCAAAATATTCTGTGTACCGTCAGTTGAGGCGCCATCTACCACAATATGCTCAATATGGGGATAGTCTTGTGTCAATACGCTCTCGATCGTTCGTTTGATAAATTTTGCCTGATTGTACGAAGGGGTGATGACACTGACGAGAGGAAGGGATTGCATGGACATAAGAAGTTCCCTCCTGATTTTTTCTACTCATCCACTCGGCGTTTTTAAGGGCTGATCTGTTGGCGTAGGACAGAGCGCCAGTAGTTCAATAAATCTTCCATGGTTTGCTGGAAGGAGATCTCGGGCTCCCATCCCGTCTTTTCTCGGAACAGTGAAGAGTCTCCCAATACAATGTCCACATCAGAGGGGCGCAACCGATTGGTGTCTACATGTATTTCTACCTGCACATCAGTCAAGGCCAGTAGCGTCTTCAACATGTCCTCGATGGTGTAGCGAGTACCCGCGGATATATTGTAGACATCGCCTGGTTCACCTCGGGTAATCGCCAACCAATACGCCTTGACAATATCCCGCACATCCGTGAAGTCTCGAATGGCCTCAAGATTGCCTACATGTACTTTTGGCTCTTGCAGACCAAGCTCAATCTGGGCAATTTGTTTGGCAAAATTAGAGGTCACATAGCTTTCGCCTCTTCTCGGACCGGTATGGTGAAACGTACGTGTACGGATGATCGCCAGACCGTAACTGTGGTGGTATTGGTATCCGAGATAATCCTGGGCAATTTTACTGACCGCGTATGGATTGAGAGGACGGAGGGGGTTGGTCTCCTTAATGGGGATTTCCTCCGGATAAACCAAACCGTACTCCTCACTGGAGCATGCGATTTGAATTTTGCAAGCAACAGCATGGTTGCGTACCGCCTCGAACAAATGTAACTGTGGGACAATATTGTTCACCATCGTATCCGCAGGAGATGACAACGAGGTGGGGACGAAGCTTTGGGCAGCCAGGTGAAAAATGAGATCAGGCTTTATTCTCTGGATGAGTTCATTTACAGATTGGGGATCTTTTAATTCACAGTTTTCCATATGCACGCGGTCTATCAGGTGCCCCAGCTGCTCCTTTTTGGTAAGGGACCGGAATGTACCGTAAACATCTACATCTCCCCGCGACAGTAGATACTCAGCCAAGTGACTGCCGGCAAATCCCGTTACTCCGGTAATCAATGCCTTCATGAGTCGAATCCCCCCTGTCCATGATGCTCGTAGCGAAGGATGAACAGCTTAACATATTATGAATATGGAAAAACGTGAAAAATGGCACGGCGTACAGCTCGTTTCCAGAGGGAATTTTATGGGGATCAGGGCTCGGCATGCACCCATTTGCAGGTCGCATAGTCGAAAAACATGAAATCATCTGTGTTCGGGATAGCCTGTGAGCCAAAGAAGGGGATATAGGCTTTTGCATGTCCTTGGAAATGCAAGGAATGAGCAGGAAGGTAGTCAGTCGTGCCTGTTATTTTGCAAAAAAGAGCACCAGCCTTTTGATAAATCTGCTTTTTCCCATCTTGACTGTCAGCCTGCGGGCAGGATGGAGCAAAAGGACAGTTGAGATTATGATCGAAAAAGCCGTTGGCGACTATACCATACGTAGCTTTACGGCGAAGCGCGTAATTGTGAAACAGGATAAACAACACCATGTCGGAAATGGGGACATCTCCGATTTCTTTTGCGAATTGAAGCAGAGTCTCGTAGTGAAGAGGGTCGCGAAAAAATTTGGTCGCGTAATCGCAAAATTGATTGAGTTCTTCCAGATCGCATACAGTCGTCCAGGTATACTCAAATGTAAAGTCATCGAACTCCTCGTTGTATCGCTTGCTGATATCGGTGAATAGCATGACGTCCGAGTCCAGATAACAGCAACGTTCTATCCCTTGATTCCTCATAAAATCGCGCAAAATAAACCATCGTTGGAAGCAAAACAGATTGTATTCGTAGGTGTTGGAAGTGGAGTGCTTGTAAACAAAAGAAAAAGCTTGGGCACTTTGGTAGAAACGACTCAACAGGAAGTGCTCTGTATTTTCCGCAGAAAGATACTTGTTTTCTGGGCTCCCGATAAGAATGACACGAGAAGAAGGGTTGCTGTATTTCGCCTGTTGCATGCATAATCCTACATGCTCTTCAGCCGTTCTGTGAATAAACACGATGGGCAAACTCACAATTATACATCTCCTCTGTCTTACAAAATGCTTGCTAGGCTCCTATTGATAAACTTTATCCTAATATATTGTCCCGAGGAGGGCCTTGAAACCATGCAAATAGCCTGTTTTGCGGCCTGTTCCTTGAATGACCAATCGTATCCGCAAAAAGATAAATATGATACGGAAAGAGGGAAATTGTGAATGGAGGCATGGAGAGAATGGATGTGTTAAACCGCTATGAAAAACGAGTGTATTCTCAAAATGGAGAAGACGGCATTATTGAAGAAATATTTTCACGAATCGGAACTACGAATCGCTATTGTGTAGAATTCGGCGTTGGAGATGGCTCGGAATGTATGCTCAAAAATCTCGTCACGCAGCACGGTTGGAGCGGATTGGCGATGGAAGGCGACCTGAACAGCTGCAATAAAATGTCTGCGGATTATGCTGCCTATCCCCAGGTCATCATCAAGAATGAGTTAATCACGAGAGAAAATATTGCTGGTTTATTCGAAAAAAATGGTGTCCAAAAAGAATTTGATCTGCTTTCTATCGACATTGATGGCAATGACTACTGGGTATGGCAAGCTCTTTCTGCTTACACCCCGAGACTTGTCGTTATTGAGTACAATGCGGCTTTTCCGCCTCCACAAAAAATGGTGATCGTGTATCAACCGGATTTTAAATGGGGTGGGAATACCTACTATGGTGCCAGCTTGAGTTCCCTGGCCATTTTGGGAACCAGCTTGGGATATGCCTTGGTGGGGACAGATTCAAAGGGCGTCAACGCTTTTTTTGTAAGACGCAACTTACTTCTTCAATCCGGTTTCCCTGAATTAACACCAGAACAGGCTTATCATCCTCCTCGTTACGGATCAGTCGCGGGCGGACATCCTCCTCAGTCCGGTCCCTATTTGGAAATCTAGTCCTGACTAGAAATCGAGCAGCTGCAAGACAGCTTGCTTCAAGGTGAAGAGCTTTTCTTGGCTATCCTGACTACTCGTTCCTTTCACTCCTAAATAAATTTTAATTTTGGGCTCCGTGCCTGAGGGTCTGACACAAAACCACGCATGATCGTGGAAAAAGTATTTGATTGTATCCGAGGCTGGCAAGGTGAGCGGTGTGGTTGTACCTGTTTGACAATCTGTGCGGATTCCGCTGGCATAATCTTCGATGGCTAGGATGGGGTGGGAGGCGATTTGGGAAGGTGGCTGATTGCGCAGGGAAGACATCGTTGCCGATATTTTTTGCATGCCTTCTCCACCTTTGCATGTGAAAGAAATCAGCTCTTCTGCATAATGACCGTAACGGTCGAATAAGTCATTCAGTGTGTCAGCGAGGCTTTTGTGTTGTGATTTGTAATACGCGCACATGTCAGCAAGTAGCAAAGCGGTTTGTACGGCATCCTTATCCCGGACAAAATCACCGATTAAGTATCCGTAGCTTTCTTCGTACCCAAACTGGAAGACGTACGCTTCACTTTTTTTATAGGCTTCGATTTTTTCGCCAATATATTTGAAGCCTGTCAGGGTGTCTTCTGTCGATACACCGAAGTCTGCCGCGATGGCTCTACCCATTTCGGACGTGACAATTGTTTTCAAGACAAGGCCGTTTGTGGGGAGCTCCCCCTTTTTTTGTTTGGTTTCCAGCAGGTAATGAAGAAGCATGGCTCCCAACTGATTTCCTGTCAGGACGCTGTAGTCTCCTGCCTTATTTTTGACGAGCACGCCAAGGCGATCTCCATCAGGGTCCGTCCCCATGATCATGTCGGCATCCATCTTTTTGGCGTATGAAATCGCTAATCGAAAGGCCTCAGGATCTTCGGGATTAGGCGAGTCTACCGTCGAAAAGTTAGGATCGGGGATAGCTTGCTCGAGAACAACACTCACTTGTGTATACCCGAACTGTTTCAATCCACGCGTAATCGAGTCATGGGTCGTGCCGTGCAGGGGAGTAAAGACGATTTTCACTTGCTCTCGGATCGCAGGAGATAAGTCTGGATGGACACGCAATTGCTTTACTTTTTCCAAATACGCATGCAAGAGAGAATCGTCAATGTAGTGGAGCAGTCCATTCTTGTGCAGCTCTTGCTCATCTGCTGTAGTGATTTCGAGTTCATTTCCGGCATTAGCGATATGGTCCATCAGTCGTTCGGCTGTCGCGACAGTAATTTGTCCCCCGTCTGCGCCATAAATTTTGTAGCCGTTATATTCGGGCGGATTATGGCTCGCTGTAATGACAATGCCAGCACACGCACGATAGTGGCGCACGGCAAAGGAAAGCAGAGGGGTAGGAGTCAGCTGTTTGAATATACATGTAGTAATCCCGTACTGCCCGAGAACTTTGGCGGTTTCCTTGGCAAACATCTGTGAGTGTTTCCGTGAATCATAGGCAATGACGACTTTTTTGACGGCCAGATTCGGGTATGTTTCGAGTAAATAAAGAGCCAGCCCTGCGCTTGCTTTGCGAATCGTGTAAAGGTTGATACGGTTTATTCCCGGCTCCATGACCCCGCGCATCCCTCCGGTTCCAAATGCAATCGGTGCAGAGAAGCAATCCGCAAGCTGCTTTTCATCAGCGTGCATGGCGGTTAACTGCTGACGAAGCTCTGAATCAAGGGATTCACACTCGTTCCATCGTGTGTAGTGTGTGTACCAGTTTGCATTCATATAGAATTCACTCCCGCGTGTAGAGTACGACATCATTTACTAGGGTATTAACGGAATGGTAAGTGAGTGAGTGGATGTGATTAAGACGGGAGGATGTGAGTCTAACATGAAGGTGGATTGGCTGATTGTCGGAGCTGGATTCACGGGTGCTACACTCGCAGAGCGGATTGCCAATGAGCTTGATCAGAAAGTGTTGGTGGTAGAGGGGCGCAATCATATCGGAGGAAATGCCTATGATTGCTATGATGAGCAGGGGGTACTGATTCACAAATACGGTTCGCACACCTTTCATACGAATTCCAAGCTGGTCTGGGACTATTTATCGCGTTTTACCGAGTGGCGGCCGTACTTCCATGAGGTGCGTGCCTATGTCGATGGCATAAAAATACCGTTGCCTTTCAATCTAAATGCATTGTCCGCATTGTTTTCTCCGCAATATGCTCAGAAACTGGAGAGCTTGCTGATCCGTCAATATGGATTCGGGGCGAAGATTCCAATTCTGAAGCTTCGGGAAAGTGCTCATGAAGAGCTTGGCTTTTTGGCTGAGTTCATTTATCAAAAAGTATTTCATCGGTATACGATCAAGCAATGGGATTTGAAGCCGGAGGAGCTGGATCCGTCTGTTTCCGCAAGGGTTCCTGTGTATGTCAGCAGGGACAATCGGTTTTTTCAGGACACGTATCAGGGAATTCCGTTGCATGGCTTTACAGCAATGTTTCATCGCATGCTCAACCATCCGAATATAAAGGTGCTCCTCAATACGGACTATCAAGAAATCGCGGATGAATTTAGGTATAAACGAATGATCTACACCGGCCCGATCGATTCCTTTTTTGGCTATAAGCATGGGCAATTGCCTTATCGAAGCCTGCGCTTTCATTTTGAAACGCATCAAAAGGCATGGTATCAAGAAGTGGGGACTGTCAATTATCCCAATGAGTATGATTTCACCAGAATCCTCGAACAAAAGCACCTCACAGGTCAAGTCGTTCCTCACACAACTATATCCTTCGTATATCCACAGTCGTATTCACCTGGCGAAAACGAGCCGTATTATCCAATTCCCCGCAAGGAAAACAGTCAACGGTACAGCCTCTATAAACAAGAAGCAGAGCAAATACGTGATCAGGTGCTTTTTGCGGGCAGACTCGCGGATTATCAATACTACAACATGGATCAAGCGGTGGCGCGGGCATTGACCTTGTTTAAGCAGATTGTCGCAGAATAGTTAGGAAGGCTTCTCTTTTGGTATGAGCTTGCTCACATAGACCCAGCCCTGGGGTGTGTACACAAAAACAGGCTCGTACTCGTCTCCCCACAGTTTCAAGATTTTCGTTAGAATGTACTTTCTTGCTTTTGTCCATTGCGGCCAGTTCTTTGTGTGGGAATTGTTGCTCTCGTGAATCAAATAATGATAGAGGTTCGCATCGACCCAGTGAATATCACCTGTTCCGATCAATTTTAATAACATGTACTTGTCATGAGAAAACCTTCCCTGCATAGGATCGTCACATTCAAATCCGCCGACATCACGAACCGCTTGTGTCCGATAAAAACGAGGCCAAACCATTGGGGCTTCCAGGTAATCATACTTATCTTCATAGCTCCGAGGCCGCAAGATTTCGGATAGTTCACGCGTGTCACCCACTTCCCTCCAAAAAACGGTGTTGGAGAACACGACGTTCGTGGTTTCCGGCTGGCGTTCCATCTCATCCAACAAAATTTCTAAGGTTTTTCCGTCGAACCAGTCATCCGAGTCAAGTGAGACAAAGTAGGGCGTATCAATTCGTTCCAGAGCAGCAGCCATTGTTTTTCCAATCCCTGAATTTTCAGGGAGTAGCACGTAGTGAATGCGGGGATCATCGAGGTACTTTTCGACGATGGCTTGTGTGTGATCAGTAGAGGCGTCATCTACAATGAGGAGCTTCCATTCCTTGTGTGTTTGGTTCAACACACTTTCGATGGCTGTGGGGAGATACTTCGCCCGATTATAGGTTGGAATCACGACGGTAATGAGCGACATGTCACCTGCCTACCTCCTTATTGATCTATGACAACGGCTTGCTTGCTTTCATTAGTTTATTACGGACTTCTATTCTTGACCCTCACCCTGACAACTGAACGTATGAACATGATCCGGCATAAGCTTAAGAGATGCTCAAGGGAACTTACCGGAATCAACATTACGGCACAGCCTGAAGAAGGGGAGTAGAAGCGGATGAAAACAGCTTTCCTTACAGGAATTACAGGTCAGGATGGAGCCTACCTGGCAAAATTTCTACTGGAGAAGGGATACCATGTGGTGGGACTGGTTCCACGCAGGAGCACAGTGGACAGGTGGCGACTGGAGTATTTGAACATCGCAGATCAGGTAGAGTACAAGGACGGCGATTTATTGGATGTGTCGTCGTTGACGCGTGCGCTGAAGGCATGTAAACCAGCGGAAGTGTATCATTTAGGTGCGCAGAGCTTTGTCGGTTCGTCGTGGGAACAACCTATTTTGACCGCGCAAGTAACGGGAATGGGTGTCCTGCATATTTTGGAGGCGATTCGGGAAACGGACCCTGCTATCAAAATGTATCAGGCTTCGTCAAGTGAGCTGTACGGATTAATCCAGGAGCCACAGCAATCGGAGCAAACACCTTTTTACCCAAGAAGCCCATATGCAGTCTCCAAGCTGTTTGGCTACTGGATGACCAAAAACTATCGGGAAAGCTTTCAGATGTTTAGCACTAACGGCATTTTATTCAATCATGAATCACCTTTGCGTGGACTGGAATTTGTTACGAGGAAAGTGACGCATGCTGTTGCAAGAATTGCCGCCAACAAGCAAAAGGAACTGCGGCTGGGGAATATTCAGGCGAAGCGGGATTGGGGCTTTGCAGGAGATTTCGTAGAAGCGATGTGGCTGATGCTCCAGCAGGATAAGCCGGATGATTATGTCATCGCGACGGGAAAAACATCGACGGTGGAAGAAATGTGCAAAATCGCCTTCGATTATGTTGGGTTGAACTACTTGGATTATGTCGTGATCGACCCGGAATTGTATCGGCCAGCAGAAGTGGACATTTTGTTGGGCAATCCGGAAAAAGCGAAAAGAGAGCTCGACTGGACACCGAGAACGAAGCTGGAAGAGCTCATTCACATGATGGTCGAAGCGGATATGCAGCGGGTGGCAAAAGCATAGCGGAATCGAAAGGTCTATGACCAAGTGACGAGGCGTCCTGCCTATGGGACGTCTTTTTCTATTCTTTCGCCTATGTCGTATCTACAGTCAACACATATATATAGGAGTGGGCAATTATGTGTGTGTATAACCATGCTTGGAAAGGAATGGTGGGCAATGCCAACGCAGAACTTTGCTTTTACGGGCACTATTCAAACCTTTATTGTCCCTCCAGCTGTTACTTCGTTGACGATCCGGGTGGTGGGTGCCCGAGGCGGCGACGGACTCACAGCTGGAGGGAAGGGGGCGTATATCCAGGGCGACTTTCCTGTGACACCCGGCGAGGTATTATCTATCCTCGTAGGCGGAGCAGGTGGTGGCGATGACTTAACTGCAGGGAGTGGAGGCGGCGGATCATTTGTGTGGCGCACGACGGGTCCCGTTACTGCCGCCAACATTCTGATTGCAGCAGGCGGTGGAGGTGGCGGTACCCAAGGCTCCGCAGGCGGAAATGCGAATGAATCGAGTATATCGGGTCAAGCTGGACAAGAGACATTAGGAGGCGCAGGGGGAGTGAATGGCCTCGGAGGTGGAGGGGGCAACGGATTCCTAGGGGGAGGAGGTGCTGGAGGAGCAGGTATCATTGGAAACGGTGCCAACGGCTCCACGGGTGCCATAGGAGGAACTGCTATTAATGCTGGGGGTGTTGGGGGAGGTACTGGAGGTTTTGGTGGCGGCGGGGCAGGGAGCGCAGGAGGCGGAGGCGGTGGAGGATATAGCGGCGGTGGAGGTGGAGGCGGTACAAACCTTGTAGAATCATTCGGAGGCGGAGGAGGCGGAGGAGGCGGGGGTTCCTTTAATGCCGGACTCAATCAGAAAAACGTTTCCGGTGTGGGAACAGGCGATGGTATCGTAGTCATCACGTTTGCGGCTGTTACACTCCATTTTACGGGTGAGCTTCAGACCTTCGTTGTCCCTCCTTGCGTTACTTCGATGACGATTCAGGCAGTAGGGGCGAGAGGCGGCGGGTCATTAGATTTTGGCAGAGGAGCGTTCATCCAGGGGGATTTTCCCGTCACGCCCGGTGAAGTATTGACTGTTTTGGTTGGAGGAATGGGAGCTAGTCAAAGTGGCGGTGGCGGTACATTTGTATGGCGGACTGCAAACCCGGTGACAGCAGGCAATCTGCTCGTAGCAGCGGGTGGCGGAGGCGGGGAAGCCAATCTACTGCCAGGAAGGGATGCAGCTCTAACCACAAGTGGAACGGGAGGAGCGCCTGGCGGAGCTGGAGGGATCAATGGGTTAGGTGGTGGTGCGGGAGCGCCAGTTGATGGAGGAGGCGGTGGAGCAGGCATTGTTGGAAATGGTTCTTCCTCACCAGGGGGAGGCGGCGGAGGAACCGCGATCAATGCCGGTGGCACGGGTGGAGCACCCGACGGTGGCGGCGGAACTGGTGGTTTTGGAGGCGGCGGCGGAGGTGGAGCTAGTGGCGGTGGAGGTGGTGGAGGCTTTAGTGGAGGCGGAGGCGGAAACGGATTAGATCCCTTGTTTCCTCTAGTCGCTGGGCTCGGAGGAGGCGGAGGCTCATTCAACGGGGGGAGCAATCAGCTTAACTTGGCGAGGATTGGGCTTGGCAATGGTCAGGTCATCATCAGTTTTCCTTTCGTCGAACCCCCGACTATCACATGTCCCCCTGATATGAGCACGGGTACAGATCCAGGTGTCGATTTCGGCACGGTAACGTATACGGTAACAGCGACAAGCCCTAGCTGCGGCATCGTTTCGATTTCCTGCAGTCCGTCTGGCGTCGTTCACAATTTCCCGTCCTTACCTGTAGCTGAAGTAGTTGAGACCATGGCGTTTCCGCGGGGAATGACAGTGGTGACGTGTACGGCAATGGATGCGGCTGGAAATACGAGTTCCTGTTCGTTTACCGTTACAGTTACGGGCGTATTTCCAACTGCCACACCTCCGCCCCCGAACAATCTAGAGGCTAGATGCATCATTGTACAAGAGGTATACGACTGGGTGGTCTTTACGAACAGGGAACGGAGTAAGGTATCCATCCTTGATGAGTTCCTTCCGTTGATTGACGAAGCCATACAATCTGGTCAGGACATCTCTATTCAATGCATAGAGCCTGTCGTCCCTCCACCATTTCCGCTCTTTCAACGCCCACACCTGAAGTCTGTCTCTGATTTTTCCTGCAACATCGTCAACGTTCGGAGAGTGCAGATGACGGTCAATCAAACGACTTTTCTGGCAGGGATGGTACAGTTTGTTTTCCAGGCAACTGTCCTACTCCGCGTCTTCGCGAACGGTGACTTTTTGTTCGAATTCCCGGTTGTCGTTTCGTTCGACGATGAAGTGATTCTATGCTTACCGGAGCCTTTGGATGCAAACAACATCTCCTGCAGGATCACAGGTATCGAGTGTACACCGAATGAGCACTTTTTGCTTGGTGGAAGGGTGGAATTGGAAGTGATCATCTGCAAGGAGATTCAGGTACATGCGGAAGTCAAAATGGAGGTGTTAGGGAAATTTTGTTCTCCGCGTCCAAATAACATCCTTGCTCCTACTCCTACGCCCTCTTTTCGTTGTCCGTCTTTTATATTTCCTCGGCAATGCCAATCGATCTTCCCGATTCAGGAGTAGGGGTTGTCAAAATAAGATCACAACACGAGCCAAGGAGGGACGTTTCATGGGGAACGTCTCTTATTTTGTAGCATGTAAAACTTTCTGCTAAAAACGTGGTGACTCATAGGCTTATGGGAGTCATCTGAACGTACTCCGTTTTGAAATGAAAATGGAAATGTCACCCTGTTCCTTTTTAAGGCGAACCTATTTCGGTGAATGAGTTAGCCTATTCTTGTTCAATTCTAGGAAAAGGCTGATCTGTTTCTCTGGAAAATAGCCAAACTCCGCCTGGTGCTTAGTTTTTTCAGTTATTGGCACATTACTTGCTTATTTAGAAAAGTACAAACATTCAAACATTCACACTCAAAGGAGACTTGCTATGAACGTCGTTGCCAACGTATACCGGGGAGAACAGGTAGAGAGCTCACATCTTGGACATATCGCAGTTGTTGATTCGCAGGGGAGATTGCTCTATTCGTACGGGGACCCCCATCGCCTCACATATGCACGCTCCAGTATGAAACCGTTGCAGACGATTCCGGTAATCGAGACGGGGACGGCAGATCGGTATGGTTTTGAGCCAGCTGATCTCTCGCTCTGTTGCGCTTCTCACAGTGGAGAGCCACGCCATCGCACGCGGGCGCTCTCGATGCTTGCGCGAGCAGGTCAGCCAGAAGCGGCATTACAATGCGGGACACATGTGCCACGTCATGAGGAGAGCTACAAAAAGCTGATCCGGGAGGGCAAGCCGCTCACACCCGTATTCTCGAATTGCTCCGGTAAGCATTCCGGCATGATTGCCACTGCGACACATATGGGGGAGGACGTGACTACCTATCATTTGCCTACGCATCCGGTGCAACAGCGAATTCTCGAAGTAATCGAGGACATAACAGGCTACCCCAAAGACAAAATCAACCTCGGGACAGATGGATGTGGGGTTCCCGTCCATCAATTGCCGCTCGCTCATTACGCGTGGGCCTTCGCCAAGCTGGCGAGACCAGAGGTGATTGAGAATCCGGAGCGACAAAAAGCTGTTCAGCGAATTACGGATGCCATGACTGCTCATCCCGAAATGGTCGGGGGCGAGAATCGATATTGCACAGACCTCATGTCAGCATTTAGCGGTCGTATCGTAGGGAAGGCAGGCGCAGAGTCCGTGTATTGCTTGGGCGATAGAGAAACAGGATTGGGCATTGCCATCAAGATCGAGGATGGAGGTCCACGAGCGATCAACCCGGTCGTCAATGAAGTTCTTCGTCAATTGGGAATCGGCATGGACGGTCCATTGGAAGCCCTCGCGGAATATACCAATCCGCCCATTACAAACATGAGTGGGAACGTTGTTGGACGGATCGAGACTTCCTTTCGTCTCGCCAAGACAGATTTTTCATTGCGTGTATAAATGGCATTCCCAGCGTGCCGTTTATTCATAAAGCAACAAAGGCTACATGCTGTTTAAAAAGAAAAGGGGGTCACATGCAATGAACATGCGAAAAGGATGGAAGCTGCTCAGTACCGCTGCACTTGTCACTGTTCTTGCCATTACGGGTTGTAGTCAGTCGGCAACGCCGACACAGCCAGGAGGGGGAGGGACAGCAGGCCAAGCGTCCACAGATTCAGGTGGACAAGCAAATGTCGCTGCAAAGCTCAAACTCAATCTGAAGACCGAACCACCTTCGCTCGATCCTCCAAAGGGCTTTGACAGTACTTCCAACGAGGTGTTGAACGCCACAATGGAAGGCTTGGTTCGACTGGACAAGCATCACAAGCCGCAAGCAGCCATGGCCGAGAAATGGGCAGTGAGTGAGGATGGAAAAACGTATACCTTTACCCTGCGCGATAGCAAATGGTCGAATGGTGAACCAGTGACAGCGCAGGACTTCGAGTTTGCGTTTAAGCGCATTGTCGATCCGAACAATGCATTCCCGTCTGCTTTTCTCGCCTATTACATCGATGGAGCAGAAGCGTTTAACAAAGGAACAGGAAATGCAGATGGCGTACAAGTAAAGGCCGTAGACGAGAAGACGTTTGAGGTAAAGCTGAAGGCGCCAACAGGTTATTTCCTCCACATCCTGACGCAGCCGACCTTCTTCCCAGTGAATAAAAAAGTCGTGGAGAGCAATCCGAAATGGGCGGAAGGCGCTGCAAGCATCGTGACGAATGGACCGTTCAAAATGGAAGATTGGGTTCATGACCAGACAGTGAAGCTGGTGAAAAACGATGGCTACTGGGACCGTGATTCGATCAAATATGCGGGAATCGAGTTTGTCATGGTCAACGATGAAAATACACAATTCCAAATGTACAAAACAGGTCAGCTCGACATGATCCAGACCGTTCCCAATGATATGAAGAAACAGTTGATCGATTCCGGAGAAGCAAAAGTGGAGACGGAAGCGTCCATCTACTACTACCGAATGAACACTACAATTCCTCCGTTCACAAACGCTAACATTCGGAAAGCATTTGCATTGGCCATCGATCGCAAAACCTTAATCGACAATGTCGTGCAAGGGAAGCAAACACCTGCCATGGCCCACGTTCCATTGGGCTTCCCGGAGCCAGACGGAGCGGATTTCCGCACAAAGGGCGGAGATTTCTTCAAGGATAACGATGCGGAGCAGGCAAAAGCATTGCTGAAAAAAGGGATGGAAGAAGAAGGCTGGACAACCCTGCCGCCTGTCACCATGACCTATAACACCAGTGATGCACATAAGGCCATCGCGCAAGTTTTGCAGGAAATGTATAAGAAAAATCTTGGGGTAGATGTGAAGCTGGAAAACAAAGAGTGGAAAGTATTCTTGGCAGAACAGCGTGCCCGCACTCTTCAATTCTCCCGCTCGACGATCCCTGCCGATTACGGAGACCCGGTCAATTACCTGGAGCTGTTCGTGACTGACCATCCTGGGAATCGTATCAATTACAGCAACAAAGAGTATGACGCACTGGTCGAGAAGATTCGCAACACTGCCGACGAACCCGAGCGCTTCAAGCTCATGCATGACGCGGAGAAAATTTTCATGGATGATATGCCACTCGTACCTATCTATTTCGGGACAAAAGTATTTATGGAGCAGCCAAACATAAAAGGAATTATTCGCCATCCAGTCGGCACGATTGACTACAAATGGGTAGAAATCGGTAATAAGTAGTAAGTAAAATAAGCGAAGACAAGAGCGAATATTCGAAACGTTCTTGTCTTCACTTTACATCTTGGAGCGGCTGAAATGGACAAAAAATCGATCATATTTATTGCGAGAATGGATGAGTTTCTACAGTCTGTCGTTAGTCAATACCATGAATTGGGAATCGGCGATGATATCCATGTCGAGGCGATGCGAGTCGACCAGCTTCCGTTACGCCCGATCACGCCTGGTGCTCTCGTCATTGTATCCACCAAAAGGATCGTCCCTCTTGTACAACCGTATATGCCGAAAGAATCCAGCATCATCATTGCCAAGCGAATGCTGCCGTATCATAATTTACGCGGCATGCTGGAAATCCCGAAAGGCGTGAAAGTGCTTCTCGTCAGTGACACCAAGGAAACTGCTGAAGAAAATGTGGAATTGCTGCGTGCCTCAGGGATGGATTTTGAGCTGTATCCCTATTATCCAGGTGCTGACTATCCACCTGACATCGAGATTGCGGTTACGCCAGGAGAGGCAGAGCATGTGCCCACGCACATTCGCAAAGTCGTCGATATCGGGTATCGGATCATCGATTTATCTACATGGCTTGCCATCTACTCTCATTTTCAAAACGGTAATTTTCAAAAGGTGACCGCACGCGCTATGCAATCGTTGGTCGATATCACCAAAGAGCTGAACAACGAGATTCAGCATGCGCATCTGTTGAGCAAATATTTGGAGGCCATCGTCAATCGAATCGAGGACGCAGTGATTGCCATGGATGAAAAAGAAAACATCCGTTTTGTCAATCAGAAAGCAATCGATACGTTGCAAATGGAAGGGAATGAAGTCGTCGGTGAGCGGGCATCCAATTGCTTGCCCGCGAGTTTTTATCAGTTGATCCGGCAGTGTGAAGAGAACAAGGATGTTTTGGTAGATTGGGCGAACAAGACCTACTTTTTCCGCAAAATGCACATCGTCATGGAAGGTAGCTTTCTGGGGAGCCTGCTCTTGTTTCGTCAGGCGGCAGAAATTGAAAAGCTGGAGCATGATTACCGCATGCGCCTTTATAGCAAAGGATTGATAGCCAAATACCAGTTTGATGATTTTTATGGGGAGAGTGCCCCTGTACAAAAAGTCATTCAGATTGCCCGCAAAATCGCCAGAAGCAACTCCACCGTGCTGTTGTTGGGAGAAACAGGGACAGGGAAGGAATTGCTCGCCCAGGCTATCCACAATGCTTCGCCACGCAGAAGAGAGCCATTTGTTGGGGTCAACTTCGCTGCTATATCGGAATCTCTTTTGGAAAGCGAGCTATTCGGCTATGAAGAAGGGGCTTTTACCGGAGCGCGTAAAGGTGGACATATCGGCTGGTTTGAATTGGCCCACAAAGGGACCATTTTTCTTGATGAGATCGGGGATGCCAGCACCGCTATTCAAAACCGACTGCTGCGTGTATTGCAAGAACGTCAGATTATGCGCGTAGGAGGGGGCAAGATCATTCCGACAGATATTCGCGTCATCGCCGCAACGAATCAAGACTTGCAGCGGATGATTGCGGAAGGAACCTTCCGTGCTGATTTGTATTATCGCCTGAATATCTTGCCGATTCATTTACCGCCGCTACGGAACAGACGGGAGGATATCCCGTGGTTGGCCCAACAATTTATAAAGAAATATTCCTATGATTTGCGCCGTCCGCCGTTTACGTTGACCAATGAAGCGATGCGGGCGCTCCATGAGTACGATTGGCCTGGAAATATACGCGAGCTCGAAAATGTGATCGAGTATTTAGCGCATGTCGTGGAGGAGGAAGCGTATCCGTATCATTTGCCGTTTCTGCGGGAAATACCGGAAGCGCCGTTGCCTGTAGATGGTCTACACAATGAATGTGAAAGTATCGTCACTGAATATAAAAAACGAGGATTTCTAGATGAAATCACGGCTATTTTGCAGGAGCTGGGACAAGGAAGCGGCGGACGCTATACGCTACTTGCGCAGTTGCAAGAACAAGGTCACTCGGTTACGTTGCAACAGCTGCGCTATCGCCTGAAGCTTTTGCAGCAGGATGAGCTGATTCAAGTGGGAAAAGGAAGACAAGGGAGTCAGATTTCCTCGAAAGGTGAATCGTTTCTTGCCTATTTACATCGGATGAAAGCAGGGGAACGTATATGAGCGATTACTGGAGGCAGCAAGCGCTTCTGCAAAGAGAGCAGTACCTGGATGATTTGAAATCCTTTCTTTCCATTAACAGCATCGAAGACATGACGACGGCAAAGGAAGGAAAGCCATTTGGCGAAGGTGTTGCCGCGGCGCTTGAAGCCATGCTCGGACGCGGTGAGCTGGATGGCTTCCAGATCAAAAGCCTGGATGGTTACGCTGGGACAATCGAGTTCGGTAGTGGAGAAGAAGAGGTCGGCGTGCTCGTTCATATCGATGTCGTCACTGTGGGAGAAGGTTGGACGACCCCGCCTTTTGAACCGAGCATTCGCGACGGTCGCATCTATGCGCGGGGAGCGATTGACGACAAAGGCCCAGCAATGGCTGCGTACTATGCGCTGAAGCTGGTCAAGGATTCAGGCTTGCCACTAACCAAACGCGTGCGCATGATCATCGGAACGGATGAAGAGAGCGGCTGGCTGTGCATGAAGCATTTTGCCCAGCATGATCGCATCCCGCCGATTGGTTTTTCCCCGGATTCCTCCTTTCCGATGACACATGCCGAGAAGGGACAGATCAATCCGACATTGACGATTCCCGTGATGCAAGCAATCGAACGAAATGGAGCATGGCAGTTAGCGTCGTTTGTCTCCGGTGATCAAGGAAACAGTGTACCCGAAAAAGCAGTCGCTCTAGTACGACTGGACTCCGAGGCACGGCAGGAGGTCGTCCTTTCCCGATTGGCGGAAGAATGGGAAATGTTTCTGAATGAAAATCACACAACTGGTCGTATGGAGCTGGTAGGGCTGGGACAGCTGCAATTCACGCTCGCAGGAAAGCCAGCACATGGGATGGCGCCATTCCAAGGCGTGAATGCGGGAACCTTGTTGGCTACTTTTTTACGAGCGTATCCGTTTGGTGGCTCCTGTTTGTCCTTTCTTACGCTGTTGGCTGATGTTTTGCATGAAGATTATTTTGCTCACCATCTCCATATGGCTTGCGAGGATGAAGTGTCAGGTAAGCTGACGGTCAACGCGGGGATTTTACATTACGATTCCAGCGAAGGGGGGACAGTTCGGCTCAATATCCGCTATCCGGCGACCATTTCTTGTGAAGAATACGTTGAGAAATTGAAGCAAAGGACTGCTGAGCTGGGCTGGACGCTTTCCGCTCTGCGGACATCCAAGTCGCATTTTGTACCCAAAGATCATCCTGTGATCCAAACCTTGTCGCGCGTGTACGAGGAGCACACGGGAGAGCCAGCGACCCTTCTTTCCTCAGGAGGAGCAACTTACGCCAAAATCATGCCGCATGGTGTTGCTTTCGGTCCGCTCTTTCCGGGGAAGGAATCTATGGCCCATCTCGCTGATGAATATGCCGAGATTGACGACCTGCTGCGTGCCATGGCGATTTACGCGCATGCCATTTACGAGCTGGCTAAGTAAACGAGGAGGACTTCCATGTCAAACTATCTGGTAAAACGTATTTTGATGATGTTCGTCACCCTGTGGATTATCGTGACGCTGACGTTTGCCTTGATGCATGCCATTCCGGGGAACCCGTTTGCCTCCGAGTCGGATCAGTTGCCAGAGCAAATTCTCAATAATTTACGTGCCAAATACAACCTGGACGAGCCGTTGCCTGTTCAATATGTTTTATATCTGAAAAATCTGTTAATGCTCGACTTGGGCCCATCCATCAAGTCAGACTCTCGTGGAGTCAATGACATGATTTCCGATGGTTTTGCTGCATCTGCTTGGTTGGGTGCGCAAGCGATCGGGGTCGCACTCCTTTTCGGCATTACATTGGGCATTATCGCAGCGCTTAATCGCAACAAATGGTTGGATTACGTTGCCATGGCGTTTGCCGTATTGGGGGTAGCGATTCCGAGCTTCATTATGGCACCGCTTCTGATCAATTTTTTCGCGATCAAGCTGCCGATCTTTCCCGTTGCGACATGGGGTACCTGGATGCATACGATACTGCCTTCACTGGCGCTCGCCTTTGGTCCAGTTGCGGTCATTACCCGCTACATGCGTGCCAGCATGATTGAAGTCATGAACCAGAACTACATTCGAACAGCAGAAGCAAAGGGGATTCCGATGTTTATCATCGTCGTCAGACATGGAATTCGCAATGCGATTCTGCCTGTTGTCACCTTTCTCGGACCATTGATTGCCAGTTTGATAACAGGAACCTTTGTCGTGGAGAAAATCTTTGCGATTCCCGGCATTGGCAAGTACTTCGTAGACGGCATTTTCAACCGTGACTATCCGGTCATTTTAGGTACGACGATTTTTTACAGTGCGATTCTGATTTTTACCATTTTCCTGATTGATATCGCATACACCCTGATTGATCCGCGGATCAAGCTGACCAACAAGGAGAGATAAACTGTGGCGATGGAGCACAAAGTGGACCCGTTATTTCGCCCGTTGGCGAAAAACACGCAGGCGAATGTCATTTCACGACCCAGTCTCAGCAATGGGCAGCAGGTCATTCGGAAGCTGCTGAAAAACAAGCTGGCTATGCTCGGGCTGTTCATTATTCTCGCTTTGGTTGGCATGGCGATCATTGGCCCGAACCTCGTGCCGTATAGTTATTCCGATCAGAGCTTGCTGACCAAAAATCAGGAAATCTCCGCAGAGCATTGGTTCGGGACGGATGAGCTGGGACGTGACATGTTTGCCCGTACGTGGTATGGGGCGAGGATTTCTTTGACGATTGGCATTGTCGCGGCATTGATCGACCTGGTCATCGGGGTGACAGTCGGGGGCATTGCAGGCTATATGGCAGGACGAGGCAAACGAGGGGATCGCATCGATACGATCATCATGCGTATTATTGAGGTTTTGTATGGGCTGCCGTATTTGCTGGTTGTCATTTTGCTCATGGTGGTGATGGAGCCGGGAATGCTGACGATTATTATTGCCCTGTCTGCTACGGGTTGGGTTGGCATGGCTCGGTTGGTGCGCGGACAAATCCTGCAATTGAAAAATCAGGAGTTCATTCTGGCTGCCCAAGTACTGGGAGCGAAGTTTTCACGAATTTTGCTCAAGCATTTGATTCCCAACACATTTGGCGTCATTATCGTCAATTTGACCTTTACGATTCCATCGGCCATTTTTGCGGAGTCTTTTCTCAGCTTTCTTGGACTCGGTGTACAAGCTCCCGTCGCCAGTTGGGGAACGATGACAAACGATGGCTTGGGCGTTATTTTGACGGGTGATTGGTGGCGACTGTTTTTCCCAGCATTGATGATCTCGCTGACGATGTTCGCCTTCAACGTATTCGGCGACGGTTTGCAGGATGCGCTTGATCCGCGTCTACGCGATTAGAGACGACAGGGGGAATGAAGATGAATCAGCATTTGCTGACAATCGATGACTTGCGGGTGAATTTCAAGACGTATGGCGGAGAGGTTCAGGCCGTGCGGGGCGTGTCCTTTTACGTGGATAAAGGGGAGACGGTTGCCATCGTAGGGGAGAGTGGATGTGGCAAGAGCGTTACGGCTCAAGCGATCATGGGATTAATCCCTGATCCACCTGGAAAAATCGTCGGGGGAAGGGTTGTATTTGAAGGAGCTGAAATCAGCCACCTGCCCAAAAAAGAGCTGCTGGGTATTCGCGGAACGCAGATCGGCATGGTCTTCCAAGACCCGATGACAGCGCTCAATCCGACGATGAAGGTAGGGACACAGATCGTAGAGGGGTTCGTTCGCAGCCACCGAGTATCGAGAGAGGAAGCGCGAAAGCGAGCGATCGAGATGCTTTCCCTCGTAGGAATTCCAGATCCGGAAAAGCGAATCGATCAGTACCCGCACCAATTCAGCGGAGGGATGCGTCAGCGTGTGGTCATTGCGATTGCTCTCGCTTGCCAACCCAAACTGGTGATTGCGGATGAGCCGACGACAGCGCTGGATGTGACGATTCAAGCGCAGATTTTGGATTTGCTCAAGCGACTGCAAGAGGAACAGGAGTTATCGGTTGTGATTATTACCCATGATTTGGGAGTCGTAGCCGAGATTGCTCATCGTATGGTTGTCATGTATGCGGGAATGGTGGTTGAGACTGGGACGGTTGAGGATGTTTTTGCAAACCCTCGTCACCCGTATACATGGGGACTAATGCGCTCGCTCCCTCGTCTGGATGAAGGCGAAAAGCAACGGCTGATTCCCATCGAAGGCAGTCCGCCGGATTTATTTCATCCGCCAGTCGGCTGTCCGTTTGCTGCCCGTTGTGATTTTGCGATGGAGATATGCGAACAACAGATGCCTGTGACGAACGAATTCGGTCGTGGACATCAGGCTGCTTGCTGGCTTCACGATCCACGGGCACCGCGAATAGAGGAGCTCGTGGCAGCGGGGAGGCAGGGAGTATGACAGAAGCGTTGCTTGATGTTCGCGATTTGAAGAAGTATTTTTCGCTTGGAACGGGATTTGATTTGAAAGCAGTCGATGGTGTCTCGTTTACGATCAACAGAGGGGAGACGTTCGGTCTGGTCGGCGAAAGTGGCTGCGGGAAGTCTACGCTGGGCAGGACGATTATTCGCCTGTATGACCATACAGATGGCGAAGTGCTGTTCAAAGGGAAGAACGTTCATCAGCTTCGGGGAAAAGAAGCGGGGCAGTTCAATCGGGATGCCCAGATGATTTTCCAAGACCCGCAAGCAAGTCTGAACCCGCGTATGACCGTAGAGGATATCATTGCAGAGGGCTTGGACATCCACCATTTGAACCGCGGGATGAGACGAGAGCGTGTGGCGGAGCTGCTCCATCTAGTGGGCTTGCATAAGGACCATGCGCAGCGTTTTCCGCATGAATTCAGTGGGGGACAGCGCCAACGGATCGGAATCGCGCGTGCGTTGGCAGTGGAACCGGAATTTATCATTGCGGACGAGCCGATCTCCGCACTCGACGTCTCGATTCAAGCGCAAGTCGTTAATTTATTGGAGGATTTGCAGCATGATCGTGGATTGACTTATTTGTTCATCGCGCATGATCTGTCCATGGTCAAACATATTTCCAACCGGATTGGCGTCATGTATTTGGGCAAAATGGTCGAGCTGGCATCGAGCTATGAGCTGTACGCTCGTCCGTTGCACCCCTATACGCAGGCTTTGCTCTCTTCTGTGCCAGTACCGGACCCGACGGTAAAGCGAGAGCGTATCGTTTTGCAGGGAGATTTGCCGAGTCCAGCGAGCAAGCCGAGTGGCTGCGGATTTCGCACACGCTGCCCACTCGTTCAACCTCGTTGTGCGGAAGAAGTACCGAGGTGGCAGGAGGCACAACCCGGGCATTGGGTGGCATGTCATTTGATAGAGTCGTAAGAGAGGAAGAAGGGCTGTTCCCGATCGATGGGACAGCCCTTTCTTGTGAGATTATAAATAGTAGAAACAGGTAAGAACGATTGAGAAGACAATCAGTCCAGTGCCCGATGTAAGAAAAAGCGAGGTTCCGATTCGCACGAACGACTCCTTCTTTTCTTCGAAAGCAGGGTCGTTAGCTTGGACGATGTCACTGTCCATCAAGCGCGGCTTGCGAAAGAACATCCCTTTCAACTGCTTGAATCCACGCAGAAAAATCGTGAAAAATCCGGAGCGTGTCACGACGGCAATACTCCCTACGATCAACAGGAAAAGACCGATTAAAAAACTCTGGTTAATCAATGGCACCAACGTACCGGCTTGAATAGTAATTCCTAAAATCACACTGCTGATCACGGAGAGAGCGAGTAGGAGAATGAGCCATTTTTTCAACGAAGAAGCACGTCCTTTTTATAGTGTAGGTGCAATGCGCTCTGCCTCCCGCAAAAAAGCCTGAACGGCAGGTGGGGCTTCACGAAGCGAACGTACAGCCAAGCCGATTTGCCGAGAGAGAGGCGGCGTGATTTCTTTGACAGCGACATCGGGTAGTTGTGCTGGTAGAGTCAGTGACGGAACGACTGTCACTCCAACACCGCTTTCTACCATGGCCAAAATCGTTGTATTATCAGCGATTTCATAGGAAACAGTTGGCGTAAGCCCAGCCTTGGCAAACTCCGCGCCAATCAACAAGTGACAACCCGCCATGGGCATGAGAAACGATTCGCTGGCTAATTGCTCCAAGGTGAGAGATTGCTCTTTTGCCAAAGGATGCAGGGCTGGCACGACAGCATGCAGGGCGTCTGTCGTCAGCAGAATTCCCTCGAGCTCGTCATCGGGCCACACATGAAAACCGACATCGACAACTCCCGAGCGAATCCATTCTTTTATTTCTTGATAGCTACCTTCATATAGCTTTGTTTGTATATGCGGATAGTGACTTTCTATCGACTTTAGCAATTTTGGTAGGAGCTGAGCGGTTACGCTGGGAAAAGAAGCAATCCGGAGCGTTGCCTCCACACGCTCGCCTGATTCGACAGCCACCTGTTTAATCACTGAGACGTTATCCAATATGATCCGAGCCGAGGCGACGATTTTTTCGCCAGCTGCGGTCAGCTTAACACCACTGCGATTGCGGGTGAACAAGGAAATACCGAGCTCTTTCTCCAGTGCGCCGATGGTATGACTTACACCTGACTGGCTCAATCCGATTTGTTCTCCTGCTCGCGTGAAGTTGCCAGCGTTGGTGACAGCCACAAGGACTTCCATTTGAAACAAAGTCATAGAGCTTCTCCTTTCATGAGGTTTTTATCATGGTTGGTATGCGAAAGCTTCATTTTACAGCGCGCTTGCATCACTTTAAGATGAAAAGCAAGAGAAGCATTCGTTTAAAAAAAGGAGAGAAATAACCATGAATCATGTGAGCGTATATCATGTGGACGCCTTTACGAGAGAGCCGTTTGCAGGCAATCCCGCGGGCGTCATCCCGGAAGCAGGTACTTTGACTTTACACCAAATGCAGAAAATTGCCAATGAGTTGAATCTTCCTGAGTCTGCCTTTTTGATGCCATCCGACCATCCAGAAGCTGATTTTCGCATTCGCTATTTTTCTCCTTCGGTTGAGATCGATTTCTGCGGACATGCGACAGTGGGTTCTGCTTGGCTATTGGCAACAGAGCTTGGATGGTTGGAAAAGGGTAGTCGTATCGTGTTTGAGACAAACGTTGGTTTGATTCCTGTTCAATTGATGATGGAGGATGGCCAGTTACAGCGAGTGGAAATGACCCAAATCAGGCCTTCTGTGAAGGAGATTGATGTAGACAGCGAAGAGGTAGCGAGGCTGGTAGGCATAACATTGGCCGATCTGGATGATCGCTATCCGATGAAGCTCGCTTCCACTGGAAATAGGCATCTACTCGTTCCAGTCCGCACCCGCCAGGCAATCGATGCAGCACAGCCATTGCTCGCTTCGCTCGCAGAAATGAATAGGCAGCACGGAATCACAACCACCCATTTGTTTTCGTGGGATGCTCCTGAAGGCTATGACTTGTATACGAGAGATTTTGCGCCTGCGATCGGGATTGCGGAAGATCCTGTAACAGGTGCTGCAAACGGGGCTCTGGCTGGCTATCTGGCATTGGAAGAGTTGCTGCCTGCTGGAAAAGTGACAGAGCTCGTCATAGGGCAAGGACATGCGATTGGTCGGCCAGGAAAGCTGTATGTAACCGTTGATCGATCTGGAGAGGAGCCTGTTATTCGTGTAGCAGGTGAGGCGCATTTGACGATTGCGGGGCAAATGAGAGGATAAATAAGGAAAAAAGAAAGGCGTTCTTGTCTAAGAACGTCTTTTTTGTCTTTATTTCCTGTTGATCCAATATAAGGAATTCATTATAATTCGAATTGTGTGTTTAAGGAATATTTCACTAATTTTACCTGTACTTATTTTCTTTCGGTTTTGAACCGGTATGGGGGAGGGAGTCTTAGAGATGAACAGTAAATTCATCCGTTCCATCAGTATTTGTAACGTATTTATTCTGCTCTCTTTACTGTTTTTGCAAGCGGTTCCTGAGCAGGTGCGTGCAACGGAAAAAAGCAAAACATACTTGATTGGTTTCAAGGACAGTAAGCGAACGAAAAGGAGCGCCATTCAAGGAACGTCTGCGCAACAACTCAGCTCCAAAATTATGGTGGCTACCTTAACTGAAAGCGAGAGGGAGGAATTATCTCAAGATCGAAATGTCGCGTACATAGAGGAAGATAGTGACACAGAGTTAGCAGAGATCGACCTGACAGAAAAACAGGAGACCCCATGGGGAGTCGAGCATGTAGGTGCACTTCAAGCACATAGCAAAAATTACTTAGGTAAAAATGTGAAGATAGGAATTTTGGATACCGGAATCTCACGTCATGAAGATTTGAACGTGAATGGCGGCATTTCCTATGTTGAAGGTGAAGCGGATTATGATGATGCCCATGGTCATGGTACCGCTGTAGCTGGAGTAATCGCAGGAAAAGACAATCATCTTGGAATAGTAGGAGTCGCGCCAGAAGCGGAAATCTATTCGATCAAAGTTCTTGATGAAAAAGGTCATGGCAAGTATTCGAGTATGATTCAGGGAATAGAATGGGCCATCCAGAATGGCATGAATATTATCTCGATCAGTGCAGGTGGGTCCGTGGACAGTCAAGCGTTGCACGACCAGATTAAAAGGGCAAATGAGCATGGAATTCTGGTCATTGCAGCAGCGGGCAATCGAGGCCTGGGGGAGGATACTCAATTATTCCCGGCACATTATCCGGAAGCCTTGTCGGTAGGTTCCGTTGATCGGGATAACCAGCGTGCAGATACCTCCAGTGTAGGAGCGGGTTTGGACCTGATGGCTCCGGGCGTGGATATTTTAAGCACTTCCCTTCACAAAGGATATGAATTGCGCTCGGGTACTTCGCTAGCTGCTCCTCACGTGGCAGGTGCCGCAGCAGTCATTTGGTCGAAGAAGGGAAAGGCAACCAACGATGAAGTCCGGGATATTTTGATCGAGAGTGCAACACCTCTAGGGGAGCCACGTTTTTATGGTAAAGGGCTGGTGAACCTGGAAAAAGCCTTGGAGATAGGAAGCACACAGTCTACCGGGATTCAGGCGATTGAATCTAATCCTAACGAGCTGGCTATTTCCGTAGGGCAGAGCTATCCATTGAAGATCAGGGCGAAGCTGACAGATGACACGACCAAGGACATTACCGAGCAAGCGAGTTATGCCAGTAACGATGAAAAAATCGCTACAGTAAAGCCAACAGGACTGGTGACAGCGACTGGCATTGGTGAGACGCGATTGGTCGTAAAGTTCGAAGACAAGACGATCGAAATCCCAGTAGTGGTTAGTGAAAAGGTACCTTTGACCCCACGTGGCGGTCTTGATACCCCAGAAAATGGTGAATTCATTGTCGGTACGTATGAGATGAAGGGATGGTACCTAGATCCAGCAGGCGTGTCCCAAATCAGTATCATGATTGATGGCATAAAGGTTGGAGAGGCAACCTATGGTGACCCCAGACCCGATATTGAGGCCAAGTATCCAGCGTATCAAAATGGAAACGCAGGTTTTCATTTTAACCTGGATACAAGAGAAATGAGCGTAGGATTGCATACGATTTCGCTTGCCATTCAAAACAAGAATGGAGAGCAGTCGGTTATGGAAGGAAATACGTTCTATGTTGGCACCAAGCAGCCAGTAGAAGGCCTTCATGCGGATGTTTCCAAGCTGGAGCTAACGGACGAGAATACGCATCAGCTCGTTGTCTCTACGATTCTCGAAGATAAAACGCTAAAAGATGTCACGATGCTGACTGAATACACTTCTTCGGATGAAAGTATCGTAACGGTATCCCCAACTGGCTTCGTAAAAGCAATAGGACTGGGAACAGCGATTGTGACGATTCGCTATGAAGGACAAGCCATCACGCTTCCTGTCACGATCCAGGAAAAAATCGCGCTCATACCGCGTTGGGAAGTAGAGAGTCCAGCCAATCATTCCACAATGACGGGAGTCTCTCTCATGAAAGGCTGGTATTTAGATCCGGCAGGTGTAGCAAAGATAGCGGTCCATGTAGATGGGAAATTAGTCGGGGAAGCTCTTTACGGACAATCGCGACCTGATATCGCGCAGGAGTACCCGGCATATCAAAATGCTACTTCTGGTTTTCAGTATTTTTTGGATACGACTCAAATGACGGAAGGGCAGCACACCATTACGGTGATCGCTGTGAATCAGGAAGGCAAAGAGCAAGTGCTGGCGGAGCGCTCCGTGTCTATCGAGCGTGCACAACCAGCCAAGAGTATAGCTGCAAATGTAAGCAAGGTCGAGCTATCACAAGGGAATACACAGCAACTTACCATTTCGGCTGTTTTGCAAAATGACCAAATCAGAGATATAACAAGAGAAGCGAAGTACACCCTTGAGGATTCTACAATTGCCAGCATTTCCAATCACGGAATCATCACTGGTCTTCAGATCGGACAGACCGCATTGATTGTCGACTACCAGGGACAAGTGCTGACGTTACCGATCTCAGTGAAAGCAGCTGCTGGAGCTTCCCAAGGGGGATTGGACAGTCCTCTCGACAATGCGACGATTAGCGGAATCTACCCTGTAACAGGCTGGTTTATCGCCTCAAGTGGCGTCTCGAGCATTGAGGTATTGGTGGATGGCGTTGTAATTGGTGAAGCCACGTATGGAGTTCCGCGTCCCGAAATCGAGATTACGGATATTTCTTTACCTGGTAGCAACGTTGGATTTCAATATAGCCTCGACACAGCTCTTCTCCAAAAAGGAAAGCATACCATTTCTGTTCGTGGAACAGCCAAGGATGGAAATCAAACGATGTTGGGGTCAAGAACCGTTCAGGTGGTCGAATTGATCCCGGCAATTGGATTGCACGTAGATATTGCCGAGCTGCAGCTTTCTCAAGGAAAAACACATCCACTCACTGTCAACGCAGAGCTAAAGGATCAGAGCAAGCAGGATGTGACCAAGCTAGCCCTCTACACCGTAGAAAATCCATCTGTTGCAAAAGTGAATCCATACGGCGTAGTTACGGCTCTCGCGCAGGGCAATACGAGCCTTACAATCAAATACGGAAATCAGAGTATCAAGATACCAGTCGTCATTACAGCAGCAGAAGTACAAAAGGCAATCGGCGAAATAGAAACACCAGCAAATGAAGCGATTATCCATGGTTCATATACGATAGCGGGCTGGTTTTTACATCCTTCAACGCCTACACGTTATCAGGTCTTCCTTGATGGAAAAGAAGTCGGACAAGCCAGTTCAGGAATAGCACGCCCTGACATTGCCCTGCTGCATCCGGACTATCAGAATACGCATGCAGGATTTAGCTATACGATGGACTTGTCCGAGTTGCAATCCGGTCATCATACGGTATCTGTTGTGGTGACGGATAGCGAAGGCAAACAACATCCGTTGCCAGAGAAAAGCTTTGTGGTTGGAGAAATAGCTCCGGTAGATAGTCTGAAGCATACGGAATCGGGGATCAGCTTAGCAAAATCGTCGATGCAGAAGCTACAGATTACCGCAACTACAGCTGGTCAAAGTCCAAAAGATGTAACTGCGCATGCCGTATATTCGTACGAGAATGCCAATGTGATTCACGTGAGTCCACTGGGAATCGTCACAGGATTCGAAGTAGGAATGACCAAGATTGTCGTCAGTTATGGAGGTCAGACCCTAACGATTCCAGTGGTTGTGACGGAAACAGAATCAGGCCCACTGGTTGCAAAAGGAAAGATCGACATTCCGATGGAAAAAGCAGAAATTGGAGGAACCACAACGATTCAGGGATGGCTTCTTGATCCAGACGGTGTAGCCAAGATTGAAGTTTGGATGGATGGGCAGCTACAAGGAACGGCAGTATATGGCGGACCTCGCCCAGACATTTTTGCCCTGTATCCACGCTATGAGAATGCAAATGCAGGCTTTCAGTATCAACTCCATACAATGAGTTTCAATGAAGGCGAGCACAAAATAACCGTACGAGTAACCAACAAAAAGGGAGTAGAAAGTCTCGTCCTCGATAAAGAGGTAACAGTTGGCCCCGTAACAGGGATTACTACCAACCTCTCCACAATTGATCTTGAGAAAGAAAAAAACGCTTCTCTCACGGTTGTAGCAGCTTATCGGGACAAGAGTACAAAGGACGTAACAGGCGAAGCCACCTACGCAATTCAAGACCCAGCCATTGCAAAAATAGACGAAACTGGTGTGATAACGGGCCTAGCACCAGGGAATACCGTTCTGTCTGTCACTTTTGCTGGCATCGTCCAGCAAGTGCCTGTTCATGTAAAGGGTGGCGCTCTGACGACGACAGGTACAATTGATGCTCCAGGAGAGAATGAACAGATTAGTGGAAGCTATAACGTGACAGGCTGGTTCATGACCTCCGGTGAAGTGGAAAAAATCGAAGTGCAGATGGATGGCGTTGCATTGGGTGAGGCGAAATATGGACTGGAGCGCCCAGATATTTTGCGAATGTACCCAGAGGCACCACATGCAAAACCCGGTTTTTCGTATCTGTTGGAAGTGAATGATCTGGACTTGGGACAGCATCAGCTGACTGTTCTGGTAACGGAAAAAGACGGGAAACAGACCAGCATGGAAAAGGCGATCACGATTGTGAAACCGATTCATGACAAATACACCTATTGGCTGCAATTTTCAGATCAGCAGGGTAAGGACAATTGGTCCTATCAAGAGGTGTCAGGGAATCAACATGCTGATTTGACATGGAATAAGCAAACAGAAGAATGGAAGGGCAATCACGATACGGCCATCGGAAATACCTGGATAAAAGTTGGCAGCACAAACCCTGTCATCAAATGGGAAGCGCCACGATCAGGAAAAATCCAGGTCAGCGGTTGGATTTCCAAAATTCAAGTCGATGAGGGCGATGGGGTAAACGTCCGATTGATGAAAAACGATGAACAAATTTGGCCGGCTACTGGCTGGCAAGCCATTGAATTCAACGATGAAATTGGTGTGGAAATCCAAGAAGAACTTGAGGTAGAGCAAGGAGATGCGCTCTTGTTTCAAGTGGATCAAAAAGAAAGCAGCATCGGTGATTTACTAAAATGGACACCTGAAATTACCTACACGAGCAACGCCATTAACGATAATGCGTCTCCCAAAATCTATTTGACCTCTCCTGCTGTGGGAGCAGCGATCTCCACTGTTGATGGCAAAGATGTTGTTGCGATCTCAGGTTTTGCCATGGACCCGAATGTGGGGGATCAGGTAAACATTTGGTACCAGCTGGATGATGAAGATCCACAAGAGTTGACGAGATTTACGGCTTCGGAAAAGCCCCAACCATTTTTGTTCAACCTGCCCACTCATCACTTGAAACCGGATGTTTTGTACTCTCTTCGTGTCTGGGCAGTCGACCAAAAGTCCGGAAGATCAGTCAGTGAAAAAGTAGACTTCACCCTGGACATGATAGCGCAAGCCGAAAAGGAAGACATTGTGGTTGTCGCAGACTGGAAATCTCCGAAAGATGGAACCGAAATTTCAAAAGGAGAAAAGGTTTCACTGACATGGGAATATGTAGGCTACGGTGGGCACTCCAGTAAAATCGAATCGCAAGAATTACTCATTTATATAAGCGAAGGTGGGCGTGTCACCTCAACGATCCGCGAAAAATTGACAGGCACAGCACGTTCCTACGTGTTTGATACAAGTGTGATTGAGAAAAATGCCCGAGTGGAAGCACGAATTCGCACAATTATGCCGAAGACGCCTGTTTATGTTTATGGTGGTACGGCGAAGTTGAATTTTAGTGTTCTGGCTGCCAATCAAGCACCTGTCGTAGCCAGTACGGGGTTTGTCGCCTTGGACAGAGGGCTTACAGGAACCATCAACTATACGCTCAATGAAAATGATGTCACAGACAAAATCGTTTCGACAAAATTACGAGTGGGCTTCACGCCAGGTGGAAACGAGATTGTTGAAAAAGAGGTGCTAATCCCGGAGGCTTCTCAAAACAGACAAGTTGTTAGCAGGTATTCCTTCCCGCTTACAAAAGATATGCTGCACCAGACCATTTACTGGACAGTGCAGGCGCAGGATAACCGGGGAGCTTGGACACCAGCGGTTAACTATTCCGTCCCACTGGAAGAAGCACTTCCGAAAATCGTGATCTACACGCCGGTTGCCAAGAGAGTCATGGACCTTGATGACATCTTTACATTGGATGGAACATACACGAAGCTTACCTCTGGAGAAACGATTGAAGCCAAAGTGTCCTCCTCTCATTCTGCCAAAAAATACACAACAACAGGAACCTCCGGTCAGTGGGAGCTGAATTGGACGGGGCGGGAAATCGGATCGGGCACGTACGAAAATATCCAAGTGATGGAGCCGACTGTAGTCTATTACTACGGAAGCTTAACGGTAGAAGATAAGCCGGATGCACCGAGTATCGTTAACGTGGAGGCCGAAAGCAATTCACTCAAAATCTATTGGAGTCCATCTGTAGGGGCCATTGACTACGGAATCCAAGTCGATGGCGGCGGTATTAAAAAAGTGGGTGACGTTACCAACCATACCATCACGGGCCTTCAGCCTGCGCGTGTGTATACCATTAGACTGTGGGCGTATACTTCAGATGGAATTAGCAGCTACAGCAGTTCGATTACGGTTGAAACGAAACCGGCAGAAGGCAATTTTAATGAAATGGTTGAGAATAGCCCCGTACGGATGTATTTCCCTGCAAATGAGGCGAAATACATGAAAATCGTTGCCGGAACAAATGGAACCTATTCATTCACGTTAAACAACGATTCGGGTTCACCTGCAAATGCAACCCTATCCGTCTATAAAACGGCAAGCTTGCAGGCACATGAGGAGATTGCGGCGGGAGCGAATGGAAGAGTCAACCCGGTGTTTGTTGCAGGAAAAACCTATTATGTAAAAATTGTCGCCAAGGATTCCATTTACGCTACACTTCTGGCAAAGCCGGGGAGAGAGGCCTTTACCTTTAACCAACCAAAGGAAATTACGCTAAAGCCTGGTCAAACGGTAGAGATCGCCATGAATACGACCATTCCTGGTAAGTATCGCATGATGACACAATTGAAAAACCAAACAAATAAATATCCGGTTGTCACAGTACTGTCAAACGGAAATGCCGTAACCCCTAAAGAGACGCCAACTCCTTCCGAAATCAATTATGAGCTGGGGATGGGCGGCTACACGATCAAATTGACCAATACCGAGAGTTATCCGGTGAGTGTTTCCTTTACTGTTTTTGCTCCCCTCCCTGATGGGACTTTTTATGAGTACGTTTACGATCAAAACAATCGGATTAAGGCGATCAAAGAAAATGGCGTAGAATCCGTAACGTTCATTCATGATGAGAACGGAAACATTTTAAAAAGTGTCAAGCATGAAGTGACGCTTCCACCAAAAGGAACCGTATTACATGTGGATTTGGAAAAGGTGGAGGTACGAGCTGGTAGCACGCGACCGATTAAGGTCACAGCAACACTGGAGGACGGCAGTACGCTGGACGTAACCACACAAGGTCTTTACTCGGTGGTAGATTCTAGGGTTGGATTTATCGTGAAAGGCGTTGTGCATGGGATGAATCCTGGAACAACAGAGGCCAGGGTGTTTTACGGCGGACAGTATAAAACGATAACGATTACGGTTGTACCCTAATCCATGTTCATGCAGTCCCCCCTTCGCATCATGGGGGGACGAATATCTCTAACGGAGGCATTATGAAACATTTTTCCATAAAATCACTCATGATCGTTGTGCTGTGCCTTGCATTATGCACGACGATGCTGCCGCTTGGAACGACGTTCGCAAATGAATCCTCCCCCGTGTCGATCTCTCGTGTAACCTCAGGTGAGAAAGCAACTCCTGACACGGTAATCGAAGAGATTCAACAATCCATGGGCGAGTCAATCACCAATGACAAAGGAGCAGCAAAAAATCCGACCGAGTTCACGGAAACGGATATTTCTTCGCTTACATGGACGCAGCTAGAGACTGACACTGTTATTGACATTCATCGCAGTTTTGACAGAGCATTGTTAAAATTCGCAGCCTATTTCTATTCCGAGCTGCTGCAGTTACTAACAGTAGAAGAACAAGAAGAAGTCAAGCGTCTTTCCACTGAGCAGATTATCACCCAATTCGAGAATCTGAGTCAGGAAAGCAAAGACCTCTTGCAGCGGTTAACCCCTCTCGTTCTATCTAAAATCAATGAAATGAAACAACTCGAAGAACAGATGGAGGTTCAATCCACTTCGCTTCCTCCGGTAAAATACACCGAACAGGATCAGGAGTTTCGATTTGCTCGTTCCAAAACAGAGCAATCCGTCGATGATCTATACCGTGCTGCGAACCTGGTCGAGCAAGATCTTTATTTGCCTGGGAAACATGGACTGGATTTGGACATAAAACGCAGATACCACTCCCTGAGCAGTAAAATCAGTGTGCCAAGCTGGGATGAGGACTTTTCCAAGAATGAAGCGCTGAAGGCCAATGAGAGATTTGCAACTGGCTGGGATTTTAATATGCCGAGATTGGATATCGTCACGCGGGAGCAGGCCGTAACAGTAAGGGACGACTCTAAAAATCCAAGTCAACAAATCTACTCCACCAAAGTAGAGAATGATCCATCGAGCAATCGGTATTACATTACCTTAGAAGACGGGACATCTTTAGAATATCGGTTCAACAAGTTTGTTAATTATCCGTATCAAGACATCTTCTTTACGATTGACGACGTAAATCGGAAGTACACGCTGCATTACCGAAATTTGAAGTACGAGTTTGATGTCACGTTGGGAACGGTCGTCAAATCCAATATTTATGGAGACACGATCAAGTACAACGTGAGTAGTGATGGAGAGCCGGTGAGCATTGAAGATAGCGTCGGTCGTTATGTGGTGCTGAAACGAAAGCATAGCGACACTACGCAGGACTTGATTGTCTACAAAGACAAGACAGAGACCACAGTACTCAAGCACATTCGCTACCACTTTGAAAGAAAGCTGGCATTGAGCGGATACTATCAGCTCGTTCGCGTAGAAGTCCTGCCGACAGCAGGGAGCGGTAGTAGCGCATATACAGTAGCCCGGTATGCCTATCATGATCCCAAAACGAAGGGCATTGCCTATTTCAATTTAAACAAAAACTATACGCTGGAAAAGCTGCCTGTAGATCAAGCTCTACAGGATTCAGCGAAGTTTTGGGAGTCCGATGTAGCCAAGCGCGCGGAAATCGATTACTTGCTCATGCAAGAAGCGGTTTATCCCTTGCAGGGCCTAAAAATCAATTACGATTACCGCCCCTATCAATTAGGTCAGACTACTTTCAATGACGGACTCGTACGGATTTTTCAAGACAAGCATGCCTTGAGCTATGTATCTTATCATCCTGTCAATAAAGTATCGTACAGCTATACGCAGAAAACGCCGAACGGTACAAATACGTATAAGCTGGAAAAGACCTATACAGATAACGGCAATTTTCGCGAGATATGGAAGGTGCCAAAGGAACAGCTGCCCAGATTGAAGAATTTTGCGGATCGACATGGGGATACCATCCATGTCACCGAATCAGAGGCATCCCGTTACACGAAAAATAAACGGTACAAGGTCAATCAAGACGGAAATCCTTTGCTGAGAAGTGAGAAGACGACAGGTATTAGTAAAGGCGGAACGAATGTATCTGGCGCGAAGTACCGGGTTGAGTATAATCCAACTACCTACACGACCTACGCCTACTCAGGTCGGAATACAAAGCCGACGTATCAGTACGTTTTCCTGGAGCCGTCATCGGCCGTTAGTGATCTGGACGTCTACAATCACTACCTGAAAGACCCGAATGTTTCCAATCGTGCACAATATGCTGCCAGGATCAACAATTACGCACAAGAGACGTACCTGGAATACAACCATTATGGACAACTGATCAAGCAAATTGCGCCAGACGGGATTATGAGCACATGGACATATGATGAGGTGGCGCTGAATCCATGGGGCTTCCGGACCTTCTCCGTGTTGAAGGCAACCCGAACACAATCAACAACAGCATCCGGTGATCCCTATTATTCGAATACCACCTATGAGTACAACGATCAATATTTGCTCCGGAAGGAAACGGAGATCAACTCGTTCCCTGCCAATTTAATCAATACGCCCAAGAGTCAATCGATCGAACGAACCTACGAGTACACAAACAAACAGCTTTATTCGATAACGGAGAACTTTGGCGGAGGAAAGACACGGACGCAGACCTTCACGGCCTATGATCAATACGGAATTCAGCCCACGCAGATTACACTCGCAGGTGTC
>NZ_JABSUV010000043.1:0-50574 GCF_013284275.1 Brevibacillus sp. HB2.2
GCGAAAAAATCACTCTCTTTAGCTTTTTCATCATTTACATCCTCCCGTATTTTTTCAATGTTAATTAATCGTAAGAAATAGCAAAAGGTTACAAAAAATACAAAATAAAAAAGGCTGTTGAATCAATTATCAACAGTCTTTTTTATTTTGCATGACAGGGAAAGATACGTTTTTCCACCCCTTCTTCAATCTAATAGGGAAAAAGTGTTTATCCCCCTCACTCCGAGGACAGGATAATAGTAACTTCCCATGCTATTGTCCTCAAAGGAGTTGAAAACAAAATGTCTCGTCACTGGTATCGGCAGCTTCGTTATCCAATCATCGCTCTGGCTGTGACATTAACGCTACTTTGGACACATCATCACCATCGCCTGCCCGCTTCGTACGCGATCGCGACACGGACACATACCGTTACGATTTCTAGCGCTGGCTTTTTGCCCAATCAATTGACTGCACACGAAGGAGAGCAAGTCTCGTTGATGATCGTCAACACCGATACGCGCCCTCACAATCTATCCATTCGTGATCTAAACCTTACATCCACAGAATTGAAGCCGACTCAATCGACTCTCTTACAGTTTTCAGCCGCCAAACGTGGTCGGTATCATTTCGTATCAGACGCACCTGGCTATCCAGAAACAGGCTTCCAAGGCATGCTCGTCATTGACTAGCTTGCACTTCTTCGTCTGGTGAGATTTGCTTCCACCGTCCGAATTTTATCATGAGCAGAGGAATGATCCCGATCGCGGTGATGATTCCAAAAAACAAATAAATAGCGAGCACCGAAAACGAATCTTTAATCCACCCTGCTACCAAATTGCAAAACATCGAACCAAGCCCGCCTCCCACTGAAAAGAAGATGGCCAGCGCCGTCACCTGAAGGGATGCGGGTGTATTTTCGCGCACAAATTGGGCTGCCGTTGCCAAATAAAAGCCTACTGAAATCCCCTGCACAAAGAACATGGCAATCACGGCAGTGGTACTTGGAGCGGAGCTATACCAAAACCAGCGCATCGTGCAAAAAATCGCCGATAGCAAGAGCGTCAACTCCAGTCCCCACCTGCGGACAATATAACCGGCCAGCTTCATAAAAGGAGCCTCACTGCCTGCAAACAACAAGAAGGCAAGACCGATTCCTGCAACCGTCCCTCCGATATCCTGATAAAACAGGGAAAACCAAATATTATTGGCGTTTACAGAGCCCATCATGCAGAACGATGAAATCAAGAACAACGCAAATCGCGGAATTCGTGCCAAATCCCTTATCCCCGCAAGCATACTGACGCGAAACCGCGAAGCCTCTGTCACTTCTTCCGGAACCTTCCGAAGAAACAGAATAGCAATCAGAAACGCAAAGCAAAACGAGTAAAAAAGAACATGTGGCCCCCATTGCTCAACGAGAAGACCCGTGATGAATGCCGCTAGTGCAAAGCCGATTGCTCCCCACAAGCGAATGTCGCCGAACTGAATGCCATGTCCCTTGGCATAACCAAGAGCCAAGCTATCAGAGATGGGAACAACAGCACTTTGAAAAAACGACAACAATATGTAGAGCAAGAAAACGTAGACAAAAGTGGAGACACCCGTAAAGAGGAGTCCCACCAATCCGGTGATGGTCAATGTCAGAATCAGCACAGTTTTGCGAATTTGATAGCGATCACAGATCATACCCCACATCGGCTGTGCCACGATGGAAACAATCGGCGCAACTGCACTGATGAGACCAATTTGGGTCCCAGTTAAATGGATGGATTCGTAGTATTGCGTAATGAGCGGAGCAAAAGCGCCAAACCCGTAGTAAATAAAAAGATAAAGGGCGCAAAGACTTACGTACCTGCCTTTTGCGCCCCCCAGCCCGAAACCGGAAAGTGATTCTGGCATATAACTCTCCTATTTTGAGGTTAATTAACCGTGTAAGAAAACATAACACAGAGCATGCCTACATGATTTATTTTACCGTTGGCAATATTTTCGCCATGTTGACGGTCCGTTTTTTCTCCCATGTAGCCGGGTTGAACTCATCGAACTGCTCCAGGAAGGTGATGACTTCCTTCGTCAATGGAGTCGGCGTCGAAGCGCCAGAAGTAACTGCCACATTTTTCTTTCCACGCAGCCATTCTATGTCGAGCTCTGACAAGTCAGCGATTCGATACGACGGAACATCCGCGATTTCTTCTGAGACCTGTGCCAAACGATTGGAGTTGTTGCTGCGCGGATCGCCTACGACGATGCACAAATCAGCCTCTCCTACCTGCTCCGCTACAGCTTCCTGACGAACCTGCGTAGCGAGACAAATTTCATTATGCACTTCCACGCCAGGAAAACGCTTAAGAATGGCGTCCATCAGATGTTTGACATCCCATTGACTCATGGTCGTCTGGTTCGTAACGATCAGCTTGTCTGTTGGCAGATCGAGTGCGTCCAGCTCTTCCAGCTTTTGAACCAGATGTACGTGATCCGGCGCAATCCCCATTGCACCCTCTGGCTCTGGATGTCCTTTTTTCCCGATGTAGAGCACATGATAGCCTTCCGCTACTTTTTCACGGATCAAATCATGTGTCTTCGTTACATCTGGGCAAGTCGCGTCGACAACGGTCAAGCCTTTATCGCGCGCTTTCTTGCGCACCTCAGGAGACACGCCATGGGCCGTGAAGATGACCGTTCCCTCCTGAATCTGATCCAAGAGAGCCAGCCGATCCTCTCCATCCAATGTTTTTATCCCTTGTTTTTCAAACGCCTCGACGACGTGAGCATTGTGTACGATCATGCCCAAAATATGAATCGGGCGGGGCAAGTCAAAGTTTTGCGCTGTTCGCAGTGCCAATACCATGGCATCTACCACACCGTAGCAATATCCACGGGGGGAAATCTTGATGACTTCCATCTTTACCCCTCCTACTTTTTATAATGCGTAAGCGAAAGACATTTCACCCAATATTATACCTTATTTGTCTCCTGCACGCTTCTGTTCGTAAACCTTCAGATTATTGTAGACAACTTTTAAAAGCGGTGTGGACACGCCTTTTTGTTCTGCTCGCTCCAAGAGGTAGCCTTGAAGATGATCTGCTTCCACCGGAAGACCTTTTTCCATATCGCGCAGCATGGACGATTTCGTTTGAGGACGCTGATTTTGGAAAGTCTCCATCTGTTTATCGACGATATCTGGCTTGATTGGTGCCTCCAAAGCGTTCATGACAGAAGCGATTTCGTCTGCGAGCTGACGTGTCAGCTCTACACCCCAAGCCGATTCCCGGATCGGTCCAACAGCGGAATTCATCAGTGTGGTAATACCGGAAAACGTCGCAATAAACAAGTATTTGTGCCAGGCTTCCCGTTGAATATTTGTACTTGCACGCATCGTTCCGTTGATCTTGGAAAAAGCTTGCTCCATTCGCTCTACACGCTCACTTTTGCCACCTTCCCACTCACCGAAAACCGCATCATGAATAGGACTTGTCTGCACGACATCACCATCAGCATTCAGCGTCGTTTCAATGAAACAAAGACCCCCGAGCACGCGCTCCCGCCCAAAACGATCCCACAACACTTCCATATGCGCAATTCCGTTCAGCAGCGGAATGACGACTGTGTCCTCGCCTACGTACGGAGCGATGGCATCCACGCTATCTTCCAGCGTGTAGGCTTTGTTGGATAACAGCACAACATCAAATGGTCCTGCTTCCTCCCCTGCTTGAATCAGTTGTGGCTGCTCCAAAAGCAAATCTCCATGGATGCTCTGAATGCGCAAGCCTCGCTCCTGCAACTGTTTGTATCTACGCTCACGCACAAGAAACGTTACATCTACTCCCGATTCAACCAGCCTGCCACCAAAATAACCGCCAATGCCCCCTGCTCCCAGTACGAGAACCTTCATCTATACCGCCTCCGCGTTTATAAGTCTTGGTTTGTCTACATTTTATTAGAAAGTAACCATTTTCTAAACCCCACAATATAATGTTAGAAAACCTAACAAACAAAGTAAGAAAACCTCTTGACGAACAATAATAATTGTCGATATAATTCAAAATATAAAAACCAAGCAAAAACCGAACGTTGATAGTGAATTCATAACTTTAATTCGTGAATGGAGTGAATCTTGTTGGATATGAAAACAGTCCTGTCCACAATTGACGCGGAAAAAGTGGAATATGTAGATTTTCGAATCGTTGACCTGCTCGGCCGCCAACACCATGTCACCGTTCCTGCCTACGCGGTAGATGAAGGAACATTCCGCAATGGCGTCGCATTTGACGGCTCCAGTCTAATCGGCTACAAGTCCATTGAAGAAAGCGACATGGTGGCAATGCCCGATCCAGCAACCGCCTTCATCGATCCTTTCGTAGAAGCCAAAACCATGAATATCATCTGCAACATCGTCAACCCAGACAACACCGTCTACACACGCGATCCTCGCGGCATTGCCCTCAAGGCTGAAGCCTATTTGCAACAATCCGGCCTCGCTACCGCTGCTTACTTTGGCCCTGAATCCGAATTCTTCCTCTTTGACAACGTACGCTATGCCTCTGGTCCGTCTGGTTCCTTCTTCCACATCGATTCAGAAGAAGCTTTCTGGAATACGGGTAAAGAAGGACAAAACCTCGGCTACAAGGTACGCAACAAGGGCGGATACTTCCCTGTTCAACCAACCGATTCCCAAATGGATATCCGCAATGAAATGTGCACGCTGATGACAAAATGTGGCTTGCATGTCGAGCGCCATCACCATGAGGTGGCAACAGCCGGTCAAGGTGAGATCAATTTCCGCTTTGATACACTGACTCGTACAGCAGACAATTTATTGCTATTCAAATACATCGTGCGTAATGTAGCTGCCAAACACGGCAAAACTGCTACCTTCATGCCAAAACCAATCGTTGGAGACAACGGATCTGGCATGCACGTTCACCAAAGCTTGTTTAACGGCGATACCCCGTTGTTCTATGAGCAAGGCGGTTACGCAAACCTGAGCGAGACTGCGCTGCACTACATTGGTGGTATTTTGCACCACGCCCCTGCGTTGATCGCCCTGACTAACCCAAGCACCAACTCGTTCAAGCGGCTGGTTCCCGGCTACGAAGCACCAGTGAATCTGGTCTTCTCCAAAGGAAATCGCTCTGCTGCCGTTCGGATTCCGATTGCTGCCGTTACGCCAAAAGCATCCCGCATTGAGTTCCGCACTCCGGACTCTACTGCTAACCCGTACTTGGCTTTTGCCGCCATGCTGATGGCTGGCCTCGATGGCATCAAGCGCAAGCTCAACCCGCGTGAACTGGGCTTTGGGCCAATGGATAAAAACATCTACGACTTGTCCGATGCGGAAAAGCACGAGATCAAGAGCGCTCCCGCCTCTCTCACAGAAGCACTTGTCGCATTGGAACAAGACCATGATTTCTTGCTCGAAGGGAATGTTTTCACAAAAGAAGTAATAGAAGGCTGGATTGCACAAAAACGTGGTGAGATTGAACAAGTCGAGCGGACAGTGAATCCAAAAGAGTATGAGCTGTATTACGACCTATAAACAAAGAAACAGCCCTTCTCTAATGAGGAGGGCTTTCACTTTGTCCCGAATAAAATGCTGTTTCCATTCACAAATTAAAGTTGTACTGTGAAAAAAACAGATGATCGGATGAACATAGACAATGGTGAATCGAACGATAACCCACTTGCTCTTTTGTTTTGCTGCCATTCTTCTCTTAACCATTAGCTATCCTGTAGAAATTGAAATCGGTCAAAAAATTGTTTACGCCGAGCATTCGTTACCAATCATTAGCGACCAAGGGATTTTTACACTTGAGGTTTATCCCAGGAAACACAAGTTAATTGTCAAAAAGCATGGGAAAACAATAAAAACGTATCCCGTTGCCGTTGGTAATCCTTCTACTCCTACACCAGTTGGAGAATACAAAGTCATATACAAAGGAAAAGATTGGGGACCCTCATTCGGTCCACGATGGTTAGGTTTAAACGTCCCTTGGGGAATTTATGGCATCCACGGCACAAACAAGCCATATTCCATCGGACAGCATTTGAGCCATGGTTGTATCCGCATGCGAAATAACGACGTCATCGAACTGTTCAAGATGATTCCACTCGGAACAAAAGTAACGATTTATGGTCATGTATTAGGGGACCTGAGCCACGATCCTAGAGATTTAGCCGAGGGAGACGTTGGTGGAGATGTTCAGCTCATTCAATCTCGATTGAAGAGCGCTGGTTATTATCACGGAATATGCGATGGCAAGTTTCGATCCTCGACAACTGCGGCTCTAAAGAAATTTCAACGGGATCGAAAATTAATACCAAACGGTGTCGTGTCCAGCAAGGTTTACCAAGAGCTGGGACTGCTGGAATAGCTCCCAACAAGATTCATGATCACTACATGAACCTTTTAAACATACTTCCAAGCCCATTTGCTCCTTGGAACGTTCTGAATACCTCGTTTGCTATGCGTACACCATTTAAAATGGTACCCATATCAAGGTTTAGATTGGAAACCCTTGGAGGTCGAGACTCTTTTCTCGTCCTACGGCTTGTTTTTGCCCACTCTTGATAATACTGACCAAGGGATTCAGGATTTTTTTGCAGCTTTCTGACCGAAACCTTATTTGACTTGAGCCAGTCAGAGAACTCAGGGGTAAAACCATTGATTTTTCTAGCCAATTTTCCTCCTCACCTCCATTCGTAAATGAATAATGCAAAGGGATTGTATGTCCCTTTGCATTACTTTGTTACCCTAACAATCACAACCGACAATTACCAACAAAATGAAAAGGACCAGGATCAGAGCAAAGTCATCGAAGCCATCAAAGAAACCCATTCTGTCTCCCCCTTTCCTTAGACACACTACTCTATGCGCTTTTCTCATGATTTGCCTGTACCCTCACCTAATAGCAAAAGGACGCAAGCATTTGCCTGCGCCCTTTTTCGCAAGTGCCTCCGATTTTATTCGTACAAAAAATAGAGCCCAGAACTCTACTTATTAGAGTCTGGGCTCAATCTATTACTGGTCTAATTTACTTTATGACCACTTTACCTCTACGGAGTCAATGATCGCTTGTCTTAAGAAGGAGGTGTTATTATTGTTACGGTTCCATTGGAATTTGATTGTTTGGTCACCAGTACCAAGTGCCACAACTTGATCTACATACCATGTGGTGGCATTTGCAGGGAGTGTAAGTTTAAGAGAGCCATTAACGAAAACCTGGAGGTCGCATAATGGAGTTGTACTTTTGGAAGAGTCACATCTGGCATTGAACTTCAACTGTGCAGTAGTTGCACCCGCTGGGACGGAAACGGTAAATTGAGTCGAAGAAGACGCTCCTACAGCTGGTACTGTACTGATAAAAGCGTAAGTGGATTGATATCCTCTAGTTACTCGCGTCCAATCTCCAGAGAAATTAAAGTTCATGTTAGCATCTTCAAAATCTTCTAGGATAGTTGTGGGTGTTACTCCACCGCCACTGCTTGACAAGGTTGTACCATATACTGAGGTACTAGTTGTGGTTCCATAACTGTTAATCCCGATGACAAAATAGCTGTAGGTCGTATTTGCAGAAAGACCTGTGTCTTGATAACTGGTTTGAGTAGTTCCTGCTACGATACGAACACCATTACGATAGATATCATAAGTGGTAGCACCTGATGCAAAGTAGTTCAAGGTTAAGCTAGACGTTGTTGGAGAACTTACTGTCAAGTTAGGAGTTCCAGGAGCAGACCCAGAAGAAGCTGGTGTAATGTTCAATGTAATTGGACCGTATTTTCCTGCTCCATGGTTATAACCGTAAACTTTCAAGTACACCACTTGACCAGCGGAAAGCGAATATATGATTTTAGGTTGCGAGCTACCTGCACCGTCATCATCTTGAGCCAAGATGTTTTGGGAACTGTCTAATAGTTGCATGTAAGAATCAAACGAAGCTGTAGTGGTGAATGTGTAACTACCAGTGTTTGGTGCTGTGTATTTGAAGTATAAATCTTTTGTATCCTGCAAGGTTCCACTTGCATTCGTTCCAGAAACCACAATAGGGTTGGTGAAAGTATCTCCTGGAGTTCCTCCGCCACTACCGTTGGTTGTGAAGGTAACTGCTATGCTATCAATAAAAGCTGCGTCTAATCCTTTAGCTCCTTCCATACTCTTTTCCCAATATAAATCTACCCGATACTTCCCCCCCGGCTGAAGAGATTTAGTTTTTGTAATGTAGTTTGTATCTATTCCATAATGAGCGACTAAAGGAATACCATTAATTAAAACTACCAAGGTATCATAGCTACCCGAATCGACCCTGGTTGTTATACTAATCTCAGGATTGATTGCATTGGTTGGTACCTGAAATGTCATTTTACTTGAGGCACTTTTAAAATGATCAATTGGAGGGGTTCGTAACACTGTACGCCCTTGGTCAGTACCAAGAATAAAGTCCCCTGTTAGATTAAAGTTGAAAGATGAGTCAGAGAAATCTTCCATTGTAGATGAAAGCAGTACAGGATAAGTTGGTGGAGATGGAAGAAGAGAAATTGGCAATCCAATTAGTCCACGTCCGTATTCATTCTGAGTACCATAAGGTGTTACTCCTTGGTACAGTTTATCACGCAATTGTTGTGCATTTAGAGATGGGTAAGCCTGTTTGATTAAAGCCATGACTCCTGTGGCAAACGGGGTAGCACACGAAGTACCATAGTATGCATCAGTGTATCCTCCCGTTTTGGTAGTAGCTGGCTGACCTGTATAACTGGCAATATCTAGGTAAGGACCACTGCCAGAAGTATTAACACGATCTAATTGTTCTATAGATTGTCCTAACTCAACAGAGCCAACTGCTATTACTTTATCAAAGTGTCCGGGATATCTCACAGTATCCTTATTAGGGTCTAGGTCCCCAAAATTACCGGCAGCTGCTAGAATTGGTACCCCTTTAGCCTCCAGTGCGTCACAAGCAGCTTGCAGTGCAGAGCCACCTGTGCTAAGTTGTACGTTGCATAATACTACATCAATATCAAGAGTAGCTGCATACTCTAGTGCTTCGACAACATTACTGGTGTTTGTACGCGCTTCATTGTCCCTCACAAAGTAACAACAAATAGAATATAGCTCCGCTTCGTAAGCGACCCCCTTAATTCCACGATTGTTATTACCTCGCGCAGCGATAACGCCCGCACTACAAGTACCATGTCCATCTCCAGGAGAAATATCGGTTCTATCAGGTGAATCAGTAATAACATTCCATGCTCCCAAGAGATTAGGAAGATCTTCGTGAGGATTAATTCCTGTGTCAATTACTGCAATTTTCACTCCTGCACCAGTGTATCCAGCCTCCCAAAAGTTCCGAGCCATAGCAACCTGAATTCCCCAACCCTCTTTTTCAGTTGACGATGGAACTCGACCTTGAACCTCTTGATCAATACTCTCAACAAGCTTGTGAGATAACAATTGTTCGACCTGTTCATCATCAATATGAACTACAGCGAAACGATCAAAGGCTGGTGTACGGAACTTTTTTAGTACCTTACCACCAAATTGCTTTACGATCTTGTCTTGCTCTTTCTCACTCACTCCGTCGATAAAGTTAACGATATAACGCTGGGGAATCTTTTTAGAACACTCTCTGTTCCGCAGTTCTTTTTTTCGCATACTTTCTCTCCTTTAGTCTGTTAATCGAAAACGCAAACAAAAAACCACCCGGCGTCCCGAGTGGCTTGGTTTCTATTTGCTTGTTTCCATTTTATCAGAGAGTCCTGTTTTCTAGCTGAATCATCCATTAGTGTAAACTTTTGTAACTAAGTGTCAATTACATCTCCTATTGAAGGACGTGACAAGTTGCGAGGTCCGCTCTCCCTATTGCAGTCCGATTTGCGACTTTACTTGCAGAATTCCGCCTTGGAAAGAAAAATTCGCATTTGCTCCAATCGACCCTTCTCCCTTATACATGTAGACGATCGTGTGTCCTTCCTCTCCCTTTTTCCCAACCTCAGCAAGCAGTTCGCCTTCTCCGCCCACTATTTTTTTCACTTCCTCCAAGCTCATCCCATTTTCAATCTGTTCAAATTCACCCTTCGTGATCGTTGCTTTCTCTGTCTCTGCAGGAGCAGTCGCTTCTTGTGCTGGTGTAGCTGGCGCGGTTGCTTCAGCTGGAGCCGTGCCAGCTGGCGTTGTTGGCACAGGTGCTACCGTATTCGTTGATTGCCCGGAGCTACATCCAGCCAACATGATGGCGAAAGCCACTATGAAAAAAGCCATTTTTTTCAAAGAAATTCCCCCTTAATTGAAATAAATCTCTCCTACCATAATCCAAAATATGACTACCAACAAGAATAACAGCCTGACAATTCTCGACACAAAAAGAGCCTCGTACAAGGCTCCCTTTGCGTTGTCATTACTTTTTTACATAAAGCTGGTACATCTCGGTTTCTTCATCAGTTGCTTTTGCGATTCGAAAAGCTTTTTCCACGCTTTTCTTGTTTTGAATTACCTCGTAGAAAAAGCGCAGGGCGAACATCAGCGCAGAGCTTCCGTCCGGGTAATCATCTGGCCCAATATACATATGGCAACCACTTTCCAGAAAGGCCTTCGCTAATTTGGGATCACCCAGCGAGCATCCGTTACCTAACACGATTTTTCCATCCAGCTTGGCAAAACGTCTAACCTCGTCAGGACCAAAATTATCCTTTGGTTCTCCTTCCTCGTAAACGTCCTCGCCCAGCTCTGGCATAATGAGGCTTCCCTCATCGCCATGGAAATTCAGAATAATCATGTCGGTATTTGGGTAGAGGTCGCTGCCATTCAATACATCGATCAAATCGCTTGGTCGACCAATCCAGTACGTAAAGACGCGAGCTCCAAAATACTCAAGTGTATTTCGGATTGCTTGGCTATCCTGGTCCGTATCCGGACCGACTACTAGGGCAACATTCATTTCAGGTTTACTCATTGTGATATTCCTCCATTTGGTTGTAAGTGGTTTTTATTTATGGGTAAACAAAACCATTTACGTGGAGGGGGTCGGGCCAACTGGTGAATGGCAAGACGTTACTTCTTGGTCATCATAATATAGGTAAACTCCTCTTCAATTGGAAAATTTTAAAATTTAAAGCAGTATATCACTCAGAACCTATAATGTAAAGGTTTTCCATCTACCAAAAACCTACTTCTTGATTGGCTCTTCCGGCCACCCTGGACCACCAAAATCATAGGACATCGGTCCATTGCTCTTCTCGGACTGGAACTTACCTGTTCTAACATCCAAAAAGTCTATTCTTACCCGATTGTGTGTGCTAATGACCGTGATGATCATCACATTGCGAATTCTGTTGTCTTTTTCCAAACGCTCTACTAGAATATGCTGATCGTATGAGATAATTTCGGGCTCTGGTGGCTTCAAGTTGTATTTCTTTTCAAGTCTCTCGATTGTTTCCTTATCTATGCCTTCGATTTTTCTCTCGGGATCCTGCAGTCCATACTGTGAAACTAATGCTGCGTCTGTCTGGCCATCCTTTTTCAAAACATGCTCGTACCCTTTTGCTACGATATACACTTGGACATCGGGATGCTTTTCGAGATCTTCCACCATGAATCGCTCCACGAATGTATGTGCCTCGCGCTCGATCAGCTCATTCTGAATGACCGCCAAAGGCTCTCCCCAAGTACCAGAAGAACTAGTCACAAGCAGCAAGCAAAGAAGCCATGTCAAAGTTTATTCCACCTCCTGTTTTGCAGCGATTACGCAAACCCTTTTTTGATTTTGGACTTGATGTCACGATACAGCTCTCCGTATGTAATCGCATGCTCGATATGCGAATAGGAAAGAACGGAATCGCCATCCTTGCTCTCGCAGCAAGCAAAGAACAGGCTTTCCATCAGATTATGATTTTCGATGGAGTTGGTAATATGAACGCACTCCTCAATCGAATCCTGAGCGTCATGCTTGTAAAAAAGAAACGTCCCTTCTTTGAACGCTCCTTTTTTGTTGGCGTCTTTCCAAATGAGCATGCCCAAGGTAATAAAGTACCCTTCCTGGAAGCGGATGACACCTGTAATGACGGAATTAATCGTAGTCGGAATGATCGCAATCGAGTCATTGAGCTGATTGACGTATTCATACAACACTATATTGGATTCTCGAAGATCAGCGATTGGTACATGAAGAAGCTGCTTGTCTCTTAATTTTTCTACGAGCTGCTGAACGCATAGCGTCTTATTCAAAGTTGAAATCACAACCTCATCACTTCTCCCATTGTAAGTAAGTGCCTTCTTTACGTTATTCGTGATGAATGGACATATCCCTACAAAATTCGTACAAATCTTCTTACCTTTTCAGCGAAAATCAAGTTTTCCCATATTTTATTTTTTTTACCACAACCTATCAAACAAACAAGCGTATAAACTATCAGATTGGTTTAGGGGGTTACGGTTGTGAAACTCGCGGAAGCGTTAATCATTCGTGCCGATTATCAAAAGCGAATCGAACAGTTAGGGGACCGCTTGCACCGCAGCGCAAAGGTCCAGGAAGGTGAACAGCCTCCAGAAAATCCTGACGATCTCTTATCTGAGCTGTATCAGTTGTTTGACCAGCTCGAGCGTATTGTTCAGCAAATCAATCGAACCAATGCGTCTTGCCGCTTTAACGAAACAATGACGCTCTCCGATGCGTTAACCAAACGTGATGTTCTCGGTTCAAAACGCAATGAGCTGGCCGACCTGATCAAAGAAGCTACAGTCAAGCATGATCGCTACAGCCGTTCGGAGGTCAAGATTTGCTCGACTGTTAATATTGCCCAGTTGCAAAAGCAAGTCGACGAGCTGTCCAAGCAGTACCGGGAACTAGATGCAAGCATACAACAATTCAACTGGTTAACGGAGCTGCAAGAAACCTGACGTAAGAGACATGGAAGTCGGTAGTCTGTCTGCAAAAGGCGAACACGTCCCCATTCAACAGGGTTAATGTTGAAAACTCATTGGTCGGGTCGAGGGGCAACCCTGAGGGTTCAAATCCCTCTCTCACATAAAACGCCCAGTAATGTGACATGAGTAATGCGTACTTGGTATTGTAACTACCGTGTGTTGATTTTGTCTGACAGACGAGGGTGGGTACGGGGATCATTCCATGTAAAAAAGCCCTTCACGCCTTTATGTGGCGAGAAGGGCTTCTTGGCGCAAATTTACGCCTTTCCTTTTAGGTAATCATCCTTTATCTTCTTTTCCTGTTCAGCGGTGGTCATGTCTTTCTCCAACACTTGATACATCAGTTCATCCTTCACTTGGCGAGGGATTCCTTTTTCCTGATGATTCGGGACAGATGAACTCGAGACAGAGTCATGTTCCATACTGCGTACCTCCATGGCTTTTTGGGGTTAGCTTACCCGAAAGCGCCCACTCCATTCACCACACCCGCTGAACACTGAGCATTTTTCTCAGCTCGTCGACCGAACGTGGAATATTTCCGCCCAACTCTCGCTTCCACTGCTCAGGCAGTGCCTCCCACACATCAACGAGCAACGGCATACCCAGATGGAGGCTTTCCAGCATGTCTCTGTTTTCCAATGCCTCCTGCGGATCTCCCGCGAATACAAGCCTACCTTCATCCATGATGCAAATCCATTCCGCCCATTCAAACGCAATATCCATATCGTGTGTTGCCATCAAAACAGTCGTTCCTTGCCGGTGAATAGCATCGAGCTCCCGCAGCAAATTTTTGGTCTGATAGCGATCCAGATACGCAGTAGGCTCGTCTAATAGCAAAAGCTCTGGCTCCATGACCATGACCCCCGCGAGTGCCAGTCTCCGTTTTTGCCCCAGGCTCAAATGATGAATCGGAGCTTCAGCCAGCTCTCTTAACCCGAATGCATCCAGCACCTTTTCTACCTTTGCTCGGATTACGTCCACAGGCAGCTTCTGATTGCATAAACCGTAGGATATATCTTCCCCCACTGTGCTTGCGATCAACTGATGCTCGGGATCTTGAAAGACCAAGCCTACCTTTTGCGTCATCTCTTGCAATGCGGCCCGTTTGTAGACAAGCGGTTTCCCCTTCCACAGCACCTGTCCCTGCTGTGGCTCGATGATCCCGTTTCCATGCAAGAACAGGGTCGACTTCCCACAGCCATTCCGTCCCAAAAGAACACATTTTTTCCCCTCTGGAATCCATAAGGACAGCCCTGACAGGACTGGTCCCCGCCCTCCTGGATACGTGTACTGCAAATCGATGAACTCCAACAACCGTGATGTCATAACCGCCAACCTCCTGTCCACCACTCAAGCAGCACCAGCAGGATACAGCCTGCGATTGATTCCCACTCATAGCGGCGCGAGCGGGCATGGGAATGAAACGAGAGCACCTGCATGCTCTCCCCGAAACCTCTTGCCGCCATTCCTTTGTGCAGGGCTTCGTATTTGCGCATCGCTCTGACAAACAATTGCGCAACGAGAACCCCTGCATCCCGAAGTGTCGCCCGGAAGCCGCGATGACCTCCGCGCGAACGTTGGGCAATCCAGATCTGGTGAGAAATCGTTACCAACACAAAAATAAATCGATACATGATCATTAATAAATCAGTCACAAGAACAGGCATATGAAGCCGGCGAAGCACCTGCAAGATTTCGGCAAACGGCACGGTAAACAAAAGGAAAGCAAAGCAGGATAAGCTCGCCATGGTCCGCCAAAATAAGATCCAAACTTTACTGAAGGAGGACACCGGCACATAGAGCACATACGAACCCAAATCCCATGCTGCCGCGACCTGGACCTGTACTCCTCCTGCTCTCGCCCCTTCAATCAATAGTGCAGGGAGCCCCGCCGCGAAAAACGAGAGTGACACGATCATAAAGGCACAGTAGATACGGACAGGAATACGGGCATACACCACTACCCATACCGTCATCCAAACCACGACCGCCATCTGCATCCATACATGTCCCACCAGGACGAGCAGTAGCATTGCACTCGCCAGCAATAGCTTATGAGCTGGCGGCAGATGTTTTAGCCTGTTTTGATAAGAGAGAGAATCAAGCTGCAACCCGTTCATTTTTTGCGTTTATCCAACCGACCTTTGTACAAGCCCACGGCGTAGCCAACCACTCCCGCTCCCAACGCCGCCTGCACCGCAAACAATAGACTCTCCGTCTCTCCCCCTGGCGGTTCTATTAGCGGTTGAAACCATGGTTCGTAGTTCGGAGCTATTTCCTTGATCGCTTCTTCTGCCACGCCGTCTGCGCCGCCAAATTCCGAATCCTGCACCAGCAACAGCGGGACAGTAGCCAGTACGATTACCCCCAAGAGTAAAAGCCAGTTCCATCCTTTTTTCACAGCGATTCCTCCCGTTTGAGCAAACGAAGCTGTGTAAGCTCTTTTGCGTTATAAGATAACAACCAGTTCCAAACAAGAACGGTCAACAGACCTTCACTGATGGCGAGCGGTACTTGCGTGAACGCAAATATTCCTGCGAATTTGGCAAACGAAGCCAACACTCCGCCAGATTCAGCTGGAAATGCGAGTGCCAGTTGAAGCGAAGTCACCACATAGGTAGCGAGATCAGCCAAAGCCGCCGCCGCAAAAACCGCCAGCCGCTGACTTCCGGCCACTTTCATAATCAACCGATAGATTCCGTATGCCACCATCGGTCCTACCACTGCCATGGATACAGCATTTGCCCCTAGCGTAGTCAAACCTCCATGCGCCAAAAGCAAGGCTTGAAACAAGAGCACCATACTCCCTAACACAGACATCGCAAAAGGCCCAAACATAATGGCGCCAAGGCCCGTTCCAGTCGGGTGAGAGCTGCTGCCTGTAACCGAAGGGATTTTCAATGCAGATAAAACAAAGGCAAATGCTCCTGCAACGCCAATAAGGAGCTTCATCTCGGGATGTTCTTTTACAATCTTGTTAATCGAGCGAATCCCAAGAATAAAGAATGGCAAGAACACAGCCCACCAAAATAAGGCCCAGGATAATGGCAAATACCCTTCCATGATGTGCATTGCATGTCCTGTCTCAGGTTCATTGAGCAAAAAATACAAGACAAAGCCCGCGATCATCAAACAAGTAGATACGAGACGAGATCGATTCATGTTTATCCTCCTTCACTGACTTTCATTCTTTCCTCCAAACAAAAAAATCCCATCCATCAGTGGACGAGATGTGCACACAAAACAACAGACTGACTAGACAGCCTCATTGCCTCGTATTCACCGCTCCTTTCCGCGAAGGTTCTGTGGGTGTGGCTACTAGGTAGGTCTCCTGGCTTCCAGATCCATGCGCTCCTTGTCCTTCCCCATACGAAGATGAGTGGTTTCCTTTTCAAAGAGAGCTCCCTGGTTACAGTGGCGGGACCGCTCGGGACTTTCACCCGATTCCCTGTTACCCTTTATGCGTCACATAAAGGCACCTAACGCCGACTATATGCAATTGACTGACAATTCATGTTTGTCCCACATCATTATACCGGATCACTACATAAATCGGAAGAATATAAGCAAAAACGCATAAGTCGATGACCCGCTACAAAGGAGCCATCGACCTATGCATACTTATTCTTTCTATTCTTTTGCGTCTACGCCAATTACTTCGCTAATATGTTTAAAACCATCGCGTTGCATGAGCTTGAGCAGTTTTTTGTTGATTTGTTTGGCGATACCTGGGCCCTGATAAATCATCCCCGTATACACCTGAACAAGACTGGCTCCTGCCCGGATTTTCGCGTAGGCATCTTCGCCGTTATAAATACCGCCGACACCGATGATTGGTACCTTGTCCCCTACTTCTTGATAAATCTCCTTCACCCAAGCAGTGGAACGCTCTGTAAGAGGTCTACCGCTCAGTCCGCCCGCTTCCTCGGCAAATCGATGTCCGGAAACGGCCTCACGTGACAGTGTCGTATTGGTAGCAATAATTCCGGAAATGCCTTCTTCTACAGCAGCGTGAACAACATCGCGCATGTGCTCATCTGACATGTCTGGCGCTACTTTTAGCAAGATCGGCTTTTTCTTGATGGAACGCCCTTCCATTTCGGTTGCCTTTTCTTTTACTGCACGCACCAAATGACGCAAGCTCTCCGTTTCCTGCAAGTCACGAAGATTCGGGGTATTCGGAGAGCTGATGTTAATGACGAAATAGTGACCGTATGCATAGAGCATGTCCATACATTTGCTATAGTCAATGGCCGCCTCTTCATTCGGCGTTACTTTGTTTTTCCCAATGTTAATCCCAATCGGAACATCTGAGTATGCGTAATCGACTAAGTGCTGGGAAGCCAAATACGCACCGTGATTGTTGAAGCCCATCCGGTTAATGACAGCTTGATGTTCCGGCAATCGGAACAATCGAGGCTTCGGATTGCCTGGCTGCCCCTGTGGCGTCAATGTCCCGATTTCCACAAACCCAAAACCAAGAGCACCCAACGCATGATAAACTTCTGCATTTTTATCAAAACCGGCTGCAAGTCCGACTGGATTCGGAAAAGTCATTCCCCACAGCTTATTCTCCAACCGCTGGTCTTTTACCTGATAGATCATCTTCAGGATGCTTTTGCCTGGAGCAGAATCCTCCACCAGCCTTAAGGCACCAATTGTCTTTTCATGAATCTCTTCCGCATCTTGCTGGAACAGATATTTTCTTATGAGCTGATACATCGGCTGCACTCCTTACTCCGTTTCTACCTTTTTACCTCATAGTAGAATACCATACTTTTTCGGGAGGATGTAACCTTTATACGTGATACATATTTCCAATCAAGCAGGCAAATCCTAACAGCACCACCACACACAGGGGGATAAGTCTTTCATGAAGGTGAACGACTAAAGGGGTTCGTTCGTGAAATGTTGAGTACAGTTACGCCTGCTTTCGTACAAAAAAGCTCCGAAGAACAGGTAGCCGAGCAAATTCGCGGGACGTTTCTAAAAGGAGTCAAGACAGGGGTTGATCTATATAGCTTGGAGGAGAGTTTAAATAAAAAAACTGCTTGCCGTAAGCTCGGACAAGCAGTTTCTTCATTGCTTTTTACCGTTGAAGCTAGTTTTTCACCAGCAAAACTTCTTCGATAGAAGCATACGGCAGGTTATGCGCATCAGCGACAGCCTTGTAAGCTACTTTTCCGTCGATGACGTTTACGCCTTTTGCCAATGCTTTGTTGTCGCGAATCGCTTGTGCGTAGCCTTTGTTCGCCAATTGTACCGCGTAAGGAACAGTTACGTTGGTCAGGGCCAATGTAGATGTACGAGCGACTGCACCAGGCATGTTCGCTACCGCGTAGTGAATCACACCATGCTTCTCATAGGTTGGCTTGTCATGAGTCGTGATGCGGTCAACGGTTTCGATCGATCCGCCTTGGTCAATCGCAACGTCTACGATCACTGAACCAGGTGACATCTCTTTTACCATGTCTTCTGTTACCAGACGCGGAGCGCGAGCACCTGGAATGAGTACAGCGCCTACCAGCAAATCTGCTTTTTTCACAGCGTTTGCGATGTTGAAGGAATTGGACATCAGCGTCTGAACGCGACCTTGGAACAGGTCATCCAGTTGGCGCAGACGGTCTGCGTTTACATCGATAATGGTTACATTTGCACCCAGTCCAAGCGCCATTTTCGCTGCGTTTGTTCCTACGATCCCGCCGCCGATTACGACTACCTCGCCTTTTGGCACGCCTGGTACGCCACCGAGCAGAACGCCTTTTCCACCGTATTGCTTTTCCAGGAATTGCGCGCCGATTTGAACGGACATGCGACCTGCTACTTCAGACATCGGCATCAACAGTGGCAGAGCGCCATTGTCGAGCTGGATGGTTTCGTAAGCGATTGCAATCACTTTTTTATCGAGCAATTCACGAGTCAATTCAGGCTCTGGTGCGAGATGCAAATACGTGAACAGAATCAGACCCTCACGGAAATATCCGTATTCAGCAGGGAGTGGTTCTTTTACTTTCATGACCATGTCAGACGCCCATGCCTCTGCTGCTGTCTCTACGATCTCAGCGCCTACTGCCTTGTAATCTTCATTCGTAAAACCACTGCCTTGCCCTGCACTTGTTTCTACACGAACCAAATGTCCGTTTTGTACCAGAGCAGCTACACCTGCCGGAGTAATGGCTACGCGGTTCTCATTATTTTTAATTTCTTTTGGAATTCCAACGATCATGATAAGTATGTCCTCCTTGGAAACGCCAATTTCTTTGCGGTTACTATTATTGTACAGCGTATCTTCGGGCATACTCCTTGGAGATTCCTTTAATTTTAGCATCTTTTCATTTGTGAAAATTCACAAACGAACTACTGTTCCCTATCTAATTTGGCTATTTTCAACTCTAAATATAAGGCAGCCCGCTGGTTCATATTGTCGAGGTCGACACGCATGATCTCCTCAATTCGTCTCAGCCGGTAGCTCAACGTATTGATGTGGATATGCAAACGCTCTGCTGTCTTGTTGACCTTGCCAGCGGCATCCAAAAAAGTTTCCAAAGTCGTCAAGAGCGTGGTCTGGTTCTCGCGATCGTACTGTCTGAGTTTTTCCAACCGTTCATTCTGATAGCCCTGCTCCTCTTCCCACTGCTTCAGTTGAAGTAAATAGCGATAAATCCCCAACTCGTGGTACCCGTGAATCCCTTCATTTTCCTGAGGAAACAGCTTTTTGATCTTGAGTGCATGCAGCGCTTCCCTGTAACTTTTCACAATATCCGTATAAGACTTGTAATCTCTCCCGTACCCGGCAATCACCTGGCGTCCTTCTGTGACATGTGCTTCGAGCTTGCCGAGCGAGTCTGCGAGGAACTGTTCCACCTTGCGAATGAGCACGTCGCTCTTCTCTTTTTTCGCATCGGACAGACCGATCAATAAGATGATTTGTGATCCGTCGACAACCCATAGCAGCTTGTCACGCATTAACAACGGATATAAGTACTGATCTAGACGGGTTCCTGCCGCTTCTATAATACAAATTAAATAAGAGGTCGGAAGCTGCATCTGCAAGGTGTCCGCTTTTTGGCGAATGCCAGCCTCACTGCTGTGATTCCCCAGCAACAGCTCCCACAGAAATTCCTTGCGTCGCTGTTCTTCCGCCTTGCGTTTTCCCTGCCGTTGGATGAGACGCGAGACAGCTACACGTGCTGCCTGACGAAGAATTTCATCATCTTCCTGGGTAATTGGTCGATTCACCTCTTGTGCCCAAATGTAACCGAGCACGTCGCTCCCTCTGCGAATGGCAATCGCTACACGCTTCCCCAAGCCGATTTCGTCCTTAGCCGGGATGTGTACGGGGTTGTCGTGCGTTAACAGCTCCTGGAATACGCCGTCCTTCCAGAGGCGCGTCAGCACTTTTTCCGGTACCCGTCGCCCCATGATGGTAGACCAGCGCGCTTCATCTGTGCTTTCTCCGTGTGAGCTGTAAGCAATCAGTTTATGATCGGCATCTTCAACCGTAATCGGATTTTGCAAAAGTTCTCCAATGACATCAGCTAATTCGTCGATATCAGCATGCTGATACTGTTGAAAATAGTTAGGCTCTACGGGCACACTTTCACCTCTTTACCGCTCTTTTCTACGTGTTCCTCTATTATAGTAAAAAACATGACTTCGCTAAACGCTCTCGCTCCATTAATGAGGAGCGGTTGGAATCCTGTCGCTGTCATGCGAATTGACACAAAGGAATCTGGTAACCTCGCCTGTACGGTTCACCCAGTTGTGTGGCACGGATGAATCCATGTGAATGCTGTCGCCAGGGAACAAATCATGCTCCTCTTCCTCCAGTAAAAGTGTCAGCACACCATCCAGGACATAAATAAACTCTTGCCCCTGATGAACAAAAGGCGTGCCTTTTTCTCCATGCGGGGATAGCGTGACGAGAATCGGTACCAACGTCGGATTCTCCAAATCACTGGACAGGTCCTCATACACAAAAGGCGCATGCAGAAGCCCAGATCGCTCCTTGCTCGCCCTGCGTACCTGCTCATTCCCTCCACTCGACTCGCCCGAAAAGAAATAGCCTGGGCTCACTCCCAAGGCTTCCGAAATTTTTTTCAATGACTCCAGCGTAATGGAAGACTTCCCACGCTCTACTTGGGACAAAAAGCTGATCGACAGCTGTGTTTTTTTCGCAATTTGTTTGAGTGTCTTCTTTTTGCCGACACGAAGCGATTTGATTAATACACCAATGGTGGGTTCCATTTGCATACCTCGCCGTAAAAAGGATAGGTCTATCATACTCTTTCCCGAAAAAAGTTGTAAAGTTAGCATAAGTATCAATTTTTACTATTGCTGGAAATTGTCTTGCATTTTATAATCTTTATTATTATTTGAATTTGTGATTGTTTTATTTTCACAAATTGAAGTGGCACTTCAATATCTACTGACAAAGGATCCTGATGAAAGGATGAATGTCATGCTCGTATTAAGCCGTGAAAACATTGAACAAATCTACACGATGAAAGATTGCTTGGAAGATGTGGAACACGTCTTCCGTGAGCATATGCTGGGAAATGTCACCACCCCTGTTCGTACTGCCATTGACCATCCGAAATACGGAGCAACCAGTCTATACATGCCGTCCTATTTGGAAACGGACGATTATGTAGCGGTAAAAATCATCAGTATTTTCCCGGAGAATCACAAACACGATATCAAAGCACTCCAAAGTGTCATCGTGTTGACCGAAGCAAAAACGGGACAGCATGTGGCGATGATGGACGCGAGCCTATTGACGATTATGCGCACAGGTGCAAGCAGTGGCGTTGCAACCAAATACTTGGCAAAAGAAACTGCGCAAAACTGTGCTGTATTGGGATGCGGAGCACAATCCATCGGACAGATTCAAGCCGTCATGGAGGTCCGTCCGCTGACAAACATTTATCTCTATAACCGCACACGTCAGAAAGCGGACGAAATGAAACAAACACTACTCTCCCTTTATCCGGAGTGGCAAGGCGAAATCACGGTTTTGGATGATGCCAATGAAGCGGTTGCGAATGCCGAAATCGTGATTTGCAGTACCAAGGCTACCAGCCCGTTGTTTGATGGAGCACGCTTGCGTCCTGGTACGCATATCAATGCCATCGGTGCTTTTCTTCCTCATATGCAGGAGGTTGATTTGACTACCGTACAAAACAGCAAAGTCGTGGTCGATACACTGGAGGGAGCCCGGCACGAAGCAGGCGATCTGCTCATTCCGATCGAACGCGGGGAATGGAGCTTTGAGCAAATGCACGCTGAGCTAGGAGACATTCTGATTGGGAAAAAGCCCGGCCGAGAAAACGAGGAAGAAATCACGCTGTACAAATCAGTGGGTATTGCCTACATGGACACAGCCGTAGCCAAAACGGTCTATGAACGGGCGAAAGCAAATGGCATTGGAACAGAAATCATCTTGTAAATCTTCTCTGATAGAAAAACAGCCGCCTTCCCAACCGGGATTTGGCGGCTGTTTGCTTTTTCCTGTTTACAAAAGTCGTGCGATTGCATCGAGAATCTGCTCTTTTTGAAAAGGCTTTACGACGAAATCACTCGCTCCTGTCCTCATCGCTTCCAGCACCTTCTGCCGGTGCCCGACTGCCGAGCAGATCAAAATTTTGGCATCACGGTCAAAATCCAAAATGTGACGCATGGCTTCAATCCCGTGCATGTGCGGCATAGTAATATCCATGGTGACAATATCTGGCCTGAGCTCCTTGTACTTTTCAATTGCCTCCAAACCATTGCTCGCTTCTCCACAAACTTCATGTTGCTCGCCTAACATATCCGTCAGCACCCTTCTCGTGAAGGCTGCGTCATCTACTATCAGCAATCGGGCCATGCAATCTTATCCCCTCGCATCTCGCTTGCTATTCTACCTCCTACTTTTGCAGAAATCGCAAGCCTTGTCCACGAGAGAAAATGACTTCTTTTGTCGAATGGAGCGGAATCCGATCGGCTTTATGAAATAAAACCGATTCGCTCACTGCTCTCATTCGAAACGCTCTCGCTGGCGAGTTCGGCTGTTCCGCTCGACGCCAGAGGGCTTTCTGGTTTCGGGTGTGGAGTGGTCTCTCCAATCTCCGGTCGATCGACCTGTGTAACCTCATCAGGAATATGAATCTGGGGGATTTCCACCATATCGTTTTCCATCGCGTGTACACCTCCCTTCTGTTCCCTCTTGGCAGGGGGATATGTTCTCCATATGCTTAGGCTGTCCGTATCCCTTTTTTCCATGCACAACCCTCCGAGAACCGATATAATAGGCATGACGTGTATCTATATTTTTAAGTGGATTATGCTTTTTTTTCTATGGAGGAATCCCGCATGCCAAAGCTGCTGCCATTTCCCGTCTTATTTACCGGTTTGGTAGTCGGGCTGCTTCTGCTCATTACCAGTCAATTCGTTACAAGTATGAAGCATCTCGATAAAGTCATAAATAAAAGCAGCCATTCTTCTGACAAAGTGCGTGTCGCCCTATTGCTGGAGGGCCCCACATATGATCAGGGCTGGAACAGCAGTGCACTGGAGAGTATGACAGAACTGCAAAAAAGATTTAACTTTTCACTCGAAATCGCCAATAATATAAAACCGGAGCAGATCAGAAAGGTGGCTGAGAAATATGCAGCCAGCGACTATGATCTCATACTCGGTCATGGCCTCATCTTCTCTGATCCTTTTACAGACGTAGCGCTTCGCTATCCGAAATCACACTTTGTTTCCTTTAACGGAGAGGCTCCACATCCGAATCAGACGACGATTCGTTACGATATGAAGCCTGCCGGCAAGCTCGTCGGTATCCTTGCCGCCAAAATGACGAAATCGGATAAAGTCGGATACATCATGGTGGACAAGCCCACTGAGTTAACGCAAGTAGAAGGCTTTATCGAAGGAGTGAAAAAGGCATCACCCAACACTACTATCGTTATTGGAAAGGTACCTGATTTCAATGATAGTACGGGGGCCATTCGCACGACTCGCAACATGATTTCGCAAGGCGTGGATGTTATCTACACCACAGGCGACAGCTTCAATCTCGAAGTGATTACAGAAGCGCAGCGCGCAGGAGTATTTACCATCGGATATATTGCCGATCAAAGCTACATCGCTCCAGAATACGTGCTGGCCTCCATGATGCAGGATGTTCGTCAGTGCTACCGCATCATCATGGAACAGTTTATTCAAGGGGATCTCCCTAATGGAAAAGTCATGTACGGACTTGCAGAAGGGGTCAACCATCTCAGTCAATTCGGACACATGGTGCCAGAAAATGTACGTAAAGATTTAGAACGGGAACTGCAAAATCTCATTCCTTCCCGTGGCTCGTATGGAGGTTAATCAGCATGCCCCTTTTCAGCAATCTCGGATTTCAGAAAAAAATCATGCTCAGCTATCTCGTAATGATGCTTCTCATCGGTTGCGTAACGACTCTTTTCAGTTATCAAATGACCAAAGTCACCTCTGATGAAGTGTATTTAACGCAAAACCTCTTACCGCAAACGAGTGCCTTATTGGAAGTCAAAAACCAGATATACACCAAGACATACGCCTTGAACATGTATACATTGACACGCGACGAGTCTTACCTGGATCAGTACTATACAAATCTAATCGATACGGCGCGCTTTTCCTCGCTTCCCAAAACCGAAGCCAACAGTGGCTTGTTTACCATTATTGAATCGATATCAAAACTGGATTTTATTTTTCTGAACAAAATCAATCCGTTGCTGCAAGCGGGGAATGTTCCTGCCGTCAGCTATGTCCTTACCAATGAAGTACAGCCATTGCTCGATCGGTTTGAACGGGATCTGTCTTTTTCACTCAATCAGCTGGAGTATCAGACGAATAAAGAGTTTCAGGATTCGAATGAGAGCATCAAAGTTTCGTTGATTCTGACCTATACGGTTTCCGTAGCCTCTATCTTGTTTGGGCTATTCTGTACGTTTTACTTCCGCAATGAGCTGTTGCGCCCGATTCAGTCTCTCATGCAACAAGCCCGTGAAGTATCGAAAGGAACATTCGGTCAGCAAATCGTCTATACCCATCAAGATGAATTCCTTGAGTTGGCGCAGGAGTTCAATAAAATGTCGAGTAGTATCGCCAATCTATTCGCGCAAGATGAACGGCAACGGCAAATTTTGACCGAAGAAAAAAACATCCGGGAGCAAATCTTAAACTCCCTGCCTGTTGGGATTATTACACGCTCCCATGCGCCAGTCGGTCTTCATGTAAACCAGTTGGCGCAGCATTTAGTCAAGCTCGACGATCTTGGCTACCCGGTGTCTAAGGATTCCTTTGAAGCACCCACAAGCAATGAGCCGACTCCCTGGTTCGTCAATCGCAAAATGACCTTGTACAAAAAAGACGATACACCATTCATTGCTCTGGTCTCCTACATCCCTTTACACAATCATCACCACGATCAGGAAACCGGGTGGATGGTCGCCTTCTTGGACATTACGGAGCAGGAACAAATTCAAGAGTACTTGAATCAATCTGAGAAGCTGGCCATGGTCGGTCAGCTAGCAGCGGGAGCCGCTCATGAAATTCGCAATCCGCTAACAGTCATCTACGGCTTTATTCAGCTATTAGAACAGCGTTTATCTGATCAAGAGCGCGATTTGTACTATTTGCCCTTAATCTTGCAGGAAATTGAACGGGTCAACCGCATCGTGACGGAGTTGTTGATGCTCTCCAAACCATCCAAGCCCGATTATCGCGAGGTTGCGCTAACCGGTGTCATTCATTCGATTCTTCCCTTGATGAATGCCGAGGCTATGCTGCATGGGATTGAAATCGTAGACCGCTGTGATCCGAGCATTCGCATTCACGTCGATGTCGAGCAATTAAAGCAAATCCTGTTAAATTTAATGAAAAACAGCATTGAAGCCATGAAAGATGGCGGCGTTCTCTCCATCGAAAGCCGCCTGGATGATCAAGCTGTCCATATTCATGTCAGAGACACGGGAGAAGGCATTCCCCAAGAATATCTGGTGCGTATATTCGATCCGTTCTTCTCCTTAAAAGAGGATGGGACTGGACTGGGGCTGCCAATTTCGCGGCGAATGGTTGAAAACCACGGTGGGGAGCTGCACGTGAACAGCAAGCTGGGGAAAGGAACGGAAATCATCATTACGCTGCCGCTTACACCAAAAGAAGATTAGACTTGCGCATCCAGCCAAGCGAACATCTTGCGCGTGTACATCTCCATATCTTCCCCGACAAACAGATGGCTGGCCCCTTGCGCCAGCCATTTCTCATACGGTTTGCCTGCCAGCGTCAGCGCATCTGCCAATTTATGAGCATGCTCCACTCCCACATTCTCATCTTCCGTTCCATGTATGATTAGCACAGGACAAGAAATCTCGTCCATCCGGTACAAAGGTGTCCGATCGCGGTAAGCATCCTCCTGCTTACGTGGATGACCGATGATTCTGCGCAGCATCCTTCTCAGATCAACCCGCTCCTCATAGGTCAAAAACATGTCGCTGACGCCACTCCATACGACGCAAGACAGCACGCCCTTGCACTCTATTGCGGCAAACAAAGCCATGATACCACCGCGTGAAAAGCCGTAGACGCTGATTCGCTCCTTGTCTACCCTCTCCAGTCTACGGAGCAATTCAAATGCGGCAAACACATCATGCCTGTCTGCCCCACCGAATTCATCCCGGCCCTCTCCGCCTTCGTTGCCACGGTAATGAGGAGCGAGGATCACGTAGCCAAAAGCAGCCATCTGACTAATTCTCTCGGGTCTGACGCGTCCCACTCCTTTAATCCCACCTCGACAATACAGGAGAGCCGGCAGACATGCTCCCTCCTGAAAATACACCTCCGGCACAGCCAATGCAGCTTTTACCAGCAAGTCTTGACTGTAGTAGCTGACGGTGTAGAGCCGCACTCCCGGATAGACTGTCTCCTCAGGTGTACATGCGACAAATGGTGAAGTATCTAGCTGCATCCTGCTCACGATTCCTCTCTCTGTGATCTCGTAATCGTATCCACAAGCGTCACCATCGAAGGTGATAGCCATTTCTTTTTATGATAAACAAGCTGAATGGAAAACGGCGGCTTATCCGACTGAAATGGGATAGCTGTGAGTACCCCTTCTGCGAGCTCTCTCTGGACCGCCATTACTGGCAGCAATGCCACACCCAAGCCACAGCGTACACACTGCTTGATCGCTTCCGGATTGCTGAATTGGCAGGCGATTCGTTGGGTCATCCCAGCCTCACCAAAAGCCTCCAGCAGCATGCCCCGATACGTACAGCCTTCTTCGGTCAATACAAGCGGCTCCCCGCCCAAATCATGGACCGTGAGTACAGTTGCTGTTGTGAATCGATGGGTGGGTGGCATGACGACCACCAATTCTTCCTCGCGAATGACGTGGGTGACTAACTCAGGGTCTGAACAAGGGCGATCGAAAATGATCCCAAAATCGAGATAACCATCCCTGATCTGTTGCACGATTTCTGCTTCTCCAGCCGTCCGCAATACTAAATCAACCTGAGGATATTGCTGGCAAAAAGCCTGCAAATACGGTGGCAGAAAGAACGCCGCCAGTGTATCGATCGTTCCAATGGCAATGGGACCTGTCGTCTGTTGCTTGATCACTTCTTTAGATTCCCCATACAGACGAATCAATTCCCGTGCGTACGGCAGCAAGGCTTCACCTGCTTGGGTCAGTCGAAGCTTGCGTCCATATCTTTCAAATAGCGGGGCTCCATACGACTGCTCCAGCTTTTGCATTTGTGCCGTTACCGTCGGTTGAGCATAGCCCAGTTCTTCTGCTGCCCGTGTAAAGCTTCCATACCGGGCTACCTCGCGAAAAGTATGTAAATAGACCAGCTCCATCCCGCTTCCTCCCATAGAAATTAGTAATGATCCTCATTAAATAGTATAGATAACTGTGATGATTGGTTCAATGCTATGCTGTGTGCATCACCATCACATGTAACGAGGAGGATTTTGATATGTCCCTTGTTTTGCAAACACCCGCCGCGTCACCTGAAGTAGCCTGCACTCATTTTCTCGACAAGCTTTCTCTTGAGACAGATGTCTCTGATGTATGGAGTGACATTCAAAACCGTGTGGAAAACTTCTACATCCTGGATGCTCGCAGCGAGAAAGCGTTTCGGGATGGTCACGTTCCCGGTGCTATGAATCTCCCCCATTCGCTTATTTCCACTGACACGACGGCTGCTCTGGACCCGACCAAGCTCCTGGTTGTCTATTGCTGGGGTCCCAACTGCAATGGTGCTGCAAAGGCTTGTGCGAAACTGGCCGCTCTCGGCTTTCGGGTAAAAGAGATGCTCGGCGGGATGGAATACTGGGAAAAAGAGGGGAACCCTATCGAATAGGAAACGCAAAAAAGGACGGGAGCTGATCCCGTCCTTCTTAGTTATCGCAAGGCTTAGTAGCCGCGTTTTGCGTTCTTTTTATTGATTGTCGCAAGGTTCTCTTCGCTGTGCTTCATCCATTTTTTCATCTTGTCTTCGAAAGAAGCTCCGCTATCTCGTTTTGCATTCCCTCCGCGGTCGCCTCCACGATATCCACCGCCACGGCGTTCTTCACGTTCCGGACGCTCAGGCGCTGGGAGTGCTGCGCGAACCGAAAGCGAGATTTTACCTGCATCATCAATGGAGAGTACTTTTACCTTTACTGGTGCCCCCACGGTAAAGTGATCATTGATATCCTTAACAAAACCGTTTGCTACTTGGGAAATGTGGACCAGCCCCTGCTCCGTTTCGCTGACTGCTACAAACATCCCAAACGGTTTAATCGCTGTCACTTTTCCTTCGATGATGCTTCCCACTTGTACTGCCATCCAGTTTGCACTCCTTTTATTTTTTCAGAAAAATGGTGAGAACCTCAAACCAGAAGCCTCATTCTCTTAGTATAGCAGAGAAATTCCAATACTGAAAAGCCTATTCTTTCTAGGGACATACTCCAACCTAGTTATTGCCCAGTTCAAATGCATCCATTGCCATGACAAGTTCTTCATTTGTCGGGATGACCATGACTTTTACCGGGGAGTATTTCGTGCTGATGAATGCCTCACCTTTGCTGCTGCGGTTTGCCTCACGATCCAGGTTTACCCCGGCGAATTCCAAACCAGAGCACACCAAATCACGCACGGCAGCACTATTTTCTCCAACCCCTGCTGTAAAGATAATGCCGTCGACTCCATTCAAGCGAGCAAGGTACAGTCCCACATGCTTATGTAGAATAGTAGTAAATAATTCCAAAGCAAGTTTACTGCGGAGATGCCCCTCTTCTGCTTTTTTCATAACGTCGCGCAAATCATTGGATACACCCGATACGCCCATGAGACCGCTCTTGTTATTCAGAATCTTGATAGCACCAGCCGTGTCGGTCCTTTCAATTTCCTCAATATACGGGATGATACCTGGGTCAATGTTTCCACTGCGCGTACCCATGGACAAACCTGCCAATGGTGTCATACCCATCGACGTATCATAAGATTCACCATTCCGGATCGCCGTAATACTTACCCCGCTTCCAATGTGGCAGCTGATCAGACGAAGCTGCTCCTTCTGGCGCCCCATCATTTCTGCTGCACGGCCCATTACATAGCGGTGAGACGTTCCATGGAAACCGTATTTGCGAATGCCGTATTGTTCGTAGTATTCATAAGGCAGTGCGTACAAATACGAGGATGGTGGCATGGTTTGGTGAAATGCTGTGTCAAAAACAGCTACGTGAATCAAATCAGGAAACAGGCCTTGAGCAACTTCAATCCCTGTTAGGTTAATGGGGTTATGAAGCGGGGCGAAACGGGACAGGTTACGAATTTCTTCTTTTACTTGGTCATTGATAATAACGGACTGCTTAAATGCTTCTCCGCCGTGGACAACACGATGGGAAACGATATCTATCGAATATTGTTTGAGGGATTCAAACACTCCCCGAATCGTATCTTCATATTGGTCACGCTGGATTTGTTCCAAATAATCATGCGCAATCAATGTCTTGGAAGGCATTTCATAAAGCTTGTACTTCACCGAAGAACTTCCGCAGTTCAGCACAAGGACATTCTTTTTTTCTCCCACGATCTAATCCACTCTCCAATCGTTCATCACAGCCTTCTCTCCCATAGGATGGATAGGCTTCCTACATTTTATAACGATGTGCTCTTCGTGAATACAGGTAATTGAGAGCAATTATCAACAACATCGTGACAGATCCAGCTGCATCGAGCAAAACATCCTGCACCATTCCGGTTCGATCCGGTGTAAACGTCTGGTGCCATTCATCCAAAGCAGCCGTCATCACACTGCAAAAAGCGCTCCAGGGCAGTGCTTGCCCAAACGAGAGATGATGCGAAAACACGCGATACCAGCTAAAAGCCAAGAGGGCAAAAACAGAAAAGTGTATCCCTTTCCGTAAAAAGAACTCTATAAAACCAGCCGCTCCCTTTTCTTCCAGGCTCACATCCTTGCCTCCGTAAGGAATGGATATGTCGCCTATACGATTCTGTAAGCTCTGTTCGTCCACTAGCTTGTCTATCGTCCCTCGCATGTCTTGCTTGGCGTATGGCTGTGATGAAGAAATAAATAACCCGAGCAGAATCGCAATCAAAAGCAAGTAGTCCCATACTTTTCGATATCGACGCACGTGTTGCTACCCCCTGCTTTCGATTCTCTTTCTATCTTACCATGACGCATACCTGATACGTTGGTTACAGCTACGTGAACGATTGAAAATGAAAAACGCCAACCTATTTTAGCGGTTGGCGTCATGTGAAGAAGAAGAAAGAGGTAGGAAGTCCTCTTGTACAGGGACATAGTCCCGGGAATTTTGATTCGAGGCTCCGGCTTGCCCTGTTTTGGGTGAGCGGGCCTGTTCCCGTTTTCTTTCTTTGAAATCGCGGCGACGTACTTGGTTGTTTTCCCACCATATCCGCAAATGACGAGCGAGGATCGGCAAGGACATTTCAGAATGGGCAGCCTGTCTTTGCATAGCTGCATACTGCATACTGGGAAGAAGTGCCATGGTGACAAAAGCCCCCATTAGAATGCCAAACAACAATACGCTGGCAAAGGACGCAAACGAATCATTTCCTTCACCCAAGCCCCCAGCAAGTGGAAGGCTGGCTAACGCGATCGCGAAATATATCCCCGCTTGATTGGCCATGGTGCGTTTGGCCCCCAGCTTGATACTGTCCCAAACTCGCTCCTGTTCGGCTTGGGCCTTGTACAGCTCATCCATCGTTAGAAGTGCCTGCAAAATGATGATGGCAATGGCAGCCATCATACCGTAGAAGCTCATAACGTTCATAGGTCGATCCAACCACAGCAATCCCAGCGCAAAGCCTCCAGACAAGATTGGCAAGAGAACGAGGACAAATAATCCGTCGCGTGTTCTGCGTTGCAAAAGCAAGCTCATGATAAGTACGAGGGCAACCAGGCTGCCAATCGTCAAGAACCGACTGCTCCAATCAACCTTATTGAGCTTTGTCTCCTCCAATTTCTTCAGCTCATCGTCGTTATATACCGTGTAGCCTTCGGGTATCTCCACCTTTTCTTGCATGGAAGAAGGAATGATGTAAGACCACAGCTCAATTCGACTTGGGTCTGAGACGGCACTACTTACCTTGAAGACATACAGTCCATCTTCCCGTTGATAAACGGGCGGTTCGCTGCCGATCGACCAATCTACCAGCTCGGATAATCGCACCGTACCTTGTGATGTTCGAATCAAAATATGTTTCACCTGATCCGGATAGTCCATCCACCCGTCAGGGAATCGGACGTGGATAGGTACCTGACGCTCGTTCCAATAGACACTGCCAGCAGTTTTTTCTCCCAAATAGCTCTCCAGCTGTCTCTTGATCTCCTCCTGCGTAATCCGGTAGCGTGCCAGCATCTCTTGTTTCGGACGAATGTCGATTAAGGTCCCCTCTGCACCTGGCCCGATTCTTTCATCGGTTACAAGTTCTCGCCCCTCTTTATCCTTCGCAGTCTGCTTTTCCATGAATGCCAATACTTCATTGGCAATGTTCTGCGTCGTTTGCAAGGATGGTCCCATGATCGTCAAGACGAGACGAGTTGCCTTATCTTTATTAATCACCAGCGCAAACGGATCTGTCTGAGGGATATCTCGCAGCTCTTTGTCCAGTACTTTTTCCAGCTCAGAGACTGATTGCGTCCAATCGTATTTATCCACGAGCTTTAGTTGAAAGCTCAGGTTTTCTTCGGAGGCAATCGTGTAGACATCTCGGACTTCTTCAATGGCGAGTAAACGCTCCTCAGCTATTTGTGCTGCCCGCATGGCCTCATCGATGCTGCTTCCCTGCACCATTGGCAATGAAAGCGTCTTGTTGCCATAATCAAGCTTTGCGTAGGGATCTACAAGAATAAACGACTTGAGCAAAAAGATAAAGACAAGCGAGGCAACCAGTGTGATTCCATAGGGCAAATACCCCTGTTCCACCAGTCGTTTCCAGCGATCTTGAAAATAACTTGTCACTTTATTGGAAGCCCGTGGCGTTTCCTCCTCTATTCGTACGGAAGCTTCTAGCCACGTTCCTGTCAGTACCGGCGTGATAAACCCATAGATAAGAATAAGAGCAAACGTCCCCAGCAAAAGTACAGGCCAGGCATCGTACAAGACAACCTTGTCTTCTGCCTTGAGGAAATCAGTGAAAACGACACCTGTCCAACAGGCTGCCACTACCACAACCGTGAGCAAAAACGGCTTCATCAACCCCCACGCCACTTGCAAACAACGAACAAACGAGTACGAGGGCAACCCTGAAAGCCGATGAAACAACGCAGAGCCTGCTCCTGTGAACAATAGCGAAAACAACACAAGTGGCCCAAGTGTAGAGAGCGTCAATGGAATTCCCCAAAGCCACATGCCCCCAAGAACACTGCCGACCGCGAGAACGTTTGCCAAAAGCGCGAGTACAGCCCCTGCCCATTGTTTTCGGGTCAGGTACAAAAAGAGTGAACAGATGACAGCGGTTAAAGCAGCCAGTGTTCCAAGCTGTCTCAATGCAGCGGTGATGGTCTGCGCATCGTCATGAAACAAATCGAGGCGGTATTTTCCGCCTGAAGCCTGATTCAACTCACCAATTGCTTCCTTTACTTGCTTGCTGATAACAGGCAATTGCCCGACATCTGCTGCGTACACCGTGATTCCTAAGGCAGGCGAGCCTCGATACATCCCAATTTGTTCGCCTTTGCTCCCCCGACGATCACGAATGTCAGCCAACGTATGTAATGGCACGTATCCTTTATCGGTGGAGATCAAGTGCTTACCCAGATCTTGCAGCCCTTCCGACTTACTCGTCCATTGAATCCTGGTTCGATCCTTATCTACTCCAACAGAGCCTACCTCTTCTCCAACCACATCTGTTGGCAGTTGCGACAGCATATCAGCAGGTGTGAGCCCGTAGGCGAGTAGCATGGACGGTCGGAAAATGATATCTACCTGCTCCTTCAAGCCTTGCTTGTCCATTTCGATGCGAGCGATTCCTGGCAGATTGATCAGTTTGTCGTAGACCGTATTTTGAGCAACGTCAGACAAGGTCTGCAAGTCCGTGCCGTACAAGACATAAAAACCAATTTTGTTATCTGCCAAATTGCTTTGACTGACGCTCCACTCCTGCACGGGTAGCTGCTTCGTAATCTCTCCCAGCTTCTTATCCAACCGTTCCTTGTAATCCGAACCGATTTGTTCTGATGTTTTTACAGTGATAACCGCCGATCCCGTCCGAGATTCCGTAGCAATCGTAAGCACACTGCCTAATGAACGTACTGATTCCTCTACTTTTCTCGCGACCGATTCATCTACTTCCGCAGAAGAGAGCTTGGGTGCCGAGAGACTGATTGTATATTCAGGCACAGACCGATCCGGAAAAGTCTTGATATCCAGCCCAACCCAAGCTCCTACCGCAAGTAGACAGCAAATGACCGCCAGAATGCGTGCAAAGGAGGGGACCGTCGCTAAAAATGTCTTGTTATTCATCCGCCACCTTCACCGCCTCACCATCCACTACATACGACAAACCTGCAGCGACAATCTGGTCACCAGGCTCAAGACCTTCCACTACCTCATAGAAGGTTCCTTGCAATGCTCCCACTTTGACAAACGTCTTTTCCACTGAATGTTCATTGATTTTCATGACGTAATATTCTTCATCAGAGACACCGATGCTGCTAACAGGAACGAGCGCAACGTTTGACGCTGGCAGCGGATACTGACAAGTAACAGCCATGCCACCCTTCCACGCTACTTTCTTGCCGTCTACGGTCACCTCGACGGGATAAGATCCCAAGCTGGTATCCATAACAGGTGAAACAAACGTCACTTTTCCTTCTGCTTCACTGCCGTCCGGAGCCTTCACCTTTACGACTTTCCCTGCCTGCCAATGGGCGATTTGCTCCCTTTCTATATGTAGCTTGACAAGCCATGAGCTCGTATCGACCATTCGAATGACCTCTGTTCCAGGTCCAGCTTGCTCCGACGCTGTCTTGGAGATAGCTGCAACCACACCTGTAAAAGGAGCTTTGATCACCGCATCAGCTGCTTCCTGCTTCGCTCGGCTCAATTGAACATTGGCCTGCTGGATACTTGCATTCGCTTCTTCGATATCCAGTGGATCGGCGCCCTTCAGCAGGTTGTTGTACGCCACTTGTTCTTCTTCCAGACTCAGCTCGGCCTGTCGCAGTGCAGAGGCCAGCTTGTCTTTGTCATCCTTCGAGATGGCTCCATTCGCATACAAAATCTCTGCTTTGGAGAGCTCGTCGCGAGCTTTTTGCATCTGTTCTCGCGCTTTTTCTACCTGTAGCTTCTTGGTTTGCACCTCATGACTCTCCGGTCCCTTGGCGGCCTTTTCCCGCTTAATCGCAGCACTTGCTACCTGTCCTTGGGCCGCATGAATTCCTTGCTGCAAGGCCGTTCCGTCTAATGTCGCCAATGTCTGTCCTGCTTTGACAATGGCTCCTTTTTCAACGAGAATGCCTGAGATTTTGCCTGAGGCGCCAAACGATAAAGCCAGCTCCTGACGCGGTGCCACTACACCTGCTACTTCTATCAGTCGCTCATCCTTGCCACTCTCCACGGTATACGCACTTACCGTTTTCAGCTTGATATCCGTTTCTTCTCTCGTCCGTTTCAGACTTGAGACATCCTCATTTAGCTTTTCGCACCCTACGAGCAGCAGGACCACAACCGTGAGACTTATCCATTTATTCGTATTTTTCATTCCTGCAACCCCACATTTCCCCTCAAGTCTTCCTATACTGACCAAAAAAACGACGAATATTGACAAAATATATTTTACAGAAAAAAATGGTATAGTTGTACTACTTTTCTGTCATTTTACATTATTTTTTATAATCCAAATGTCTCGTCACTTGTTTGTAACTCGCATCTAGTATGATAGAAGGGCAGGAAAACGGGGCACTGCATCGCCCTTATTGTTAACGCTTACAAAAATCCTTTATTTTTTCATGGTGGGAGTGATCGTCATGGCCAAAATTTACACTTCTTACACGGACATCGTGGCTGATATTCACGATGGTGCCACTTTATTAGTGGGCGGCTTCGGACTAGTAGGAATTCCGGAAAATCTGATTATCGCCCTGCGAGACAAAGCAGTGAAAAACTTGACAGTTGTCTCAAATAACTGTGGGGTAGATGATTGGGGACTCGGTCTCCTTTTACGTGAAAAGCAAATCAAAAAAATGGTCTCCTCTTATGTGGGTGAAAATAAGGAATTCGAGCGTCAATTTTTGTCCGGTGAGCTCGAAGTCGAGTTGACGCCACAAGGGACGCTGGCGGAAAGAATTCGTGCAGGTGGAGCTGGCATTCCGGCATTCTATACCCCTGCTGGAGTCGGCACACCTATCGCTGAAGGCCGGGAAACGCGTGATTTCGCAGGGAAAGAGTACCTGCTTGAGTATGGCATCACGGGGGATTTCGCACTGATCAAGGCGTGGAAGGCTGACAAGATGGGCAATCTCGTCTTCCGCAAAACAGCACAAAACTTTAATCCGATGATGGCAGCAGCCGGAAAAATCACCATCGTCGAAGTAGAAGAAATCGTAGAGACAGGGGAACTAGACCCTGAGCATATTCACACACCAAGTGTTTATGTGCAACGGGTGATACAGGCACCTTCGTTCGAGAAACGCATCGAACGACGCACAGTCCGCTCATAGAGAACAAAAGAGAGAATTGGATTACATTCAAGGGAGGAAAACACAGATGTCGCTTACACGTGAGCAAATCGCCACTCGTGCCGCCGGGGAAATAGAAGATGGCTTTTACGTAAACTTGGGGATCGGAATGCCCACGCTCGTCGCCAACTACATCCCGGAAGGAAAAACGGTCGTTCTGCAATCGGAAAACGGCTTACTCGGAATTGGCCCTTACCCGACGGAGGAAAACCTCGATCCTGATCTCATCAACGCCGGAAAAGAAACCGTTACCGCTATTCCAGGTGCGGCCTACTTCTCCAGTGCTGAATCGTTTGCGATGATTCGCGGCGGCCATATCGACCTCGCTATTTTGGGGGCGATGGAGGTTTCTGCTGCGGGTGATCTCGCAAACTGGATGATTCCTGGAAAAATGGTCAAGGGCATGGGCGGTGCCATGGATCTCGTCCACGGCGCGAAAAAAATCGTCGTCATCATGGATCATGTCAACAAGCATGGTGAGACAAAAATCCTGAATGAATGTGCTCTGCCCCTTACCGGCAAGAAGGTTGTCAACCGTATCATTACAGACAGAGCTGTCATGGACGTGACGCCAGACGGGCTCGTCCTCGTCGAAGTAGCAGAAGGCTATACAGTGGAAGATATCCAAGCCTGCACGCAACCTACGCTGCTTATCTCTCCAGAACTGAAAACAATTGGGCTGTAACCTTTTTTTCAGGGACAGAACCCCGTTAGTAAATAGCCGACTTCATCGCAGCTGCGTGGAGTCGCTTTTTCTTTCCTTTTTTGCTTGGTGTGGGCACACTTGCGCGGTCGCCTCCTTCTCACCTTTTCGTATATAATATGGATGATTCATCAAATTTCCCAGTATCTGAGAGGAAGAGATTCCATGTCAGGAACAGTCGGATGCTTACTCATCCATGGATTTGCCGGAGACATCAACGATATATTCCCACTCGCCAAAAAGCTCCGCGAGGCTGGCTATCAGGTGGAATGCCCTACCTTGGAGGGACATGGGACTACTCGTCGTCACATGGCAAAAAGCACCCGCCACGACTGGCTTCGCTCGGCAGAAGAAGGCTACAAGCGACTGTCCATGCGCGCTGACACTATCGTGGTCATCGGATTTTCCATGGGGGGGCTGCTCGCCTTTCATTTAACGACGAAATACCCCGTCGCCCTGCTAATTACCATCAACACTCCTTATAAATATTGGGATGTCAAAGAGGCGATGCACTATTTGCGTGAGGATTTCTCTACCCACTCCAAACGCTACATCCATGGCATCGGCAGAATCCCTATTAGCAGCATGCTGCAATTTCGCAGGCTGTTGGCAGAAACGAAGCCGCTTCTGCCTCAGATTACGACCCCTTACGTCCTGCTGCAAGCAAGGCGAGACGATACTGTACACGCCGTAAGTGCCCAAATACTCGCAACCAGTGTAGACGAATCTGCCTCCCCGCAAATCACCTGGTACGAGCATTCGAACCATATGCTGCTGCATGGTCCGGACAAGGAGGCAGCCATTGCTCACGTCATGACAACCATCAAGAAGCGCTTTCCATCTTGATCAGCTTTGGTCGCCACAGCCATACAAGACCAACCAGAAACAAGATCATCGCTATACCGATGTACACCAGACCAAGACCTACGAGTTCATCCAGCCAGAAAGCAAGGAGCGGCCCCAGCGCCGCCCCTAGATCGCTTACAACTGAATACTGTGTCATTACCCCTTGGCTGTTGGCCTGCCTAGCAGCTTCATCTGCCGCAAGAGTATCCATCACGGTTGTGATAATTGTCGCAGTCAACTGGATGCAAAATAAAATTGCAAACCATAACACAAGCGAAGACGTTGCTTGCAACGTGGCAAACAAAACGGCAGCAACAAGCAACGTCCCTATGAATAGATTCGTCCGACCATGCCTGTCCGACAATTTGCCTACCAATGGGGCAGCCCATGGCTCCCACCCCCAGCGAATGCCTTGGATCACACTCGCAATCACTGCTGCCCCAAGCACGACTCCGCCAATCATGATGAGCGGTTCACGTACTTCGATCACTCTACTTAGCGTGGAGGTAAACACCCCCTGGTACACCATCGTGACGAGCAATCCCGTCATCAGCGTCAACAGCACCTGCGCCTGACTCCACAAGCGTTTTCCTGTATCCATCTGCTTCACGTCTTTCGGATGCTGACTGGTAAAGGAAGGACGTATATAGCGAAAAATAAGAATGAATGCTAACAAGGAAGGCATCGCAAGTGCGATGGAGGCAACAGAAAGCCCGTACCAAGAAGCCAGCAGCGCTCCGACCAGCATGCCGCCAAGACTGCCCAATCGATACAGTCCGTTGTACAAGCCCATGAGCTGCCCGCGATTATGCCTTTCGGAAACACCCACGATCAGGGAAAATGCACCCAATCTTAAAAATGTCCAAGCAACTCCCCACAAGCATCGCATCACAAGCCACAGCCAAAAGCCTTCCAAGCTGTACGAAAGTGTCGTCAGAAAAGCCAGCACCACTGCCACAATCAAACCCGCGCGTCCGCCCGAGCGCTCATACCATTTTCCAACAAGAGGGCCGAGTGGTACACGGATGAAACGGTTCACCGCAAGCAATACCCCCACTTCCCACAGCGATGTTAATCCTGCCTCCTTCCAGAAAAGAGGAAGCGCCACATACAGCATCGAATCCCCTATCATGCATAATGCTGTCACCAGTGCGACTGCCACGACTTGTGTCTTTCCACTGACTTCTCTCATTCCATGATCCTTCTCTCTACCCGTTTTTACGTCTTTCTGAGTTATACCTTACGTGCAATCACTCATCATTTCTAATACATCTTTCTCAATCACTCATAAACAAAAGTTATGAATCGAGGTACAGGATGAACTTACATGCTCTCCGCATTTTCGTAGAAGTAGCGTCACGAGGCAGCGTCACCGAAGCAGCATTCGCCCTCTCGATCAGCCAGCCTGCCGTAAGTGCCCAAATCCGCAAGCTCGAAAGTGATTTGGACATGACCTTGCTCATCCCGGATGGTCGCGGCATCTCTCTCACCTATGAGGGGCGCTTTCTTTTTGAAAAAGCACGCCGCATTTACGACTGGGAACGCGAAATCGAATCACAGCTGACAGAAATCAAACAAGGGAAGAAAGGACGACTAAGAATTGCCTCTACCTATCTCCCCTCCCATTATCTCGTGCCACAGTGGCTGGCTCAGTACAAGCGCGAATATGAAGGAGTCGATGTGGAAATTCGCACGCGTAATTCCATGCAATCCATTGAACTACTACTTAGCTGTGAGGTCGATGTGGCTGTTATTATCAAGGAATCGTGGGATGAGCTGCCTATTACGCGGATACATTTGACGGATGTGCCCTATTGGTTTATTTTGCCTGCCTATCATCCGCTTGCAGGAAAAGAGATCCGTATGGAGCAGCTCGTGGAGGAACCTTTTTTGCTACGCGAGCAAGGCAGTTCTACCCGCGATTGGCTTTTTGCCCTCTGTCGCGAGCATGGTGTAAAACGTCCACAGGTCGGTATGCAGTATCACGGTCTGGTCGAATCTATCCAATCCGTTCGCGCGGGTTATGGGACGATGCTGGCTCCTGCTCTGGCCGTTAGGGATATGGTAGAGCGTGGGGAGGTCGGGCGTGTAACTGTGCCAGGGGTAGAGGTCAAGCGTCCCTTGTATGTCTGCACGCGTGACGATGAGACAGACCAGCGGCCTGTTGTTGCTCAGTTTCTGGAGATGGTGAAGCGTGAGAAACTGACTTGAAAATATGGCGAAGCAAAACAAAGAAGAGGCTTTTCCTCAAAAGGAAGGCCTCTTCTTATGCACAATGCTTATGGGAACACAATCGTCTTGTTACCGTACACCAGCACCCGATCCTCCAGATGCCAACGAACTGCACGTGCCAGCACCGTACGCTCTACCTGACGTCCCAGCTGCTTCAGTGTCTCGACGTCTTCCTGATGCGATACACGTTGAACGTCTTGCTCGATAATCGGTCCTGCGTCCAACTCTTCCGTGACGTAATGCGCAGTCGCTCCAATCAGCTTTACGCCGCGACGATACGCCTGCTCGTAAGGCTTCGCTCCGACAAAGGCTGGGAGGAAGGAATGGTGGATATTGATAATCCGCATCGCGTAGTCCTCCAAAAAGCGCGGGGACAAAATCTGCATGTAGCGAGCCAGCACGATCAGATCGACGCCCTCTGCCGCTGCAATCTGCTCTTCTTCTGCCTGCGGCTTGTTATCCTTCGTGACTGGAATGCAACGATACGGAATACCGAAGGACTCGACAGTCTCCTGCATGTCAGGATGGTTGCTGACGACAACCGCGATATCCGCGAACAGCTCCCCGGACTTCCAGCGCCACAAGAGCTCCAAAAGACAGTGATCCTCTTTGGAAACAAACAACGCAACCTTTTTGCGCTTGTTCGCTTCGACCAGCGACCATTCCATGCCAAAGCTCTCGGCTACTGGGCTGAATGCTTGCTTGATCTCTTCGCAGCGCTCGTCAAGATTGATGAGATCGAATTCAATGCGCATAAAGAAGCGGCCTGTTTCCGGATCGGTCGTGTACTGGTCAGATTGAACGATGTTGGCTCCTTGTTGGAACAAGAAGTTCGACACCGCCGCGACGATACCCGCGCGATCCGGGCAAGAAATCAGCATGCGTGCACGATCTTTGTTTTTCTCTCGATACGCGAGCCATTCTCTCTCTGATAACAATTGCATGGTTTACTCTCCTCCAAAAAACAGCAAAAAGTTGTTTGCAATTATACCATTCCCAGAAGGGATTTCTATACCCAAATAGAGAGAAAAATGTTCACTTATCGATAAAAAATTTTAGATAGAGTGATTTCCAATCCCGTTAAGCAAAATATCTACGGTCAGGGCGATTTGCTCGTCGTCGCTGAACTGCGTAAATTCATCGGTATCTAAAACTTGCCGGAACAAAACGAGCCCGATCATCGAGGACAGGATCGCCCGAAAGACAGCCTGTGTCGGGAGCGGACGCAATTCGCCGACCTCTACCTTTGCTTCGATCAGCTTGTTTGCCATCTCCTTCACACCCGTGAAAACGGTAGCGATCAGTGCTTCCCTGATTTCGTCATGGAAAAAAGCTTCTTGCAGCAAAATCCGAATATGCTTTTCATTCGCCAGCACCAAATCGATCCGGTTTCGGTACAGCTCTGTCACGATTTGAGAGAATGTTTTATGATTCTGCTCTTTGAAGATCTCACGGACATCTTTCAAGATAAACGGCGCCGCGAATTTGACCAATACAGGTGCAACGACGGCAAGTAAAATATCTTTTTTTGATTTATAGTGGCGAAAAATCGTTCCCTCTGCCACTCCTGCTTCTTTGGCAATTTCAGAGGTGGAGCTGGCATGGAAGCCTTTTTCAGCGAACAATTTCACTGATGCACGCAAAATATTGCGCTGCTTCTCCGTCATCTCACTCTCATCTTTCAACTCTTCTACATATTGCAACAGGCCTTCTACAAATGTTGGCGGCTTGTTCATCACCCATTACGCTCCTCTTATTCGATCTTCTTGCGGAATCGCAGGATAGCGACGGTCAGGATCAAGAGACAAAAGCTGCTCATTCCGACGACATCCTTCCAGAGCGCATCGATGCCCACGCCCTTTAAGAAAATTCCCCGCAGGATTTCCAGAAAATAGGTCAACGGGACGAGCCCGCCTACCCATTGTATCACGAGCGGCATCGAATCGCGCGGGAACATAAAGCCGGAGAGAAGCACGCTAGGCAGGATAAAGGCGAATGCCATTTGCATTGCTTGAAGCTGGGTCTTTGCCACCGTAGAAATGAAAATGCCCAAGAGAAGCGTCGTCACCAAAAACAAGACAGACAAAGTCACCAAAAGCGAAATGCTGCCTTTGACCGGGACTCCGAACCAATACGTTCCAACCAATAGCACCAGACAAAACGAGAAGAGACCTACACCTACATAGGGGGTAATTTTGCCGAGCATAAGCTCCAATGGGCGTATCGGCGTCACGATTAACTGTTCCATCGTTCCCCGCTCCTTCTCTCGTACGAGGGAAAACGCCGTCAGAATCATCGTGACGTTTTGCATAATCAAGCCGATCAAGCCGGGAATATTGAAGACGATACTCTCCATATTGGGGTTAAACAGCACGCGTGTATCCAAGCCGAGTGGCTGTTCCAGCTCCCCCAAGCCTTGTTTTTGCAGCTTCATTTCCTGCAACGTGATCGCCTGATGCTGGACGATCAACTGCGCTTGAGAGGTCGCAGTGCGGGCAATATTCGGATCGGAGCCATTAATGAGCATTTGCACGTCTACCGGCTCGTTGCGATCACGCTTGCGGGTGTAGTCAGGTCCGATAATGAGCGCTACATTTACGGAGCCATCGTCTAACATGGCTTCGATCTCCTTGTAGCTACTTACCTGGGCTGCCACTTCGAATACATGCGTATGGACGAACTGATCTACCAGCTCTCGACTGGCAGCAGAAGGGCTTTGATTCCAGACGGCCATCTGGATGTCATTCACGTCTGTATTGACAGCATATCCGAACAAAAACAACAGCATCAGCGGCATGACCAGCGCAATCGCTAGACTGGGACGATCCCGTTTGATTTGGATGACTTCCTTTTTCACGACAGACCAGTAACGCTCCCAGACAAAATGCCTCATCTGACTCCCTCCTCCGCCGCCTGTCTGGCTTCCTCCCGCCTAACCAGATCGATGAAGACATCCTCCAGATTGCCTACTCCCATACGATCGATCAACGCTTGTGGAGTGCCTTCCGCCAACAAATTGCCGAAAAAGATAAAGCCGATCCAATCGCAAGTCTGCGCCTCATCCATGTAGTGTGTAGTTACCAGCACGGTGATCCCCTGTCTTGCCAGCTCATGAATCACGTCCCAAAAAATCCGGCGGGAAACAGGATCGACTCCTGCTGTCGGTTCGTCTAAAATCAACAGCTCCGGCTTGTGCAAAAGAGCGCAGGAGAGCGCGAGGCGTTGCTTCCATCCCCCTGACAGCGAACCCGCAAGCTGCTTTTCCCTGCCTGTCAGGCCAGCCATCTCAATCAGTTCCGCTTTCCGCTGCTTACGTTCTGCACTGTTTAATTGATATACTCCGGCATAAAAATCGAGATTCTCTTCCACTGTCAAATCTTCATACAGGCTGAACTTTTGCGACATATACCCGATCCGCTGCTTAATTTCCTCGCTCTGTGTCATGACATCGAAGCCAAGAACCGTCCCCTTTCCCGTCGTCGGGGTTAGCAAACCACAAAGCATCCGGATTGTGGTCGATTTCCCTGAGCCATTCGGACCCAAAAAACCGTAAATCGAACCTCGCGGAACTGTCAGCGTCAAGCTGTTCACAGCTACTCGATCTCCAAAACGCTTCGTCAACTGCTCGCATTGGATAGCGGCGTTCATTGTCCTCCCTCCTCGTCTGCCAGCAGCACATCGGCAGGCATACCTGGTTTGATTTTGTCGAGTCCATCTGTGATGTGTATCGTAACAGCGAACACAAGCTTGGTGCGTTCATCAGGTGTTTGTACATTCTTCGGCGTGAATTCTGCTTTTTCCGAGATGCGACTGATCGTTCCTGTAAACGTCTCTTCCGGATAGGCATCCACCTTGATGCCAACCTCTTGCCCTTTTTTCACCCGATTCAATTGTGCTTCCGGGATGTACACGACGAGCTCAAGCTGATCTGACTTCATCATCGTAAATAAGGTGGCTCCTGTTTTTGCTACTTCCCCCTGTTCGATAGAGGAGCGCAAGAGAGTACCGTCGTCGGTTGCCGTAATCTTGGACTTTTCCAACTGCAATAAGGCTTGATCCAGTTTCGCTTTCGCCTGCTCCTGGGCGGCGAGCAGTGCCCGAATCGCGTAATCAGTACTTCCTTCCTTCACCTGGTCGAGATCTGCCTGCGCTGCGGCTTGCGCGGCTTGTGCTGTACCGATTTGGGCCACAGTAGCGGCGATGTCTTCTTGTGCAGAATGGTACTGTGCCTGTGTCTGCGCTACTTGTGCCGCCCATTGATCTGCCTGCGTTTTTGCCTGATTCACTGCTTCTTTTTGCGTGTCGAGGTCTTTGGCAGAGATCACTCCTTTTTCGAAGAGCGCTGTTGCTTCCTCGAGTCGTTTTTGTTGATACAACAGGGTCTGCTGCGCCCCCTGCCATTGCGATTCTGCCTGCGTCATCTGCTCAGCAGCACGTGCTTTTCCTGCTTCTGCCTGATTTTTTCTCGCTTGGGCCAGTTGGATATTCGCATTTGCTTGCTGGACGTTGGCCATGCTTCTTTGGATTGTTGTGTCGCGTGAACCCGCTCTCGCCTCTTCTAGTTTGGCTGTCGCTTGGTCCAATGCTGCCTGTGCTTCTGCCACAGTCATTTGGTAGCTTCGTTTATCGATTTGGGCCAGCACTTGTCCTTTTTTTACTGTATCTCCCTCTTCTGCCGTAACGTTTGTCACCAATCCGCCTACTTCAGCTACGATCGGTAGCTCGTTGGCCTCGATTGTGCCAGACAGAGACGAATGATTTTCCGCTGTCCAATTGCAGCCTGACAAAGCCAGTAAGAGTCCTCCGATACAAATGGAACGAACAACTGGTTTCATAAACGCTTCCCCCTACCTACGTAATAGAGTGAGTAATCACTTTCTTTTATGAGTAAAAAAACAAGTCACAGAATCAAACTCGAGATGAGCTTTTTAGATTAGCGAGTGATTACTCACTTTTAATTGTGAGTATATGCTCCTCTTTTACGAAATGCAATTCCTTTTTCTACAATGCGCAATTGAAAAGAAATCCTGTCTGATTATTCATGTTAGGATGAAGACAAGCTAGACTAGTCCGTTGGCATCGGGTATCAGATACTGTCGCGATGGAAAGGATTAGGAGCATCGGGTTATAAACTACCATGTAGGGAGTGGAACATGTCTATGATGATTAGCAAAGTCGGTCAAATCATGTTGTATGTCAATAACCAGGATCAAGCAGTGAACTTTTGGACCGAAAAACTAGGGTTTCGTGTGGTTTCAGAAGAGAAGAACGGTGAAATGAGATGGATTGAAATTGCTCCCGCACAAGGTGTTGAAACAAGCATCGTTCTGCACAATAAGGAATTCGTAGCGAAAATGTCGCCCGGAATGAATCTTGGCACTCCTTCGCTCCTATTCTTTTCGGAAAATATCGAGGAATTGCGTAACGACCTTATGAATAAAAATGTGAAGGTTGGAGACATTGTCACGATGCCTTCGGGCCGTGTCTTTAACTTCGCAGACGATGAAGAAAATTACTTTGCTATTCTGGAGAAAAAGTAAATAGAAGGAGGCGGCTGACTTGAATGGTCGGCCGCCTTTTGTTTCATGCCTATTTAGTCGAACTTTAATTTGGACAGTGCGTCTTTCAACGCTGAGTTGATTCCTTCGTCCTGCTCCTTGTCTTGCCCCTTTAAATACTTGGATACTTCTTTCTTCGAAACCTTGCTGCCCTTTTCCTTGTCGCGACGCTCCTGGAAGGTCTTCAGTTTTTCCTTGTGCCCACAACCGCAGACAAAGGTTTGCCCTTCCCCTTCTCCGCGCAGCTCCAATCTTTTGTGGCATTTTGGACATCTGGCATTGGTTTGCTTGGCAATGCTTTTGCGATAGCCGCATTCCCGGTCCTGGCACACCTGCATTTTGCCGCGCTTTCCGTTTACCTCCAGCAAAAACTTATTGCACTCCGGGCATCTGCTTCTGGTCAGGTTGTCGTGCCGGAAAGTCTGATCGCTGTTCTTGATCTGCTGGACGACTTCTTTGGCGTACGTTTTCATCTCTTCGATAAACGCTCGCTTGTTCAAGCTTCCCTTGGCGATGGCACCGAGCTTTTGCTCCCATTGGGCGGTCAAGGTCGGCGATTGCATTTCATCTGGGACAAGCTCTAGCAATTGCTTGGCTTTTGCGGTGACAAAAATATGCTTGCCGCGCTTCTCTAGCAAAAAGCTGTTGAACAGCTTCTCAATCACATCCGCGCGGGTTGCTACCGTACCAAGGCCGCCTGTTTCCCCAATCGTTTTGATCAAATCCTTGCTCTCGTTTGCCATGTATTTCGCCGGGTTTTCCATCGCAGATAGCAGACTCGCTTCTGTAAATGGCTCTGGCGGCTTCGTCTCGCCCTTGGTCTGGGAAATCGACTGGATTTGCAAGCGATCTCCTTTGGCAAGAGAAGGAAGGCTTTGTTCCTTTACGCCGTCCTTCGCATCGTCTTCTTCTACATCGTGGTCGTACGCCTCTCTCCAGCCTTGGGAGAGCACGGTTTTTCCTTTTGCCAGGAAGGTTTCATTCCCGATTTTTGCCTGGATGGTCGTTTGCTCGTATTCGAAGGCAGGCAGCAAAACGGCCAGGAAACGCTTCACGATGAGGTCGAAAATCTTGCGTTCCTTATCGCTCAAATCACCGAGAAAAACAGCTTGCTCCGTCGGGATAATCGCATGGTGGTCAGATACTTTGCTGTCATCCACGAACGATTTGTTCGCTTTGATCGGCGCACGCAGGATTCTGGCGGCGAGGGGCGCGTATGGCTTCATTTGGACAGCCTTGATTCGATCCGGCAGCGTCTCGACGATATCAGCAGAGAGATAGCGAGAGTCCGTTCGTGGGTAGGTCACTGCCTTGTGATGTTCATATAGCCCTTGCATGATGGACAGTGTCTGCTTTGGCGAATAGCCAAACATCCGGTTGGCATCCCGTTGCAGCTCCGTCAAATCGTACAGCTGTGGTGCATACGTCTTTTTGTGCGCACGAGTAATCTCGATAACTTCTGCATTTTTCTCCTGTTTGAGAGCGGCTATTAGCTGATCAGCCTTTTCCTTGGAAAACGTTTTGAAATCCTTCGTTTGCTGATCCTGCCATTGGAGCTGAATCGGACCTTGGGCCACCGCAGACAATCCGTAAAATGGCTTGGGCGTAAAGCGACGAATCTCCTCTTCTCGCGTTGCCACAATGGCGAGTGTTGGCGTCTGGACACGACCGCATGAAAGCTGGGCGTTATGCTTGCACGTCAAGGCCCGGGTAGCATTGATTCCAACGAGCCAGTCGGCTTCTGCACGAGCAGCCGCGGAGGCGAACAAGTTTTCATAGTTTTTGCCGTCCTTCAGATTGCGGAAGCCTTCCCGGATTGCCTTATCTGTCACCGAGGAAATCCACAGACGCTTGATTGGTTTATTCACGTGAACCAGCTCTAGAATCCACCGGGCTACGAGCTCTCCTTCACGTCCTGCATCCGTCGCAATGACGATCTGCCCGACATCATTGCGTCTCAATTGTTGTTTGACGACCTGGAATTGCCTGTTGCTTTCCTTGATCACGACCAAGCGCAATGGGGACGGCATAATCGGCAAATCCTCGATTCGCCACGAGCTGAATTGCTGCCCGTACGCTTCAGGATCAGCGAGAGTGACCAAATGCCCGAGCGCCCACGTTACAATGTATTTATCTCCCTCAAAAAAGCCGTTTCCTTTTTTGTGACACTGCAATACTTTGGCAATGTCTCGTCCAACCGAAGGCTTTTCTGCCAGTACAACTGTTTTACTCATGTACGACATCCTTTCAAACCAATTCAACAATCTGTTATCCATTGTAAACAAAAAAGCAGGAAGAAGGGGCTTAGAAATTTTTCGAGATCATAAAGTTTTAGACTCTCAGGGTTATGAAACGCTAACAGGCAGGCCTTACGTTCCTTCTGGAAAAAAATTCATATGGCTTCTTGACCATTACGTAACGTAACGGTTTATAGTGAAGTTACCGGTGAAACGCTAGCGATCAAGAAAGGGGCTGATCATGAAAAGTCATTGGAAAGTCGGAGAACTTGCGAAAATGGCGGGAATTACGATACGGACTTTACGTTTTTATGATCAGATAGGCTTGTTTTCGCCATCCGGCTATTCGCCATCCGGATACAGACTCTACACCGAAAAGGACATTTCACGCCTACAGCAAATTTTGTCCTTAAAGGAGTTGGGGCTATCGCTGGAGCAGATTAAAGCCGTTATGGCCGGAGACCAGCTCAGCCTGTCAGACATTGTTTCCATTCAAATAGACAGCCTGAAAGAAAGTATCCGCATGCAGCAGAAACTCTTGCATGAGCTTGAGAATGTTTCGAGTCGGATGCATAGGAACGAACCGTTTACCGTTGAGCATTTCATGAACATCATACGAACAATGAGAATGAAGCATGAGAAATTTTTCGCCGAGAGAAAATCGAGTATGGATCGCCACCTCGACCGACTTGGTGAATATTTAGATGAGCATCCGGAAGAACCCGGATAAGGAGGTTTCGACTGTGAGTGAACGATCAGCCAAACATTCCACATTTGTCATTGAAAGGAACTATAAGCATTCCCCTGCTCGTGTATTCGCTGCATGGGCGGGTCAAGCAGCCAAAGCCAGTTGGTTTCCTAAAGCCGAAGAATTCGACTTCCGCGTCGGCGGCCGCGAATTCAATCGTGGTGGTCCGCCTGGGGGACCCGTTTACACATTCGATGCCTGCTATCAGGAAATCGTTCAGAATACGCGAATTGTATACTCTTACACGTTGGACATGGAAGACAAGCGGATGTCTGTCTCCGTGACGACGGTGGAATTCGATTCCGTAGACGGCGGCACGCGCTTGATCTATACCGAGCAGGGCGTTTTTCTAGACGGTCTCGATACGCCTGAACAGCGTGAGCACGGAACAAAGGTGATGTTGGATCGGCTCGGAGAGGTTCTAGACGCCCAATGAAAGCTGCTGCGCTTGAATCGAGTCACCAGGCCGGTTTGAACGAATGGATTGGACTTGCCGTACTTTCCTTGCCTGCACTGCTCGTTTCGATAGACTTGTCGGTCATGATTCTCGCACTTCCTCACATAAGTGTCTCTATCGGCGCTGACAGTACAGAACAGCTCTGGATCATGGACATATACGGCTTCATGCTCTCGGGGTTTCTGATCACGATGGGCTCGCTCGGAGATCGGCTCGGACGCCGTAAGCTGCTGATGTTCGGAGCAGGGGCATTCGGTTTGGCTTCGGTGTTGGCTGCTTACTCCAGCACCTCCGGGATGCTGATTGCAGCACGGGCGCTGCTTGGCATAGCCGGGGCAACGGTATCGCCTTCGTCCCTGGGATTGATCAGCAATATGTTCCGCGATCATAAGCAGCGCTCCCTCGCCATAGGCATATGGTTCATGTGCTCCATGGGAGGCATGGCGCTTGGCCCAGTAGTCGGCGGGACGATACTGGAGCATTTTTCATGGGGTTCGATTTTTCTACTCGGCGTTCCAGTCATGGCGCTGCTGTTGTTGACTGCAACCCATCTTCTGCCCGAATATCGGGATCCCGCACCTGGTCATTTGGATATGACTAGCGTCATGCTGTCGATGTGCACCATTCTACCGACAATATACGGCCTAAAGGAAATCGCTAAGCAAGGTCTACATATCTTGCCGCTCATTGCCATCGTGGCTGGCGTTGTTTTCGGGAAGTTATTCGTAAGACGGCAGCAGCGATTGGACAGTCCGCTAATGGATTTGCGCCTATTCGCAAACCCCGCCTTCAGCACAGCACTGGGCGGCTTGTTCGGCATCACTTTGACAGGTGCTTCCATGTTCTTCATCGCACAGCATCTTCAATTCGTGGAAGGACTATCGCCGCTTGCGGCAGCGATGTGCATGCTCCCGGGAGTGGTTGCGTCGATGGCTGGCATGTTGTTGTCACCGATCATCGCTCGATGGGTCCGACCGTCGCTCCTTATCGGGGCAGGCCTTGTCGTCTCGGCGACTGGTTGTATTTTACTGTCCCAAGTAGAAGCGGGATCCGGGCTCTCTACCCTGATCGTCGGTTATATCTTTTTTCATGTAGGAGCCGCCCCGTTTGCGAGCTTGTCCAGCGATATCATTATCGGCTCAGCCCCGCCTGCAAAAGCAGGTTCGTCGGCGTCCTTGCTGCAAACGAGCGGTGAATTCGCATTCGCACTGGGTATTGCTGTATTAGGCAGCATCGGAACATACGTGTACCGCACTCAAATTGCCAGCTTCATACCGGAAGATGTTACGATGTTAACATCCGCAGCCTCCCGCGAAAGTCTCGCTGGAGCAGTCACGACAGCTAAAGCTTTACCCGAACCTATTGGTTCAACACTTCTTCATGGCGCCCAGATAGCATTTACCGACAGCATGCATGCTGTTGTGAGCATTAGTGGCGTGCTCATGATCGCTATCGCCATACTCACTGTGATCAAGCTTCGGCATATCCCCCCCATCGGGCAGAGAACACCAGGTGAGATGTAATGATCCGTGGCAGTCTAGGACTTTATTTTCCCGTCCCAGACTGCCGCTGTCTCATGTATGCGAGACATCCTTTCAAACCTAGTCAAACATCCCTGTAACGATTGTAAACAAAGAAGTCGTAGGAGGGATTCAGGAATG
>NZ_JABSUV010000044.1:0-50169 GCF_013284275.1 Brevibacillus sp. HB2.2
CGACAGCCTTTTGCTGATGGTGTAGCTCGCGTCTGTCAGTTGAGCAGTACGTCCCTCGGGTAAGCCAAACCAGAACTTTGGCTTATCCGCGACAGCCTCGGCGACGAGAATAGAGCCGAAGCGGGAGGCCAGTCGCTTTAAAAACTCCCAATCTGTCTCCTGATACTGGATGGCAATGGTCCCAAGCGGTGCTCCGTTCGAAGCATGATCCAAATAATCCGAGCCAGGATAGTCCTTTGTGATTTCATCCAGCAGACTGGCATACGTCATTTGTTTATGCTGAAAAGAGCGCATCTTGCGCTGTCCGTCCATTCGCTGTGTGTGCGAGACCGCTTCCAGCTCCAAATGATACACGCCGTGAACAAAATTGACACTGACGGAATCCACGAGTCCTTTAAACAGCGTCTTTGTAAGCGAACCGTTTTCCACCAAATTCAGCGCGACTGTATCCTCACTCGTCGCCATCTCAATGTAGCGGTCGCTTTTTTCCTCCGGGATGATACCGGTGACGAACAGTCTGGCGTGCTCATTGACTTTCTTCACGATTCTGACATCTTGTAGGCTTTGGATTTCAAAGGGTGAGACCAACTGAATATTCTCGTATCCAGCCAGCTTCTCTGTCGTATTCATACAATCCCCCTCACTATTGCTCCTGTCCGTCGTCTTCGATGCGAATGCAGCCTCCATATATGCACATGTTCGTGCTGGTGTTTAACAGGGCGGGATGATTTTCGACGAGTACATCTGCCTTGCCATCGATCCAGGGCATGGTGACTACTGGAATGCATGGCATCGGCTTGAGTACGCCGTTGTTGGCAGCAGTTGCAGCTGCAACAGTTGGATTTTTCTCGCATTTGCATTTGCCGAACGGCATGATGTTCACTTGCGGCATATAGTCATTCACGTTCATCTGTGCCTGATTGCGAATGTACACGCCATGACTGAACGGCGTTTTCAGCTTGTTCTTCTGGCTCCCGTAGTCGCACGTGAGAATTGCTCCTGCCACGACGTAGCTTTTCTTCGGAGCCGACGACGGTACAACATCGACATCTTCAATCATGGGCATGACTCATTCTCCTCCCTGCTTGCTCTGCTTTTTTCAAGCGGATACCGAAAAAGTCCCTCCGCAGCAAAGCTTCCGCCAGCCGCAAATCGATGAGGATATACGGTTCGCGAATCCCTTCGATTTGAAAGATCGTATGGCGTCCAATCTTGTCTGGATCGAGAACCAGCCTTTTGAGTGAGCCGTCCCTGTGAAACTCGCTTTGCTCGGACAGGCAGTTCACGCGCGGCAGGATCATCAGCCAGTACAAATCCTGCTTGATCCGCTCCCTGTCTACCAGCACGACGGATTTGACAAACAGCTTCGGTGCGAACTTGTGGATGATTGTCTTTAAGCGGTTGGAATAGAGCGGGATCGGTCTGTCGAGAAAATCCAGATAGTCATTTTCTTTCTTTTGCTTGATGTCGAACTGGATGACGGCCTCGTCCAACTCGTCCTGATATTCTGTGGTGAGCCACTCCTGCCGGATGACGTCAAAAACGCCCGTTGGCTCTACTGCACTCGCGATTCGCTCGTCTTGTGACAAGATGAAATAATTCATACTTTACTCCCCTCTCGCCAAATGACATGTCGCTCCTGAAGCTCATCCAACAGAATAGAATCCCTTGCCTCCTCCGAGAATACGGCTCTCTCCAGAAGCGCGCCGCTAAAATTCGCTCCGGTCAAAATCGCATCTGTAAAGTCTGCTCCGCGCAGATCGGCTCCAGTAAAATCAGTCCCGGTCATGTCCGCCCCGACGAACAAGACACCATCAAAGCCGGGCGTCTCCCACGCATCTGGTTCCAACAAACCCCTTGGCCCGGATGCTTCACGAAAGCTAGCGCCTAGCAGATTCGCTCCGGTAAAATCCGCTCCATGAATGAGACTGTCTCCGAAATCAACCGCTTTTAGCTGGGCACGATGCCATCTCGTCCCGACCAAAACACTTTCGCGAAGGCTTGCTTTCGTTAGCTGACTGTCAGAGAGGTCCGAATAACGAAGATCAAGACCATCGAATTGCCCTTGCCCCAGATCGAGGCCAGCCAAAACCTTGTAGCCGTATTCCAGCTCTTGCTTTTCTTCCAGCCAAGCACGGATCATCCCTGAATCTTTGTGGCGAGTGTCCAGACAATACACGATCTCGCTTTGATCCAGATATTCTCCGACACGCACCTCCAGCTCCGGCTCCTTGTCCACCTGTTGAAAAACTTCCAGCTGAACAGCCTGCACCATGGCATAACGGATCAGGTGAACGACATATTGATGAAACTTCTCTGCCTCCACGAGCTTGATCCGTTCGATATCGGGAAGTCTTACGTGTCCGGCATACGCTCTGGCAGCCTCGTTCCATTCGTCTGCGAGCCGATCCAAAAAGCGGAAAGCCCAGCTCGCATCATAGCTGGTTTGACACTCTACCGGATCGAAAAACCAACTGCTGTCCGTAGCTTCCAGCAAATAATGACTGCTTCCAAGAAGAAGCTCCGTCCGCAGCATGGAATAGGTCAAGTGCGCCAGTTTGCCCTTTGTCCCTTGCTCCTGCTTATCAACCACGCGTCGGCATATGGCTTCAAATGAATGAAGAAATTCTTTTGCGAGCCTCTCTTTATTCGCCTGATAGTAAGCATCCAAGGCATGCAGGCTGGCAATGGTTCTCTTCGGCACCTCGTGCTCCTTGAAATGCTGCAAGGCTTCCTCTCTCTCCATGCCAATCCCCCCTTCTTCTCACCGTTTTTGCATACACCAAACACACGGTTACCCGCGTGGCAACCATGTGTGTCAATTGGTTTTGAGCTCCTGCCCGACGATGCTTGTATTTCCGTCCATCTTGATGTTGCTCTCTTTGCAGGTGAGACTAATCTCCTCTTTCGCCGAGATAATCACCTTCGTGGCAGAGTCCATCAAAATATCCTTTTCGGAGACAACCTTGATATTTTTTTTGCTAAAAATCTGGATGCCGTCCGCGTCGGTCATTCGAATGAGGATTTCCCCGTCCTTTGCGCTAAGCAATACCTCCGACGGGCTGAACATCAGTTCTTTTCCGTTGGCTGTGCGGAAGTATTTGATATCGGGATTCCCGAGCTTGTTCGTTTCGCCCTCGTCTGAATTTTTCCGGACAGAGCTGATCGCAATCCCGTCACTTTCCTTGTTGCTCGGAAAATAGACGCGGACGTAGTCATCGAGCTCCGGCATGCAATACCAACCGCTGTTTCCTTCGGCCGTATAAACGGAAGAGTACGGGAACCAGTGCGCCTCGCTCTTGCTCTGGCTCTCATCGATATCGAGGTGGATTTTGACGTTGTCTTTTGAGACCTCAATGACTTTCCCCTGCACCGATGCCCCTACGATGAGCGAATTGTGGAGCGGCTTTTGGCTCATTCCTTTTTTGGACGCGAGCAAATACTTGTGCTTGAGCAAGCCTTTCTTCATCTCGGTATGGGCTTCATACACATACAGACTCTTCCCTTTGAAATCCACACCGTTGCCCAAATCGAGCACGCGATCCGTCTCTACCTCGTAAAAGATGTAGTCATTTTCATCCACGCCCTTTACCCCGTTTTCCGAGGAATGGCGGAATTCATTCAAATTTTTGCGCACCCGGTAGTGAAAATCGTCGAGCTTACCCTTAGAAGCACCCTCTGGCACACCGAAGCTGAACTTCGGCTTTTCAAAAACGGATGCTGGCATTAGTCCAGTCTGAAAACGCGAAGCAAGCCGCTTGAGAAATTGCCAATCCGTCTCCTGATACTGCATGGTAAAGGAGCCCAGCTTCCCACCATTAGAGGCCATGTCCATAATGTCCATGCCTGGGTATTCTCCTGCGATTGTCTTCAAAAGGGCACCGTAGGTCATGGCTTTGTTTTGAAACGAACGGCTCTTGCGTTTCACGTCGAGATTGTACGTAGGCGAGACAGCTTCGACGTACAAATAATACACGTCTCGTACGGCCTTGATGCCTATCTCCAGAACGATCCCCGCAAAAAGCGGCGTGGTGTTGCCGTCGTTATCTACCTGACTGATTTCGATCGGGGTCTGTGCTTCTGTCATTTCTACATAGCTGTCCTTCAATTCTTCTGGTACGATCCCCGTAAATGTCAGGCGAGCGTGCTCATTAATCTTTTTCGTAATCGTCAGTTCTACCAGATGCGTCAATTGATAAGGAGAGATTTGCAAATTGTTGTAGGCAATGACAGGAAGACTCATATTTTCCCTTCTCCCTTCCCATTTTCATCCGAATTGGTGGATACGAGCGACAAGGAATCCATGATTCCCCAGCCTACTGGCTTCCAATCTGACAGCTCCTGCTCCGTGCAATTGAACGTGCAGAGAAGAGCGCGTCCCTGTAGCGAGACAAAGCTGATCAGGTTGTAAATGTCTGTATCCAATGCTGGTGCAACAAATTCGAAAAATCCGACGCTGGTCCCGGCAATCTCACGTATTCCTTCCTCCTGCCAACGAGCGAGCGGCTGTGTTCTCCGCAAAACCTGCTTCATGACATCCATGAAGGCTTTTAGCTGCGCAGGAGAATCCGTCAGCTTGCTCTCGGTATAGGTAAAAGCCAGGTTAATTGAAGCTGTTTCGTTCGTAAAAATCAGGGAAGGCCTACGTTCCGATGGATACTTCAGAGCTGCTACTTCTGGACTCATGATGGAAAATGTCTTCGGGATTCGAATCTGTACGAGATCGTCGAGGACGCGCTTGTCCTCCATGGGAATTTTCTCTTCACCGACTGTAATAAATGATTTGTTCACCACATCCAGTCGATTTTTTCCCTTGGGACCAAAACGTATTGCTGCTGGCTGTGCATCCTCATCGGAAAGCTCATTTAACATGCCGATAATGCTTTCATCCATGCGCGCCATTTCCATTCACCATCCTTTCGTTAATCAACAATAACTCGCTGACGCCCGCCTGTTTTCCACTCTGTTTTTGAGGACCTTCCGCCGCTCTTGGCGTCATCCAAGATGCGTGCGAGGTATTTGAGGATCTGCAGGTTCGTATACTCGCGGTAACCCGTTCCCATTCTGTTGCCTATATAATGAAGAACGAGCCCCCGCTCTACTCTGTCCGCATTCAAGCACTGCATGGCAAAGGCGAGATCATACGGGTGATTGGTGACCGTTTTTAGCATTTCATTCGCAAAATACCGCAGGATGTAGGGAGCAAGCGTTGGCTCGTTTCTCCCGGCATGTTCGACATGAACGATATTCCACGTGTTGAATTCGGTCGCCATATCGGCTAAGTCCTGATAATCCCCGCGAAGCCTTGCTCCTTGCTTGAGCTTGAAGCGCCCCAACTCCCTTTCATCAGGGCGTGACTCTAGCTCCGTATCGAGAGCATACGACGTCTCGTAAACGTAATAGTCGGTCAGCGAAGTCTCTTCCTGAAAGCGAATCTTGAGCACGGTCTCCATACCTGTGGCCTCATAAGGGATGCGCTCTTCGCGTTCAAACAAGTAAATCCGTCCTTGATGCTTGACGATCCCTCTACCGACAGTGAGGTGCCCTTCGCCAATCGTTACATCCATCCCGGAAATAATGCCGTCTGTATAATCTTGAAAGTATAAATCGACAAAATGTCGCGGGTAATCACGCAGATTCTCAAGCATCTCCCGCTTGAGAATTCGACCTTTATGAAAATTGGGATAGAGATGGGAAAACACCGCTGTTCCCCCTTCCTGTTCATTTAAGCTGCCTGGTTATTTGCTCATTTCATCCCGTCAAAGAAATCAAGCTCGGACAAGTCACTCTCAAAAGCAAAGAAAACCTTTTTCCCCAAAGCGAGCTGTTCATTCAGACGAGCTACTGGCACGACATGGAATCCCCACTCACTGCCGCTCGCAAAAACGAAGTATTTCGACTCCCCATTTTGAATCGAGTCAGTCTCATCCTGCGGGATATGAGTACCGTACTTGCTCGCAATGTCCTCATACAATACGGTTTTGTATTGAGCGGGTTCATCCATGTACAAGTACCGCTGGCGCAGCTGGCCGTCATTTTCCTTGAGATAAAATTCAACCTCGCTCACGCCGTAGGGACGCGAGATAGAGCCATGCACGAGACTCAGCTTTTCCTGACTGTGAATGAGCACTCTCTCTTGCTTGTTATGCGTGAAGGCGGTCACGGAATACGGGACGATCGGTGCATGATTCGTAATCTGCGCTTCGATGAAACCTGCCTTTTTAGCACTTTGATAGCGCAGTGCTCCACGCAAGCAAGACAGCTTCAGGTCTGGCACCTTGCCCGCATCCTCCGACTTTTGCCGGAACTCGATGCTGCGTCCAGGGACAAACTCTTTGAGCGCTTCACGGAAAACATCAATCCGGCACGACTGCCCAGTCAGCTTGATGATCGAGAAGTCAGCCAGCCTTCCCTGTTGGTAAAAATCGTCCAAGAAGACGCGCAAAATCTCGTAAATATCGGCCTTAATCAGGTGATTGATCTCTTTGGCGTTGAAAACGACATCAGGAAAATCAAACACGTCCCGGAAGCGACCATCCTCCCGTATCGACAACACCCATCGCTCGACTGCCGTCAGCTTTAGATCGGGCTCTTGGCGATTTTCTGTATCGGATGTGAAGCGATTGCGCAGAATGCCGGTCTGACGGAAAAACTCTTTTTTCATATGGTCAGCGAGGTCCCACAAAAAGTGAAAATTGTTGCGGACACGCTGATACTCGTCCCTGCTCTTGTTCTCGTACTCCTTGTAGCGAGTCGGTAAAATCGCCTCAGCTTCCCGATATCTCGCCTCGAAGCGTTCATAGATGGAGTCGACGCCGTATTCATCCACGTACCGGAATATTTCCGATCCAGGGATGTCGATGATTTGGTCGATGTCGGTCACTTGCCGCCCTTTTCCGTAATAGTCGGCGAAGACGATTTTCATAAATTGCATGATGCGATACGTAATGTTGTTGCCGCCAAAATTGGTGTCGCCGTTTTCATAGGTCGTATCGATATCGATGCGATAGGAGATATGTCCGTCCTCAATCCGGAAATGGCAGGATGACAGATCCGTCGTGCCTCCGCCGCAATCGATGACGAGCGCTTGATAGGTCTCCCCGTCCATAAAGCTGTTTTTGTCAATTTGATCGGCAATCGTGTTAAACAGGACGGCCATTCCTTCATCGAGAGCGTGCTCTGATTCAATCCGATACTCCGGCAAAATCTCGGTGAACATCTCAAGAAACTGCGTTTTCAGTTTGACCGGACTTGTGATATGCAGATGACGAAAGCGGCATTTGAATTGGTGCTCGGCCATTTGTATGACGTGAAGAAGGTACTGGCGCAGGATGTCGCTTCGTTTCACAGTCGCGGTATTTCCTTGGCTGTCCATGACCTCTTCGATCTTGTGATAGCTGTTCACCCAGCGCTTAATGCCTTGAAACACGGTCGCGTTCGTGCTGTATCCATTCTTTTTCATGTGCCGAAGTGCTTCATAGCCGATGTGAAAGCGAACGTCATGCGGGGAGGAGCAATCCGCCACGCTGACAGCCGTCGGCAGCACCTCGATCCATTCCTCGTTTTTTTGCGTCGTATCAGGGAAGGAGACGTAATTGATCGCATTCAAGCGTATACGTCCATTCAACAAGTCGTTGCTGGAAGGGGAGCTGACATATTGATGGTCGAGAAAAGCACCCGCTGTCGTCGAGGAGGTACCAAAATCAATCGCGAGAATGGCATCTGTTTCTTCCAATTCCCTGATCTCGAGGTCAGTCACAGGTACTTTGTAGTAGTGGAGATTGACAGGCGGTAACGGATGGTCCTGATGATACGCCTTGTACAAATACTCCGAATCCTGCTTGCGGAAAAAGAGCAGGCTGTAGTTTTGATTGACCGTTTTTCTCAGTTGAGCATCTTGGCAAGCGTGCAGCGTAAAATGCCCGGCTCTCCTATCATCTTTTTCCTTACGCAGATGCAGAATACCGCATAGCTCCATATGGTCATTCACCAAAAGCACATTGGATTCGGACAAGCCTTTGGAGGACTCGACGTGATAGTTGTCCAGCCTGCCAATGGCAAGACCCATGTACAAGCACATCTTCGCTGGAATTTTGATCACATCTACACCTGGCATCGGTGTGTTTAAATATTTGTGGAGTACGGCTTCGAGGCGTTCAACACCACCTGGTACAGTACTTTCAATCAGGAGGTTTTCTTCTGCACCGCGGAAACGCAGAATCGTATGCAGCAGTCCCTCCCGATCGAGATTGTTCACGACAGAGCCGACCAGCTTCTCCTTGTAACAAATATTGCGGAGCTGAAAGGTCGTCATCTCCATCAGCTCGTCCCGTGTATAGGTCGCTTCGCCTGGATGATTGCGTTGATTTCCATCCCCGCTGCTGCCCTTTTGGAGATGAAGCTTATATGAATAGGTAGACATCCCAACTCTCCTCTCTCCCGACCTTTTGTTGGGGTCAATCGTTCAAAAACCTCTAGTAAAGTGCAACATTGTCGATTTGCATCGTTTCCTCGACATCCAAAATGCCAAAATGGTTTCGCCAATAAATCTCTGTATGGAACCGAACCGGTAGAAAAATATCCTTGATTAAAGCGAGCTTGGCTTGTGCGGTTTCACTCTCCGACTGCCCGACGTAAATCAGCAGCTCATCTTTTTCTTCGCAATTCGCGTAAATGGTAGAGTGAGAGAATATTTTTCGCATCGTATCCTTGAGCAGGTACACCGCTTCGCCGGTCTCATACAAGCGCAAAATATTGCCCGCGATAATCTCTCGCTCCTCTTTGGTAAAAAGTCGAATATTTTCCTGTACCCGACTACCGAATAGCCCCGCTTCCAAGTCGCGCAAAACAAAACGAATGTGGTATTCACGCTTGTTCATCCCTTGCGACAGATCGATCTCGGCCAGCAGATGGATGATGATATCAAACAAGGTATGCCGAAGCTCTGCATCGTCGGAGTAATTGGCGTCAAAAAGGTCACGGAAAATATCGTCGAAGCGATAGTACGGATTCACCTCTACCGTTTTTTCCACCGCTTTGGCGTTGATGGCCTCATGACTCAGCTCCATGTAGGGCGAATACACTTTGGCCGCTTTGAACTGGATGTCTTTATTGGCGATCCCGGCGCGTTTTGCACGAATAACCAAATCCCAGATGTAATTCAAGCCCATTCTCCTTCACACTTGTATTCCGGAAAATACATCTGCACCTCGGAAACGAGGAAGCTCATCATGTCTTGGAGAATAAAGCTGTTCGCCCCGCGTCTCCGAAAGCCGAGAGCCATGATCTTCTTGTCATTTTCTACGCGGACATTATCGCTAATGAACGGATTCAAACCGTATGTGGCGGGAGGCCGATTGTTTTTATCCCGAATCTCGACATTCACTAGCTCCAGCTGTTCCGCGGCCTCAAAGGAATGGACGATCCGGATAATTTCTCCTTTGGCCCGTACGGTCATCGCCTGCTTCCGCGCATAGCTCCCAATGAAGCTGTTTTTGCGACGATTGGATACCAATTCGTAATCCAGTCTTCCGATGCGGGTCGTGACAGGCTGCGTAATTTTGCATACATTCCAAACACCCGATTTCTCTTGAGGCGAGACGATCGTCAGCTCCTCCGGTGACCGCTTGATATAGCGAATCAGCTCTTCATCTCCATCCACCAAATACCCGTGCTCGCTACCCGTCTTACGTAACGACAGGACATGCTCGAAGTTCACCCGGTCAATGGCAGGTACGGGAAAGCCGATGTTTTTTAAAGCCAAGCGCTCGATGTTCCACAACGGGATGACATCAAGCTTTTTGTAAGGCTCCCACTCATCGAGGGTAATCGACATTTCCAGTATCTCTTCGTCTTCTGTAAACGTGCCCTCACAGGCAACCAGAATGACATCGAAAAACTTGCTAGCGTAAGGATGATTCACCGTTTTCCACGGCATCCCGTTCTTTTGAAACATGTTGTACAGCTTTTCCAGCTCATCCATATACACGCGACTTTGTTGGAGGCGCACCTCGATTGGATAGTGATTGCCTGCCGTGTTCAGACGACCCTTGAAGGTTCGCTTGCTCATCATCAGCTCCTGAACCTTGTCGTACTCACACTCTAAAAAGATCGTCATCATGACCGCTTCTTCCTGGTTGCTGAGCTTGACCGCCAACTCTTTGCGATCACATACCTTCTTTTCCTCATCGCCAGGAATCATCGGGTATAAATACTCGTGGATTGGGTCAAAGTCATCGCGGTGGCAGAGGGTCACATAGATGTCATGCTTATCTTCCTTGTCCTCGATCTCGGAAAAAACACGCTCCTCCAGCTTCTTCTGCATCTCCTCCTGATACTCGACCAGATTGAGGAAGACACCGTTCATGATCTGCTTGAGCAATCTGCGCTGCTCCAGCTCCTCCATTTTGTTTAAACGATCCAGTACGATCTCTTTCATGGCGTTTTCGCTGCCTCCTCCTGTGTCGGGTTGGCTGTAGCTGGTGGATTAGCTTGCGGTGGCTGAACTGGTTGAGTCGCCGGAGCTGTCGCGGCTGGCGGAGCTGCTTGATTGTTCGGCACTACTGGGGGCACCGGAACTAGCTGGTACGTTGGAGCCACCGGATTGACTGGGACTACCTGATTGATCGGAGCTGTTTGGTTCGTCGGTGCCGTCTGATTCACCGGAGCTGTTTGATTTACCGGTGCGGTCTGATTTGCAGGAGCTGTCTGATTAACTGGTGCCCCTTGATTCAACTGAACTGCCGGAGGTTGACTCCCAGCACCCGTCCCTTGCACAGGAGGCTGACCTGCTGGCGCACCTGCCGAAGGCGGAGCAGCAGGAGGATTCAGCTTCTCCTCTGCTTTTGTCACCTTGCGCTCCATCGCCAAAACCTTCTCCAGCACACCAATCTCCTGATAAATTTCCTGCGCCATCGTATATGATTGGATCGCTCCCTCGAAGTCTTGCGCTGCATAGCTCTCGTCGCCTTGCTTCTCCAGCTTGTCGCCGTCGAGCGTCTTCTTTTCCTTATCGATACCCGTCTTTTTGGAAGCTACCTCGTCCAGCTTGGTACGCAGCTCCTTTTCTCCTGTTACAAAGGAAGTTTCCAACGCCAGCTTGCGCGCCTTTTGGTAATAGGCTTCCGCACCAGCGTAATCCTGCCCCTCAAACAAGAGATCGCCTTCCTTTTTCCACTGCATGACGAGCACATACGATTGCGTCTTTTCTTTTTTCTCCAAAATCTCCGATTCGTTAAAATCATCGCGCCCTTTCATTTCCTTGAGCGCCTTGTCGTACTTATCCAATGCTTTGGTATACTGCTCATCCTTTACAGCCGTATCTCCATCCACGATCAACTGTGTGATGCGGATCTTTTTGGCCAAGAGAGTAGCCTGAATTTTGTTTTTCACGATATTTGCAGCATTTCGGGCATCGCTGTATGCCTTGAGTGCCTTCGGATAATCGCCCTCCGCAATGAAAGCGTCTCCGGCTGTTTCATGCTCGAACATCCCTGTCGCAGCATCAGCGATGCGCTCCGCTTCCTTCATCTTGAACAGCAGAGCTCCGCCTCCAGCCAAGGCAAGTACGAGAAGGATGAGTGCCACCCTTTTGATGATCCGCCACTTTTTTTGCGGGTCTGTCTTGAAAATTTTGTTCGCAAAAATAGCAGCCACCGTGTAGTTTTGAACGACATGCTCCTGCTTGCTCAAAAGCACGTCCTCCAGCGTATCGATCCAGGCTTCAGGATCTTTCGCCTCTTGTAGCCCGTCCTGCATTTCGGCCGGATTCACCTTTTCCCACAGACCAGGGGTAGCAAGCAGAAAGACATCACCGTCATAGAGCGGGAGCTTCTTGGAGACAAACGGTCGAAATTCATTGGGTGTCCCCAAATAACTCAAGAGATTATGGCGCTCCTCGTGCTGATCAAGCGCGTCCTCTGCAATCTCCTCCCCATCCACCATCTGTTGGGCAAGACTCTGATCCTTGCTCTGCCATTGCAGTCTGCCATTGCGAAACTGATACATCCGGGTGTTACCAGCGATCCCGTACCTCACTCTGGCATAGTCCGTTACGATTACGGTCAGGCTCGCTTTTAGTCTGACGCGATGGCTCTCAGCTTGCAGGACACGATGCGCCTCCTGCAAATAGCGGCGAATGCGATAACGCGAAATGGACGGCTTCTGCAAAAAGTAGCCCAGAACGCTTTTGGCCGCCAACTCTGCACTCTCTACTTCCTGATCGTTATCCAATCCACGGGCGATTACCCAGCACGCGATATCATCCAGCTGTGCGTAGGCAAAGTAATCCTTGTTGCGAACGAAGCTGCCTGATTCGGATAGAAACCCGGTAATGAATTCACTGTTGTCCTTTCTCATTCGTACTACCCGCTCCCCCGTTACCAGCCTTTTTCCAGGATGAGAATGGTTGCGTTGTCCTGATTGGCTTTTTGCTTGCTTTCCACCGCTTCAATAATTTGGTCAGCCGCGTCATGGGCAGCGATATTTTGGAACAAAATCTGCTCCAGCTCCATCTCGGTTAACGTATCGTAAACACCGTCACTACAGAGAATGACCTTGTCTCCCTTTTCAAGCGGAAACGGCTCACGACCAATTTCGATATTTTGAAAGTTATCATAGCCCAAGTAGTTGATTAGCTGTTTTTTCTGCGGATGCTCTAACGCCTCGTCCTTCGTAATCTCACCGGACAGAAAACGCGCCTCCAGCACCGACTCATAAATGTCTTTTTGATTGATCGGAATGAATTCTCCATTCCGGAAAACGGTAATGATACTGTCTCCAACCGCTCCCCAATACAGCTTGTCCTCAACGATTACGCCAGCAACCAGTGTTGTCCCACCCCGACTTCCTCTTAAGGCCTGCAAAATCTCCGAATTGGCAAGAAAAGCAGCCCGGGAGAAGAAGAGGGAGATATGCTTCGGGTTATCCAGCTTAGTAAATTCACGGATAAACGTAGTCACGGCAAGGGTTGAAGCAAGTCTGCCGTTAGCTAGTCCACTGATTCCATCAGCTAAGACCGCAATCGTCCCATGAGACGATGTTGCTGTCGAAAAGTAATCATCCTGTTCTTCTCGTCTGCCGATCGTCTGTCCATTTCCGATCTGGATGACGGGATTCATTTCTTCCCGGATCAAAGCTGCACGCAGACGAAACAAAAGAGTAATGGCAATGATCACGCCAAGGACGACCAGATACGGGATTGCGCCCTGTTGAAACATGCTCATCATTCCTTGCCTTTGTTGGAGTTGTCCCACTCGAAGTGAACACCGCACAGCGGGATGAAAATAAAGGTACTCTTTCCGAGCTGGAGCACATCGTACGCAGTAAGCTCGACTGGTGTATACACCGCTTCATTGTTATGATAGGCAAGCCCCGACGCATCACCTGGGAGCAAGTAAAAGTTGCGTTTTTTCGGATCGTAAACAATCACCGCATGATTGCGGCGAGAGATCGCGTTGTCTCCGACGATTCGGATATGCATATCCTCTGCGCGACCGATGAAGTTCTTTTCCGCCATAATGCGGTAATCTTGACCTTGTTGTGGCCCCTCAATACATACCAGCCATCCGGTAACAGGTTCGATCCCTTCTGTTTCCCCCAGATATGGCATCGTCTTATCGTCGTCCGCCACTCTCGCCAGTGCTTTGTTGTCCGGTTTCGCCCCAGGCTCGACGACCATACTGCAATAAGGGCAGGTGCTTCCGTGTTTTCTGGTGCTAAACATGTGACCATTCGCGCATCTTGTCAAACTCATTCTTCTGCTCCCCCGTTTCGTTCCGTGCAAGGACGATATGTATGTGTAAAAGCGATGTTTCCCCCCGTTGTTATTTCAGCAACAAGCGGGTATTGGCTATGTAAATGATGTCGCCAGCCTTCACTTTATGCGGCTGTTCAATCTCTAGCTTGCTCTTGTCGCGTTTGTTCGGCTGCTTGATGCCCGTGCCGTTTTTGGAATGAATATCCTCGATGAACCAGTCCCCGGACGCTTGATTCAGAACCGCATGCTGCTTGCTGATCAAGGCTGCGTATTCCGCGTCCGCCAAGTCGATGTCAACCTCGTTTTGCGCGGAGCTTTTGCCGATCAAAAGGGAGGTCTCCCCTTGGATCAACCACTCCTTCACGCTCTCTCCCTCTTCATCTAATAGAACCAGTTTGGTGACGCCATCCTCTTTCTTTGGCTCCGGTTCGTCGGGGCTTCCGAATCTGACGATAATGACCCCGAACAAAAAGAGTCCGAAGGCGATTCCTGTAAAAATTTTCAGAGCGTTGCTGTCCGTATAACCAAAGACATAAATGAGTGCACTAATCACAAGAATGGAAATCAACAGCTCTATGAGCTTCACTCTGATGGACTTTTGGTACCCTTTTTTCTTCGCCACGTCTTAACCCCCAATCAACTACCTCAAAATGCTCTTGTTCAAAAATTTGTCTTTTCAGCACCGAGAAAGTTACGTGAACCTGAAGAAGGAGGAGCGCAGTGTAGGGGACCTACATGAGCACCGGACTTCAAAGGTGAACGTAAATTTCGATGCCGAATGAACTTCGAGAATGACTTCGTGATCAAAAGACGAATTTTTGACTTCCTCTTAAGAAAAATGCTCCGAGCTTTGGGAGAATGGTGTATGTATGGACATCCATCCAAAGACAGGAGCAGGTTGCTACTACCTCTATGTCATGAAAGAGCTGTCATCCAAGCCCGATTTTTCCCTCTTATTTTTTCTTCATGCGAAAAAACTGTTCAAACATATCTGTCGTATCCAGTGGATTTTTCTTTTCGGATTTCATGGTGTTTGGGTTAACCTCACCTGTCTTCGGATGAAAACCAAAAAATCGTTCAAAGGTGCTCCCCAAATCTTCGAAGTTCACACCCGGTGCAGACTGCGCTTGCTGTTTGCTTTGTCCTTGTTTTGTGCTGCTGGTATGACTGGTCTGCTGTTGCTTCTTCTGCTGAAAAGCTTCGTAACGCGCGTCGTACGCCTCGCGCAAGGCCGGGTCCTGCAATGTCTGATAGGCCTCGGTAATTTCTTTAAAGATTCGCTCTGACTCCATGCTCCCGGCATTGACATCCGGATGATGCTGCTTTGCCAGTTGACGGTATGCTTTTTTGATGTCATTCGTGGAAGCCTGTTTGGTTAGCCCCAGAATCTCGTAATAATTTTTCATGTGCGCACCCTCTGTCTGGCAATGATTTTCGTTATTTTGTAGAGCCGTACCTCGAACACGGCTTTCGAGGTACGGCTCTTCCTACCTTACTTCTCTCAAAACCTAAACAGCGTAGCCGCCTTCGATTTTGGTGAATTCGGTTTTGTCTTTCTTTTGCTTGATGAAGATGCTGAATGTTCCTACACCCTCGGTATCGCCGAAGCTCTCGTTGTAATCTACTACGAATGCGTTCGGGAAGTAGATTTTGCGGATCACTTGATCAGCAGCGATTACTTCCAGTGTTACTTTGCGGTAGCAATCCGCTTTTTCTGCTGGTACCAAAGACCAGAGAGCCAGCTTCATGGTGTCATCCGCACTGTCACCATCTGTTGCAGTGATGATTTTGCCAGTCAGTCTCAGTGTTGCACCCACATCTGTGGAGCGCGCGTTGGAATCGTCTGGCGTGTCAGTGTCGTACTTTACTGTCTGAATGTTGTCCATGCCCAGCTCAATTGTTTCAGAACCTTCTACTTTAAGTCGAAAACCCATGGATAAAACCTCCTTGAAATGAGATCTTGCTCTCGAAATACCTGATTGGCTTCGAGGCTTATGTGTAAGGGTGCGTTTTGGGAAACACACCTCTAACCACCTGCGTAATGTGTCAAAAAGTTTCATAAACAGCTCTCCAGGGGATCAATGCTATGCTTTGACCGGAGTCGTTCCTTTGGTGATGGTGACCTCCAGGTTTTTCACATTGCCGTTGAACACCAGATCGATATGGCACAGATTGCTCTTGTCATCGATGATGTAGCTCATGTCATCGCCGTCGTGAATAATGGAGTTCACGAAGCCTCGTGTGCCCAGCCATTTGCTTTTTTGGCTGCTCGGATTGTTACTGAAGAACTTCACGATGTTATCGTGTTTGAAATCACCTGTCTGGAAGCGGAGAATCCGCTCGATATAGGTGCTGACAAGTGTCTTGTAGATGGAATCAAAGCCGTCCTCTGCCATAGCGAGGCTGCGTGCCTTGTACACCGTAATGCGCTTGATATCTTTGCCTTGAATTTGTGCATTTTCCGAAGAGAAGACGAATCCAAAGTTTTTGCGGTTGATGGAATCTTTGATGTTGTTGGTGAAGCCGGAGATTTCTTTGGCCATTGTGGTAACGGCACGCAATCCATTTTCACCTGCTTCGATGTCAAAGCGCACACCCGGATATTCGCGGCTAACCACTTTGAAGGCTTCGCGCAAGTATTCTGGACACTGATACGCTGCCACGATACCAGCAGCTACATAGCTGGCACCAACATAAACACCCTCGATCCACAGCTTCAGGATGTCTTCTTTTTCCTGGGACAGCTTCACGCCGTCTTCGGTTTGCAGCATTCTGCTGTCGATGACAACTCCTGATTTATCTTTGGGAATAATCGTGAAGTTCGGAATGCACGGGATTGCGAATTCACTGAATTCCTTGCGCACCAGAATTCCGCACTTGTCGATGTATTTATCAATGCCCGCTGTCGCCATGCTGTTGAAGGTGGTTTCTTCACCTGTACTGAAGCTGAAGAACACTTGTACCTTGAAGTCCTTGACGACCTGGAGCAGCATGGTGAGCGATTCCATCGTATTGCCGTCCTGCTTGACGACTTTTTCATTGCCACGGAAACGCTCGCGAGTCACTTGTGCTTTTCCGGCGGAATCCATATCAACGGATGGAACGATTCCGAACCAGATCGTATCTGTGAAGTCGTTTTTCGCGTTGACCGTGTTCAGATAGGTCTCCAGACGTGGAATGTTGCTGCTTTTCACGAGCATGTCGAGCTTCGTATTCGTGATCAGCATAGCTGGCTGCATGCCTTTGTTCTTGGTCACGTACTGATCGAAGAACATCTTCACACCCAAAATTTTCTCCACCAAAGGCTTCACCGTTTTTACGAAATCGTCCTTGGCGTTTTTATAGAACTCGAGATACGTATTGTAGTTCTGTACTTCTGTCTCAATGTTGACTTCGGTATGTACCGTCGGCAGTGGGCAGAAGGTGCGCACCACGAGATCTTTTACATAGGAGGATGGTGTCTCAGTGATCGACTCGTAATCCTCTTCGAAAACGTTCATCAGTCCGTTTCCGCTGTTTTCATCGAGAACCATCAGCTCGCGGCTGTCACTCTTTGGTGCCTCGATGATCTTCAGTTCTCCGTCTTCCCCAATCGTCAGCATCCCGATCTGAATCGCTTCGGATTGGTTCTCCTCTTGTGCGCCGCCCAAGAGCAGTCGTGTCTTGATATCTTCAATCGCCAGCGGCAGCATCGCCATGACGTTGTTGTAGTTTTTGCTGGCATCCTCGAACATCGTGTTCAGCTTGTCACCGAGATCGAGCTTCTTCGGATCGCCATCATCGAGCTTTTCGTAATGGCCGTACAAGTAGTGGATCTCTTTGCGCACCTGACGGATGTCATCCATCACTTTTTTCGGGGAAATCATATCGAGCAAATTCTCGAATTTGAAATCCACGTTGGTGATCCCTTGGCTGCGCTTCGTATCAATCAGGGTAAACAGCATTTTCAAGAAGTCGTTGCTCTGATCAATCTTGATCTCGGAAATTGCATCCTCTGCAATTCCGTCAGGCTTCTTCAAGGTGTACATCACTTTTTGGTTCGCTGCATTGTAGAACGAATACACGCTCGGGGAGAACTTGTCCAAAAACTCATCGAAGCTGCGCACGAGAAGATGCTCGTTGATCTCCTTGATCTTGTCGTCGCTGAGACTATCAATGCCTTTTACATCTCCAACAATGGTGATCAGGTCCAATTTTTCCGGGTTGATCTCTTCGAACAGCATGGTTCGGTTGGTCTGGTTAATAATGTCCATAAATGGCCCCTTTCTGTTGTCTGCATAACCACTTAGTCCTACTTGATAAATGATGAGTCCTACTTCACGAACAAAGATACAAAACGTGACATTTATACCAAAAACAAACAAAAAATCTTGCCTCTAAATTAAACTTTGCCCGCATTATTTGTCAACATTCCGTGGATTGTGACAAATTTCCTATACCAATACGACCATTCTCAGTATTTAGACCCATTTTATTCCACAAATCTTCCTTTTCTTGGATTCCCGTTTTATGCTGAAGACACAGAGTCTCCTTTCCTAGGTCTTCGGAAAAATAGGGATAAGCCTCGCCTTGTCCCCTCTCTTACTAGGAAAGTAGCACAAGGACTGATAGATAATTCTCCCTAGTTGCCGCTGGGGAGCATTATGCATTCACCTCATATTTACAAAAATGGGTGCAATTAACTTTTATATACATCGGCAATAGGAAACCGATTTTTTATACGAACAACCATTTATAGGTAAATCGTCCCATTTTAGTAAGTCATGAACTTTTTAAAATTTTTTTCAGAAAAAAGGTGAATGTATGTACAAAAGTCGTCAGTCAACCCTCTCTCTGCCGCCACTTTTTCGAGTGGTGGTCATCGGACTGCTCCTCCCCATGCTCTTCTTGTCCGCCCCTCTAACTGCTGGGGCAAATGGAACAGCAGAGGCGGGAGTAGACGCGGTCTTTGTCGTTGATACGAGTAATTCCATGAACAAAACGGACCCTGGCAAAACAGCCGCAGAGGTCATGAGTATGTTCATTGATATGAGCGAAGCCACCCGTACCCGCATTGGCTTTGTCGCCTATAACGATCGAATCGTACAAGCTCAGTCCCCGGCGAGCATGGCCGAAGCAAGAAGTCGGGAACAGCTCAAGCGAACCATTCAAGGGTTACGTTACTCTGGGTATTCCGATTTGGGACTCGGTTTGCGCAGAGGGGCAGAGATGATTGAAAAAGCAAAGGACCCGGCTCGCAAGCCATTTTTGATCCTTCTGTCAGACGGGGGAACAGATTTGCGGCAAAATTCGGGTGGCAGGAGTGTGGCAGCATCCAACAAGGACGTGGAGACAGTTATCTCGAAGGCAAAAGCGCAAGGCTATCCGATCTATACGATTGGTCTCAATAACGATGGCTCCGTCCAGAAGGAACAATTGAAAAAAATCGCAGAAGCAACAGGCGGAACTTCCTTTGTCACACAAAGTACTGATGATCTGCCTGAAATCTTCAATCAGATTTTTGCCAAGCATATTCAATCCCAGCTCGTATCCGTGGCGGCCATGACAGCTACCGGTGGCTTGCAGGAAGTGACCGTGACCATACCTAATTCCAGCATGCAGGAAGCGAACATCATCTTGTTGTCCAACAATCCGCTGCTGGAATCGCAAGTGTACTATCAATCGCAGAATGTCCATTTTATGAAATCCCAAAAATACTCGCTGATGAAAATAGAAAAGCCGAAGAAGGGTAACTATCTCGTTAAATTTAGGGGTAAACCTGGGGATTTGGTGAAGATCAATTTACTGGGGAATTACAGCTTGATGGCTGGTGTAGAGGTCAAGCCTGAACCGGTTATCAAAGGGAATCCGGCCACGTTTACTACCTATCTCCAGCATCAGGAGGGACGACTGGATGACAAGGATGTGTACGCATCCATGCAAGCAGAACTGATCGTAAACGATCTCGTGGGGAAAAAAGAAGAGAAGGTCCCGATGAAGAATCTTGGCGATAGCTTTACAGTCGACTACGTCTTCCCTCACACGGGCAAGTACGAGTGGAAAATCTTCATGAATGGCCCGGACTTTTATCGCGAAACGGCGACGAGCGTTTATGACATGACGAATATCGCGCCAGTTGCTGCCTCGGTCAATACCTTGACGATTGAGAAGGAAAACGGCGAGCAGGCTATCGATTTGGGTTCGTTCTTCATAGATGCCAATAACGACAAGCTCACCTATACCATCGTCACCGCTGATCCGGAAGAACGATTTGTCGCTACGATTCAAGACACGGTTCTAAAGCTGTCACCAGAGAAAAGCGGTACATCTGAAATCACCATCACCGCCACGGATGCAGAAGGAGCAAGCGTCACAGGCCCGCTCGTCATTACCGTGCACTCGGTATGGGATCGTTACATCACCATCGGCATGATTGTGTTGCTCGTAGCTGCGATCGGCTACGGTGTTTACCTGCTTACACGTCCCAAGCCTGCGTTTGTAGGTCGTCTGGAGGGGTATTTCCTGCACACAGCAAGCGGCAACGACATCCCTGTCAAGTTTTGGCCTCTCGCCTCCTTTGGCAAGAAGCAGCGGATCACCTTGCAGGAGCTGTTCACCAGTTTGGATGTGAATGAGCATTTGCCCGAAGCGCAAAAGATTTACCTCCAGCCGGGAAAAAATCAGACGCTGCTCTTGGTCAATCATAGTCACTGCACAGTTGAGCGGGGCAAGGAAACCATGCCTCGACATAAAAAGCTCGTCCTCCAATACAACGACAAGGTATATGTCACCTTCGAGGATCGGATGACCGAGATCGAAATTCGCTTTAAGAAATCGTCTAGTGAGGAAGCTTCTTAAGAGAGAAGCGTGCCTTTCCCTTCCAAATCAGATGCTCTGCACGAATCGCTGTCGCAAACAGTTTGAGTGTGGGGCATCTTTTTTTCGAGTCGACGGCCAATCCCCACATAATGACATTCGCCAGCAGCAGCGGAACATCAGGGTTCCGTGTTCGAATCGCCGGCAAGGTATCCTCAATGACTCTTGCCGCCACATCAACGGGACGCTCTTTGGTCAGACAGTAATACAGCGTGGCAGCCAGACTGTAAATATCCGAGACTACTCCTTGCTTGGATTGACCCGAGTAAAACTCAAGCGGTGAATATCCTTCAGTCGTGACAATCGGCTTGGGTTCATCACTCACGAAGTAGATCGCGGAGCCAAAATCAATCAGCATAGGTTGTCCAGCTTCTGTGACCAAGATATTTTTGGGCTTAATATCGCGATGTATGATGCCTTTTTTGTGCAAATAGTCTAATCCGTCAAAGATCGGAAGTACCGTCTGATGCAAAAATTCTCCCAGATCAAGCTCGGTTTGGGCCAATACATACGCATCCAGCGTCTTCCCTTTGCAGTAGTCCACGACGAGATAACCTGTGCCATTTTCGGCAAAATGGTCGATGTATCCGATGATATTTGCATGATTCAGTTCCTTGTGCAGGGACGCCTCATGCCAAAAGCTGTCTAGCAGCCTGTCGAATTTGGTTTTTAACGATGGTCTGCGACAAATGACCTTCACGTGATCCAAATCCCGCATTGCCAATGCTTGAGGGAAAAACTCTTTGAGAATGAGTGTCCGCTTGCTTTTCAAATGGTAGACCACATACACATTCGACAGCTCACTTGTGGAAATGATCTTTTTGATCCGATAAGCTTTTTGCAGGATCGTGCCTTTTTTCAGACCTCTTTCCCGTTCTACCTGTCCCATGTCACGGCCTCCCCTATCTTTCCTCTCAAAAAATGATAACGAAAGATGGGGGATTATGGCAATATAAAGAAAAGTATGGGGAGGGGAAGAATTGATCATGGCACATTTGGAATCGTTGCTTCACGTACAAATTCCTGTGAAAAATTTGGAAGAGGGCATTGACTGGTACTGCAATCACCTTGGTTTTTCCTTGCAAGCGCGGTATCGTACTTCCGCTTTTCTCGCCCTGTCTGCGGGACCCACCTTGATGATATGGGAAACGGATGGGCAGACGTCCACAACCTTTACCGTTGATCAGCAACCCATGCCTGTCTTTTTGTATACCACTTCAGATGTGCATGCACTCCATGATTATTTGCAGGCACATGAAGTCTCGATTACCCACTACCAAAACGATGGCTTCGGTTGGGTGCTCAAGTTTTTTGACCCGAGCGGAAACATGTGGGGAGTCATTCAGAAGAATAACTAGTCAGTTGGATATGGCAAAAATAAAAAGAAGCATGCCTCGACAGCGTGCTTCTTTTCGATGTTACGTACCCTATTCAAATCATAACTTGTGAGGATTTTTCACAGCTGTTTCTTTGCTGTTGCCGCTGCTCCCATAAATACTGGCCTCGTTGATAAAACGGAAGCGCGATAAAGGTCAACAGCATAAGGATCGCGAAAATGAGAGGCCCTTGTCCAAAGCCGAGTACCTGGAGCAGCACGCCACCAATCCACGCACAAACACTCTGTCCAAGGAAGGCAAAACCACTGGCGCCGTAATATGCTCCACGCAAATGCTGAGGAGCAATCTCCCCGATCAGAATATCCCCAACGACAAAGCACAAGATTTCGCCGATCGTAAACACCACCATCGACACAGAGAGCCAAAACAAATTCGTAAATAGACCGAAACCGAACAGCCCTAATCCAAACAATAGACAACCCAGCTTCAATGCAGTCATCGATGAGTAGCGCTTCATAAACTTGGCGAGCGGATATTGAAGTGCTAAAACCGAGATGGTATTCACTACAAATAAAAAGGAATACGCCTCTATCCGATCATGCCCAATGTACAGGGAGAGTGTCGTGTCCAGATGGGAGTAGGCACCAGCAACGAACAAATTCCCGAGCAACAAGTAAAGAAATACTTTGTCTGTAAAAACAATGCGTGCCATCTGATTCATGGTGACCGGATCAGCAGCCACGTCCTTCTTCAGCTGTTCCTTGAACATGACCATAAATACCACCAACACAGCTGCATACACAGCAAAAATGATGGCGGTAACGAGGAACGGTAACAAGGAAGTGCTTCCTGCTCCCAGTTGCAAGCCGATGAACGGACCGATTGCTCCACCCAGGTTGATCGCGAAATACCTAGCGTTGAAAACAGCTGCCCGCTGATCATCCGACGTGACATCCGCCAGCAGGGCACGGGCTGTCGGCTCAAATACATTTCGAAAAAGGCCGTTGCAAGCACTTAAAACAAAGAACATCCACGTCTCCGTCGCAAAAACGTATCCAATCAATACGATGCTCCAAGCTCCCATCGCAGTGATCATCACTGGATATCTCCCCAATCGGTCTGACAGGGCTCCCCCAGCAAAGCTGCTAATCGTTCCAACAAGCAAGCTGAGCGCGAGGATCGAACCTACGATCGCCGGATCAATTCCTTTTACCTTTCCTAAATAAATCCCTAAGAACGGAAGTGTCATAAAAAAGCCTGTACGTGACAAAAATGTACCGATAATGACACCCCATGCCACCGGATGAAATCTCATTCTCCCCATCTCTCTTTCCCATTCCCGTTTGTTATCTCTCGTGTTATCTTCAGTATATAGAACTAGAAAAAGGGGAAAAAGGGTTCGATTTGCGTGAATCCGATCACCTTTTTTAAGCATGCATTTTTATTTTCATCAGAGAAATGGGGGCCAGCATGGTTACCGTTCTGCATTTTTTAGAGCTTCGTTCGGTTTTTCATCAAGAAGAAATCGGGAAACCGTTCCCTGTCACCATCGAAAAGCTGGCTGGGATTTGGCACTGTACACCTCGCCACGCCAAGCTGATTGTCCGTAAGCTAGTCGAGCTGGATTGGATCCAATGGAAGGCTGGGCGTGGGCGCGGGAATGTTTCGGTCATGACGCTTTATGCTGATTCCGATGAGATCCTCCTCGCCGAGGTCAAGCTGCAAATAAACAAGGGCGACGTCCAAGAAGCGATGGAGCTCATGAATCGCTACGGCAAAGCTGCCGCCAAAGATCAGATCATGGATTGGCTCTCGGAAGGAATGGGGTTCTCCAGCCAACTCGCAAGCCAATCGGTATCGCCCCAAGATATCTTGCGCTTTCCGGTGTACCGCAGGATTGTGACGCTGGACCCTGGTCTGGTTTACTACCACTTTGATGCACATCTGGCAGGACAAATTTTCAATACACTCGTCCAATATGATCTGAATAGTCGTTCGATTTTACCTTCCATCGCCCACTCATGGGAAAGCAGTCCAGATGCAAGAGAATGGACCTTTTATTTGAAAAAGAACGTGCTGTTTCATCACGGACGGGAACTGACTGCTCATGATGTTGTTTTTTCCCTGAATCGGCTTCGCTTGTATCCAGACACATATGAATCAAGCTGGATGTTTCGTGACATAGATCAGCTCATCGCCATTGACGACAGAACCGTGCGTATCCTGCTTAAAGAACCGAATTACTTACTTCTGAGGATGTTGGCGACGATACCCGCAAGCATTGTTCCAGAAGAAATCGTTCGCCAGGATGAGAAAGGCTTTGGAGAAAAACCAATCGGAACAGGCCCCTTTCAACTGGTCCGCCTTACCGAGGGGATCTGTATTCTCGAGGCATTTCCTGCTCATTTTCTGGGGAGACCGCAGTTGGATCGTGTGGAAATTTTGATCTTCCCCGAGTTGGACACGGGTCGCCTAAAAGAACCAAATTGGGCGTCTGTGATGGTGTCGCACGGGGTCCAGTCGAAAGCACTAGCATTGAAAGAAGCGGTCATTCAGGACGGACAGGACTGGTGCGATACGGAGGCGTTTTTTTCCTGCTGTAATTTGCTTGTTTTTAACCAGTGGAAGAGCGGTCCACACAATCATTTCAAGTTCCGTCAGGCGCTTGATCTGCTGATTGATCGGGATCAAATGATTGCCGATTTGGGCGGTGATCGCATCTACCCGGCAAAAGGCTTCCGCACGTATCACCCTGTTTTAAGGGAGGTAAGAGCGAGAGAGAACGAGCAGCCCTGTCATGCCCAAATCATGTCCCTGCTACAAGAAAGCGACTATCAGGGAGAAACATTGCGTCTCGTAACCACAGCCTACCATGAAGAAGATGCGCTATGGATTCAACAGCGTTGTGGCGAATATGGCATTCATCTGGCAGTCGATGTGAGAGAACCATGGGAATTTTCGAATCGCGATTGTTTGCCTGAACATGACTGCCAGCTATACGGCAATGTGTTTAGCAGCGATCAAATCAGCGAGCTGGAGATGTATTTGCAAAGAAATTACTTTCTCCCCGCATTTGATGAATCATTGACTTTGGCCATCAACAAGGAGATTGGCTTGACGTTTCAGGAGCCGGATCGACTTGCGCGGGAACGCCATCTCGCCAGAATCGAAGCTATGATCAAGGAAAACTATGCTGTCTTGTATCTGGTTCAGAAAAAGACACTTACGTCGTTCCATAAATCTTTACGAGGCGTGTCGATCAATTCGTCGGGGTGGCTGGACTTTCATAAAATCTGGTTTCAACCGGATGCGTTGCAACAGCAGTTTTGAAAAGGGGGTGTAGTGAAGGAAGAAGTGCATTTCCAGTCTATGCTTCGGCCTCCGCCCCGCAAGGGGTATCACTGTCCGCTTCGGAAAAAATGGCAGGAGCGCTTCAAACGTAGAAGTTTCGGGGAAGTAATCCATAAGTGAAGCTGAAATTCCCCGCCATTTTTTCCTTCGCTGGGGCGGGCTCCAGAGGCGCTTGGACTGGAAATGCACTTCTTCCTACGCTGCTTTTTCAACACCATTTTGAAAGTTTACTCTGGAGGGAATGCGTTATGAAAGTTCACCCTGATTTGACCTTCGAAAACGGTGTTAACCAGGTAGAAGACAATAGCTGTACGAAAGCCCTGTCACATGTTTGGAAGGAGACCGCCCGAACGAAGTGAGGATATAGGCGACTGGAAAACATGTGGCAGGGCTTCGCCCCGACCACAACTGACGGGGGACCATCTTTTTATTCTTTCATACTAAAAAAAGCAACCCAAGAGCGAACTTGGACTGCTTTTTTCTATAAGAAACTATTTTGACTGGTGATAAACTTCTTTACCCGCAACAAAAGTCATGGTCACGTCAAATTGTGTATTCAATACCGTAATATCCGCATCATACCCTGCCGCCAATCGTCCTTTTCGCTCGCCAAAGCCAAGGATGCTTGCTGGTGTCAAGGAAGCCATTTCTACTGCATCTGGCAAAGAGACACCGCTCAGCGTCACCATATTGCCGACCGCTCGATTCAGCGTCAGGATGCTCCCTGCAAGGGTTCCATCTGCGAGCTTTGCCTGATTGTCATGGACGTGAACCTCTTGTCCACCAAGGTCGTAAGTCCCCTCGCCCATCGCGGCTGCCCGCATGGAATCGCTGACGAGCGCGAGCCGTTCTGCCGTTTTGACCCGATACAAAATCTTCATAACTGCGGGATGCACATGGATGCCATCTGCGATCAGCTCTGTGCTCAACTGCTCATGATACATCGCCGCGCCCACTACGCCTGGCTCCCGATGATGTAGCCCTGTCATGGCATTGAAGCAATGTGTAAAATGGCGCACGCCCGCATCCACCGCTTCCGTCGCCTGGGCGAACGTAGCGCCTGTATGTCCAGCAGACACGATGACATCGCGCTCTTTTAACCAAGCAATCGCTTCAAGTGCTTCCGGTTGTTCTGGCGCAATCGTCACGACCTTGATCAAGCCTTCTGACAGCCCGTAAAGCTTTTGCACGGCATCGAGCTTGGGTATCGCGATGTTTTCTTCTTTTTGCGCCCCCTTGTAACGGGGATTGATCCACGGTCCTTCCAGATGGATGCCGATCGCTTGTGCACCCAAAAGCCCTTCCTTGCTGTTCTGCGCGATGTTTACCAGCACCTGCTCCAACTGAGGATAAGGAGCCGTCATCGTCGTCGCCAAAAAAGACGTCACCCCATGCCGTGCGAGTGCAGTCGAGATGGCCTGAAGGGATTCCGGCGTCCCGTCCATCGTGTCGTATCCGTCAATCCCATGCATGTGCATATCGACGAATCCAGGGCAAATCCAGCCATCCTCTACTGTCACCACATGATCTGGTAAAGCTTTTCCATACTCATCAGCCTTGCCAGCATAGGTGATCGTTCCATTTCCCACGACTACGAGACCATTATGCAATTCCTGTCCATCTGCGACAAGGTTCCCCTTGAGAGCATATTCCTGATTCACTTTGATTTCCTCCGTTTGTAGCGTGGCGTGGCTTCATTGCCCCAGATTGCTGCAAATTTTCGTCGTCTCCGCTGCCAGCTTTTCAACGAGCTCACTCGCGCTGATTTCCTGGCTGAGTGGAGCTGCCTGCCCCGCCCACATCGACATGTACGCACGTTGCTGCTGCTTGCCCGCTGCTGCTCGAATGTCTTTCGTCAGGGCATTTTGTACCGGATAGGTCGGGAGCTCGTGATCAAGGGGGGCGAGCGTTGTCATAAACTCATTTTGAATGCCTCTTGCCCATTTTCCTGAGAAAGCACGTGTCATCACGATGGACTCTTCTCTCGTCTCCAAAATGGCTTTCTTGTGCAGGGCATGTGCTCCGCTCTCCTTGCACGTCAGAAAAGCCGTTCCAAGCTGTGCAGCCTGTGCCCCGAGCGCAAGTGCTGCTGCGATCCCTCGCCCATCCATAATCCCTCCAGCTGCGATTACGGGTATCTTGACTCGGTCTACGATTTGCGGGACGAGTGCCATTGTTCCAATCATATTGCTTGGTGAATCCGGCAAAAAGGACCCACGGTGCCCGCCTGCTTCGCTGCCTTGCGCGGAGATCATATCGACACCGCTCGCTTCCAATGCAATTGCTTCACGAACGGTTGTCGCTGTTCCGATGACAGTGATTCCCCGCTGCTTCAATTCTGCCATCAAGTGATGATCCAAAACACCAAAGGTAAAGCTGAAAACGGCAGGCTGTTCCTCCAGGACGACAGCCATCTGCTCAGCAAACGGCTCTGTAAATTGCGTCACCTGCGGATTATGCGGGATGCCCAATCGATCGCGCACATCATTCATTGCCTGATCAACGCCTTCTGCGATCTGCTGGTCAGCATCGAAATCTTCCGGGATAAACAGATTTACGCCAAACGGTTTATCCGTTAACGCTCGAATGGACTTGATTGCCTCACGAATCTGCTCAGGAGACATATAGGCTGCACCAAGCGTTCCGAGTCCCCCTGCTTCTGAGACAGCGGCTACCAAGGCAGGTGTGGTCGCTCCCCCTGCCATTGGCGCCTGAATAATCGGCCATTTCAAATGGAAACGCGAAGTGATCGAATTGTTTGTCCACATGGTTTTCCACTCCTCAACTTTTTGAACAAGCGCTTTTATTGTTTATCAGTTGATTGGTTGTCGATGTGAATCCATTCAAGAAACTGAGCCAACACCCGGGCAGTTAACCCCCAGATGACACGCCCGTCCACCTCGTAAAACAAATGCTCGACTGTGCCTATTTTCCACGGATATCGCTTGCCACCCGGGATCAGATGATAAGGAAAATCCTCTTCGGGCTCGGACATGACAGTGGAAAGATACTTCGCTGGCTGTGTTGCCAACAGACGATCGAGTGGAAGGATAAAGACCTCTCCGACCTCGTCTGGATTCGGCTTCATCTCTGGTATTCCTTCCACGTATCCAATAAAGGGCGTAATAATAGAGGAGCCTGGCCCAATCACCTGATCGAGCTCGCCTATATAGTGAATACGATCAAGTGGAATCCCCAACTCCTCGCTTGTTTCCCGAGCAGCCGTCGCCCAACGAGATTCGTCGCTCTCCTCAGCTCGCCCTCCCGGAAAACAAACCTCGTTCGCCTGTCGCCGCATCGTACTGGCTCTTTTTTCAAATAAAATGCCTAGCTGGTTGTCAGCCATTTTGACGAGTGGAAGCAAGACACTGTATGCGGCGCTCGTCCCACGTTCACGTTCTTGCAATCTCTTGGAAATCTCCTTGATGGCAGGAGCAAGGGAACCCTCCCCTGATTCCTGTGGCAAGTACTGAGAGACCTCGATTAAATTTTGATCCGGATCACGAAAATAGACCGAACGAATTGGCCCGATGGCCCCTGTTTTTTCAACAGGACCTTCCACCAATTGGACGCCGCATGTATGAATATGCTGGATGACTTGTTCAAGTGGTAGCGATGTGATAAGACACAAATCAGCGGAGCCTGCGACTGGATGCAGCGCTTTTGGCTCCCATTCTTGTCCGATTTGATGCAAATTGATTTTTTGCTGGCCGAAGTGCAGAGCCCTCCTGCCGTCGCCAAAGGTAACTACCTTCATACCCAGGACCTTTTCGTAAAAGTGACAGGTTGCCTCGATGTCTTTTACCGTCAAAACCAAGTGGTCTAATCGATCGATCATATGCCTTTACTCCTTTTTGTCCCGATACATGCTCATGCTGTTATTATAACAAACACAAGGCGGTTGCTTCTTCTCCCCCATTGTCCTCCAACCTTTCCCTCTTTTCAATTCCCAAATTGCCTCATTCCCACTTCGCTATATAAAAAATGAGCGTCTCCCCCGTAACTTGTCGGGAAAACGCTCGCTATATCCACCATATGCGAAACTAAGCTTTTGAACGTGCCAGCAAGTACAAGAAATACGGAGCACCGATAACGGCTACAACGATCCCAGTCGGAATCTCTGACGGCTGCATGATCCAGCGTCCGATCGTATCTGCCACGATGACCAGTAGCGCACCCGCCAGCGCAGATGTAGGCAAAAGCATCTCATGCTTTGGCCCCACTAGTCTTCGAGCCAAATGCGGACCGATCAGCCCGACAAAACCGATGCCTCCACTCACTGCCACGCAGGAAGCGGCAAGCCCGACAGCGGCAGCCAGCAGCTTCAATTGCTCTTTGGCAACCGGTGCACCCAAGCCTTTCGCCAACTCTTCTCCCAAATTGAGCACGTTCATGACGCGTGCTTTGTAAAAAACATAGGGGATTAAAATGGCGATCCAGGGCAAGAGCGAAAGAACGAACTTCCAGTTAGTCCCCCAGATACTACCTGCGAGCCAAGTCGCCACGAACTGGTACTTGTCCGGGCTCAGCTTCAGCGTCAAGACGATCATCGCGGCACTCATCCCAGCCGCCACGGCAATCCCCGTCAATATGATACGGGTCGGAGACAAACCCTTGTGTCTTTTATAAGACAATACGAAGATCAGTGTTGCTGTCACGCTGGCCCCAAGCAACGCCAACACTGGCAACAAAAAAACAGGTGCCGCAGACGTTGAAGGATAAAACGAAATGAACAGCATCACCATCAAGCCAGCACCAGCGTTGATCCCTAAAATACCAGGTTCAGCCAATGCGTTGCGGGAAATTCCTTGAATAATACACCCGGATACGGCAAGTCCTGCCCCAATCAGGAGGGAAATGACAATCCGGGGCAAGCGGAATTCAAACAAGATCAGACTTTGTTTGTCTGTTCCAGAACCGATTAGCGTCATCAGCAGATCGCTTGGTGACAACCGGATGTAGCCTGTGTTCATACTGATAATAAACGCGATGAAAATGAGGATAGCGAGTATCGTCATAACCGCAAAGGCTTTATTTCTTTTGCGGGTTTGGTAATGGGAAACCATTTGCTGCATCATTTACATCTCCCTTCTTTCTTTACGCGCCAAGTAAAGGAAGAACGGTACACCGATTAGTGCAATAAGTGCCCCTAACGGCGTCTCATACGGGGGATTTACCATTCTTGCGGCCAAATCGGCGAATACGACGAGCAAGCTGCCCAAAATGGCTGAGCAAGGAATGATCCAACGGTAATCGACCCCCACCAAAAAGCGGGTCATATGTGGAACGATCAATCCAACAAAGCCTACAGCGCCAACAACGGCGACCGCAGATCCTGCCAAAATCAGGACGATGATCATGCCTGCCAGTTTGACTAGTGCCGTGCGCTGCCCCAATCCTTTTGCCACATCTTCTCCAAGACTGAGCATCGTGATGGAACGCGACAACATCATCGCCCCAATAAGAGCTGCGACAATCCACGGAAACATGACTTCAAGCTGAAACCATTTGGTTCCCGCCACACCGCCTGCATACCAGAAGGCCAAGTCCTGTCCGATTTTAAAGTAAAGCGCAATCCCTTCGCTTAACGCAGACAATAGGGCGGTCAATGCGGCACCCGCCAAAACGAGGCGCACCGGAGTCAAGCCGCCTTTTGCCAATGAACCGATCCCGTAGACCATACCTGCCCCTACGCCAGCACCCAAAAAGCTGTAGAGAATCAGATACATGAACGGCAGACCCGGGAAAAAAGCGAAGCAAAGTGCCAAAACAAATCCGGCACCTGCGTTCAGACCGAGCAATCCCGAATCTGCCAACGGATTGCGTGTCATCCCTTGCATGATGGCACCTGCAACAGCGAGGCTAGCCCCAACCATTGCACCGCCGAGTAATCGCGGCAATCGAATCTCCTGAATAATTTGATGTTGCGTAATAGCAGGATTAAATTGAAAAATAGCTTCCCATACGACAGCAAAGTGAATGTCGGCTGCTCCAAATGACACAGACAAAAACATCCCCAGTATTAAAGCGAAAACCCCACCAGTCAAAATAAGCGTCGCTGCCCAAGGGCGAGAGCGAAACGCAACCGGCTTTTCGTTATTCCCCTCATTTAGGGAATGTGCGTGTTGACTCATACGTGCCACCTTTTTTCGTTAGTTTGGAGCTGAGTTGTTGGTGATATTGATTCTTATTATCATATATGAATTTTAGGCGAAGCATGAAAAAAGTGTCAATGGACAATTGCGTGCTTTTCTTTGTAGATTTACGCTAATACTTTTCGGACATCTTCGACCTTTTTTCCGTTGGCGATTATACCGTGATTCATCCAAGTCATGAAATCCACCTGGTACGCCCGCTTGCTTTGGACAGCAGGAAGCTCCTGCCACACGGGATGGTTGAGCTGTAGCTGTTCGGCACCTGTTTCTCCCTGATGCCATCTGTCAAAGGCGAAAAAAATATGATCGGCATCCAGCGTAGAAAGTTCTTCCCACGATACCCCTTCTCTCACCTGCTTGGCGAACTGTTTTTTAACCAATAGGGCCGGCTCCATTTCCAAATCTTGAAACAACACCTGCGATGTGTAGCTTTTCTCCACGAGGATTTGATCGGCCGAGATGCGCAAGAAGGCTACCTTCTGCCCTTTGAGACTGCGTGCCATTATATTTTTGGCAGCTCTTACTTTTTGTTCATACTGCTCGATTGACCGCTCCGCCAATTCACTTCGGCCCAACCGATCACCGAGGGTGCGCAATGTTTTTCGCCAATCCGGTCCAAACTGCTGAATCACGCATGTCAGGGCAATCCGGGCACATTGGGCATACACATCCGCCTTCCAGCCTGTACACTCCCGAAGCATAATGACATCTGGGGCACGACTGGACAAAATCTGCACATCATCTGTCAGCACATCGTACGTCGGTACATCATGCAGGCCCAAGTAGTCCTGCTGTCCCCAATATGTATGCGCCCATTGAACAACGGGTCGAATGCCAAGAGCCAGCAAATAATCCTCCATATAAAGAGAGACGACTCGTAAATCATCCCGATGAATGTTGCGATATTTTCCTGGCGCGAGCCCTACCCGCTGTTTAAAACGACGACTGAAATAATACTCGCTGTTGAATCCGACGTTTTGGGCAATCTCGTTGATCCGATCACCTGTCATGAGCAGAAGTTGCTTCGCCCGATTGATCCGCAGCTGATTCATGTAATCGAGTGGTATTTCTCCCGTCATTTCCTTGAAGAGCTGCGTATATCGCCAACGTGGAACATTCGCTTCCTGTGCTAGCTGGTCTACGGTCAGCGGCTCTTGATAGTGTTTCTCTACATATTCAATCGAACGTTCAACCGCTCTCCTCGGGTCCAACCTTGTTTTGCCTGGCACATTTTGCTGGGCCAAAACACATAGCAATTCCTCAAACCGCACGTGATTATAAAATCGTTGCAGCGCCTCCGTGGCTTCGCGATGCTTGTAAATCTCCGCAATCAATTCAACGACACGTGAAAAAGGCGTGCAGGTCAACTCCTCCAGACAAAAAAATGCCTCGCAAGCTTGTTGTTTTGTCGGAGCTTCCGTGTGGACGACACGAAAAGTAAGAGAATAGTAGTCGAGAACGTGACTCGTGCAACTGATCCGAACGTTCTGACGCGGTGCTGCAATCCAGCACCTCTCCCGAGTGAACCGATATGTCGACGATTCGATTTCCAAGAGCCCTTCTCCATCTATTGCTACAATCATCATGTAGTCTTCCGGCTCTAGATAGTCCTGCCATCTTTCCACATTGAACTTTTGGATGGCCGTCATGGCAAAGAATGATGGTGGAGATAGTTTGGCCCCGGATGCTTCGTTATTCATCTCCCTCATCCTTATCGTGAGAATGATTATCATTTTTATTATAATGAGTTAACACCCCGACGACAAGCTCCACCTATAAAAAAAGAAAGCGCATCAACCGATATGACGCGCTTTCTCTAGTAAACTCGATTACTTTACAAACGCTTTGACCAAATCGTCTGCCTTCTTCATATTGGCCAGAATGGCACCAGATTGCCAATGTGTCCGCTCCATTGGGTAGACATGACCTTTTTTCACAGCAGGAACAGATTTCCAGATGGGGCTCTCCAAAATCTTGAGCGCATCCTTGTTTTCTTCGGAAGTCCACGTACCGTTCGACGGGAACACAATGATATGGTCTGCATCGATAGCCGGGATGGCTTCTTCTGATAATACCACGTGGGTTTCCTGATTTTTGGCAGGCGCATACGGTGTAAGGCCCAACTCCTTATAGAGCATTCCTGTGTAAACATTGCCATCTCCAAAGAGGGCTAAATTCGGCTTATTTCCCACGTTCAAACGAATGACAGCCACTGTTTCATTGCCAATTGCCTTTTCCAGCTTTGCCTTCGTATCCGCAATTTTCTCATTGTACTTTTGGATCGCTTCGTCTGCTTTTTCTGGAACGCCTAACACCTCGGCGATTTTCTTGAGTCTGCCAATCGTATCGTTACGGAGCTCATCCGGCAGCTTGTACGTAGGGGCTACCTTGCTGAATTCCTCGTATTTCTTGGGATCAGCGTAGCCATCCACAATGATGATATCCGGATTGGCTGCAAGTAACGCTTCCATACTTCCTGTAATATCAAAAAGCGGCACGTCCAAATCGAGGTAATCCTGTTTGCCCCACGCCGGGTGATACCACTGGATAACCGGGGTCACACCCAGTGCTGTCAAAAAGTCCTCCTGATAAATTGCCGCTACCCGCTCTGGCTTTACCGGAATTTCCACATCACCATAGGCGTCCTTCACCACTTTGGTTTTCGCAGCGGTGTTCTCTGTCGATGCTTTCTGCTCAGTGGATGTTGGCTCCGCTGCTTTTTCTGCACACGCAGTTAATACGAGCATCATGATCAATAATAATGCCATCCATGCCAATCCTGCTTTCCGAACCGTTCTGACCATCTTTCTACCCTCTCTCACAACTGTTGATGATTATCCAATTGATTCTCATTCTCACCTTTTCGCATCCTGATCATAGGTGTTTCCTCTCTATTTGACAATGCATTTTCTCCAGTATTTTTTGTCCAAACTCCACAACTGTCCGTGTGAAATCCTTCCCTTTGTACAAAAGCAATGATCCTTATCTGACGTTTGTCCATTGAGCTGGTAAGATATATCTGATAATGATTATCATTGATAGTAAACAGAATCAAACGACTACTGGAGGAAAATGGAAATGAAACACATGCGCAACATAAGCCGAACGCTAGGAATCTTCGTACTGGCTGGCAGCTTGCTCATCGGATGCAGTCCATCTGCTTCGCAAGCAACGACCACAACGAGCAACGAGGCAAGTCAGAAAAGCCAGACACGTCCATATACGGATTATCTCGGGCATGCAGGTAACATCCCGGTCTCCCCTGCACGAATCATCTATTCCGGTGAGACCTTTGGCGATATGCTCGCGTTGGGCGTGAAGCCAATTGGGGGATTCGGGTACACCAATCAAATCTTTGAAGACCAACTGCACGATGTCGAGAATGTCGGTTTTCCCATTAATCTCGAAAAGGTCCTGGAATTACAGCCCGACCTGATCATCTATGCAAATACCGAAGAAAAAGAATATGAACAGCTAGCCAAAATCGCCCCTACCGTCATTTTTGATACATTCGCGCCGTTGGAAGAGCGGATGACCCAGCTCGGTGATATTCTTGGGAAGCCGGAGGAAGCTACCAAATGGCTTGCCGATTACAAGCGCAAATCGGAGGAGATGTGGAAGAAGCTGAAGAAGTCTGGCAGCATGAAAGAAGGGGAAACCGCCTCTGTCTTTACCTATTATCCGGGGGATCGGCTGTTTGTCATGGCAAGAACAGGGCTTTCCCAAGTCCTTTACGATACAAACGGATTCAAGCCCACCGCGCCCATTCAGAAAATACTCGATGCACAAAAAGGATTTGAGCTCATTTCCGTGGAACGTTTGCCCGAAATAGCGGGAGATCGTATCTTTATTCTGAATACGCCGAGCGAGGAAGCTGAGAAATCTACGCAGGAGTTGCTAAAATCACGCGTCTGGAAAGACCTCCCTGCTGTGAAAAACGGGTATGTCTACTTTATCGACATCGAAAAATCTAGCAGTGATGCAACAACACGAGAGTGGCTCCTGCAAAAGATTCCTGAAATCCTAGCCAAATAATCTATCATGTCCGCCTGAATCGAACACAAGAAGCTTTTCAATCATTGTTGAAAAGCTTCTTTCTTTTGTAGACGAATGATAGAATGATAATGATTCTCACAAAAAAGGAGGAAAAAACCGATGCTTCACTCTATATCACCTCATCCTCCGCTCGGTTCCCTTCATTTTCAGTTGTGTAAAGTAGAGCGGTCGGCTAATCCTTCACCCACTCCCTTCCATACCCTACTCTTTTTCAAAAAAGGGTACGGTAGCCTCCGTATTCACGACCAAACGTTTACACCTTTGGCAGGAAAGTGTTTCTTGCTTTCACCGTCTACTCCTTTTGCTATCGAATCCTTGTACGACAGCGCAATTGAGTGCTATCAAATCTCATTTACCGTCATCTTGTTCGATGCAGACAATAAGCCCCTACCGTACCCATTCGAACTGCTTGATGGCCGTATCGAGCTGTCCGCTCACCCTTCTGCTCAGCTCTTGCGCTTATGTGATGCTTTGCTCTTGAGCAGTTCCACTTCTTCTGAATTGGACAGCTTTTGGCAGCAATTGCGGTTCCAGAAGCTGCTCGGATTTTTGCTAGAGCAAAATTTATCTTCTACCCATATGCCCAACAAGAGCAAAGAGGTGGAGAACAGCATTCGTTATATCCAGCAAAATTATCAAGAGAACATGACGGTCAAGCAGTTGGCACAACTGGCCAATGTGCCGTCGTGGCAGTACACGCTGCTCTTTCGCCAGTTGACGGGTAAAAAGCCTTTGGAATATTTGACAGCGCTGCGTATTTATCAAGCGAAAAAGCTCCTGAAAAGCTCAACCGATTCATTGCGGGACATCGCCTCGCAGGTCGGCTTCACGGATGAGTATTATTTCAATCGTCGCTTTCGAAAAACGACCGGTTACACGCCAAGGCAATATTCCAGGCTGACTCAACGCATGGAGCTCGTGCGGGACTGGACAGGGCATGAGGTAGAGATCCCCCTTCAGCCACAACGCATTATTTATATAGGGGAGACGTTTAATGATTTGCTCGCGCTCCATGTGGAAAACATCGTCGGCGGGAATTTTACCTGGATGGAACGAACAATCTATCGAGACAGAGTAAAACGCGTGCAGGATATCGCCTTTCCCGTTGACTATGACCATTTGACGACATTGAAGCCAGATCTGATCATTTTCGCGAACGCAGAAGAAGACAAATACAAGCAGATGAGCCGGATTGCCCCCACGCTCACGTTTAATTCATTTGCTTCGCTGGAGGAACGATTGCATACACTCGGAGAATGGCTGGGGAAAAAGGACGAGGCGCAAGAATGGCTCAGGAAATACCACATGAACGCTGCCACTATGTGGAATCAGCTCCGCTCCGAGCTTGTGCCTGGTGAGACTGCCTCCGTCTTTATCCATGAGCATGGCGGGCGTCTGTTCGTAATGGGCACTTCAGGACTTTCCTCCGCCCTCTACCATCCGAGCGGTTTTACTCCTGTGGATAAAATTCAAGAAGTACTGCAAGCGGGCTACGGCTTTATCGAAATTCAAGAGAAGGACATCCACCTGTACGCAGGCGATCGAATCTTTATGCTGCTGTCCGAAGACCCCGAATCGCGTCAGGCTACTGCCGCATTCATGCAAAGTGATAGGTGGCACAGTCTGCCTGCCGTTCAACACGGCTTTGTCTATTTTGTAGAAGCGCAAAAATGGAATGGCGGCGCTGCCCTTACCAGAGAGAGATTGCTGCATATGCTGCCTTTTTGGTTACAGCATTCTTCTTAAAGCAAACAGGCCAGCTTCCCTGTCGTGGGGAACACTGGCCTGTTTGCTACTACTCCTCTGCTACCATCCATGCTACATTTTTTGCTTGGAGTTCTTTATTCCACTCTGCTGGTGCTGCCATATCGCTGATCACGATATCGACTTCTCCCAAGTCTGCGATCTTGCACAATGTGCTGACCCCTATCTTGGAGTGGTCCGCTAGCACAATGCTTTCATTAGCATTTTCGATGAAACAACGGGCGAGTTCCGTTCGATCCGGCTCATAGCAAGTCAAGCCTTTATGGAGCAGGATGCCGTCTGCCGCGATAAACGCCTTGTCTACATAAAATTGTTTCATCATCTTCTCTGCATAGGTCCCGCTGACCCGATGATGCTTGGCACTCACTTTCCCACCCAGGAAGTAAATGTCTGCCGCAAGCATTCCATTGTTTTGGTACTCGATTAGTCGATTCAGCGCCGTGATCGAGCTAGTGAGGATCGTCAAATCTTTTTTCGTCACGAGAAAGTTGATCATTTTCAGAGTCGTTGTTCCTTCATCGATGACAATGGTATCGCTGTCTTGTACCAAATCTGCTGCCAACCGTCCAATCCGTTTCTTTTCTTCCGCTCGTAAGACTTCACGAGCAATATGAGAAGGCTCAAAGCGCTCCACTGTCAGCTTTACTGCCCCGCCATAAACCCGCTTCAGCTTTTTCTCCGCTTCCAGCTCTTCCAAATACCTGCGGATCGACTCAGACGAGACCTGCAGCTTTTTTACCAGTTCATTGGTCCGCACCTTGCCATTGGAATTGATCAACTGCAAAATGATTTGCTTACGCTCTTCCCCGAACAACGACACGACGAATGTCCCCCTATCGTACTTTACGTCATTTCGATTTTCTCTCCATGGATGTAAATCTGACGTTTTGCCAGCTCGTGAAAAATCACAGCCGGATCAAATGCTTCTTCTGGTGTGATGACGCCAGTAGCTTTTACGTTTCCTTTTGCGATCTGCTCAGTCGCAATCGCCAGCGGGATTCCTACGTTGCGGGTATAGGCGCGCAGCCCAGCCCAATCGACTACAGAGCCGTCAGATGCCGGATGTGTATGGTACAGGACGTGTCCTACTTTGCGACCGTCCTTGGTACCTGTTACCTCGACATGAAGCGAATACCCGTATAATTCCGTCTCTTTTCCCTCCCTAGAATTGTAGAGGTATTGGGAGATACAATCAAGGATTCCCACCTTTGTTTCCCCTACTGTGATGAGGTCGTTGCGTAAAAAGCCATAATCATAGAGGGCTTTGACTAGCTCCATGTTTTGCTTCGGCCATGTTCCGCGCACCTCGATCAGCTTTACCCCTTTTGGGGACAAAGCCTTTGCCAGCGTCTTCGTTTCTGCATGAGGAATGATGTACTGAATTGTTTTTCCATACGGCTCGGGAAGCTTTATTTCGCGTGGGCGAGCAAATGGCGGGACTTGAATAAATTCCCCATTTTCATAGACGACGCGCCCTGGCAAGTCTGGATCATACTCGTAGGTCGTCGTCTCTGTGATTGATTTGGAAAAGGCAATCGGGCGAAAGGAACCGTGGCTGACGCGGACTTCGTCGACTTCATCGAGCTGGTTTGCTGCATGCATCGCCATCATTTGGGTCAGTCCAGGTGTCATGCCAAAGCCTGGCAGGCAGGTCTTCCCATGATCGCGGAAGATCGCGTCTGATGCGTTTTCTTCCCCAAAACCGTTCAAATTGATGCCATGGCAGCCAGCCTCCGCAATCGCAGCAGTAGACAAACCGTTCAGTGTGATCGTGGTTCCGTCCATAACGATGTCGTAGCCGCGCATTTTTTGGACCGTATCCGCATGATCGCGTACATTTACCGGAACAAAATCTACGCGTGGATCGTTCAACCACTCGACTACTTTGCGACCTTCCTCTTCATGAAAATCTCCGATCGTGATCTGCTCAAAATCTGAATGCATCACGAGATCGAGCACGGCTTCTCGACAAATATTTCCCGCTCCACCCAAACAAAACACCTTCATCACGATAGCCTCCTCATTCTTTACTCCAGCCAGAAACGATTGTTTTCCATTGCGGTGATTAATCTCTCGATATCCTCTGGGTAAACCTCTCCGATATTGCCAATCCGAAACGTGTCCGCTTGCGAGATTTTACCCGGATAGATGACGAAGCCTGCCTGCTTTAGCCGCTCATACAGCTGTGCGAAGGTGAATGCCTCGCTTTCGGGATAATAAAAGGAAGTGATGAAGGGCGATTGCGATTCTTTTGGCAACAGGATGCGAAAACCGATGCGCTCCATGCCTTCTGCGAGTAACTGCTGATTGCGCTGATAACGCTCGTACCGTTTTTCCACTCCGCCCTCTGCCTCAAGCTCTATCAGTGCTTGATAAAAAGCTCGCACGACATGAGTCGGAGAAGTATAGCGCCACTTTCCGTTTTGCTCCTCCATCGTCTTCCACTGGCTGTACAAATCGAGGGACAACGTACGGGCGATCCCTTTGCAGTTGATGAGCGCAGACGTTTTGGCAATGACAAAGCCGAAGCCAGGCACGCCTTGGATGCATTTGTTCGCGCTTGAGATCAAGAAGTCAATCGAGAGCTCTGCTGCATCCATTGGAATGCCACCGAAGCTGCTCATCGCATCTACGATATAGACTTTTCCGTATTTCTTGACGACTTCACTGATTTCTTTGATGGGATTGAGCATGCCCGTAGTCGTTTCTGAATGCACGACAGCCACATGCGTGATCGTTGCATCCGCCGCTAGTTTCTGCTCCAATACCTCTGCATCGGCTTTTGTCACTTCGCCAAAATCAATGACCTCCGTCGGGATTCCATGAATTTGTGCCATTTCCACGATCCGATCCCCGTATGCACCATTCGTCATGACGAGCAGCTTGCCGTCTGCGGGAATCGCACTGCTCACCACTGCTTCCACACAAAAGGAACCGCTACCTTGTATCAAAACGCTCGTATAATCCTCTACCTGCGTAGTTGCCAATCGGACGAGCTTTTGGCGGATTGCCTGTACCAGTTCATTGTAATCACGATCCCACGTGCACCAGTCCCGCAGCATCGCCTCGCGGACGGTTGGGGAAGTGGTCAATGGCCCGGGGGTGAGCAACAAGTACGGATTATCGGTTGGTCTTGTCTGATTCATGGTCTCTCTCCTTCTGCCTGACGCATCTCGATCTTTTTGAGCACCTCATCCAAGCATCCGATCTCCTCGATCACGTAGTGCGCACCCGCTGCCATCAGTCGTTCTGTTGCGATAGCCAGTTTTTTATCCAGCTCTTCCTGTAGCATGCTCGTCACTTCCTCCAAGGACAGACCGAGCTCGCTTCCACCCTTCAGAACGCCAACGGTCCACATTCCGGCGTTTCTGCCTTCTTTCATATCGCTCGTCGTATCACCGACCTTGACTATCTCGTTCATTGGATATACGTCCAGCAGGATCGCATTTTGATAGCACATCCATGGATACGGACGTCCTGCAGGCACTTCACTTGGGGTGATCAGTACGTCCGGCTCGTAGCCCTGTTGTTTAGCCGATGCTGCTACCACATTCATCATTTCTCTTGTGTAGCCTGTGGTCGAGCCGATTTTGAAGCCCTGCTCACGCAGACGTCCTACCAATTCAATTGCTCCCGGAACAGGAGTGGCATACTCGTGCAGCGTAGCCATCAGCATCGGTTCGAAGTCAGCGTACAATTCGTCCACATCCGCTTCATTCGGAAGTCGACCGTAACGCTCTTGCCATAGCGCTGCTACCCGCTCCATTTTGCAAAGCGCCTGGATATGATCGCGCTTGAGCATCCCCATCGGTTCGCGCGCTTCTGCTGCTGTCAGCTCGATCCCCCGTTTTTTGAACACCTGTAAAAAGACAGCCAAAGGAGCGAAACATCCGTAATCTACCATCGTTCCTGCCCAATCAAATACTACTGCTTTCATGCTTTATGCCACCTGACCTTTCTCTTGGTAGGACCCTGTTGTCCGCTTGCGAAGTTTGGATGCGATCCATTCTGCACCAGCACGTGCGAGGATGTTGAGGAAGACAATCAATACAGACATCGCTGCTGCCGGAGCCACATCCCCGGCGTCATCCATGTTCACGATGGAGACAGATGCCAACTTGAAATCGGCTGCGTACAGAAAAACAACCGCCGAGATCGTCACCATCGAGTTGATGAAAAAGTACACCGCCATCTCGACAATTGCCGGCATACAGACGGGAATCGTGACGCGCCACAGTAGCTTTGTCTGCGGGATCCCCATGGATTCTGCCGCCTGCTCGAACTCGGGATCGAGCTTTTTCAATGCGCTCGTTGCTGTAATAAAACCAACTGCGAAAAAATGAATGACGTTCGCCAAAATCAAAATCCAGATCGTTCCGTACATCCCGTGAAATGGATTCGACGGATTATTGAAGAAGAAAATGTACGCTAGCCCAATGACCATCCCCGGCAATGCCAGCGGGAGAATCGACAGGAAGTATCCAGCTTGGCGAAGCCCCTTCCACACTTGGGACTTTTCTATAGTGTAGGCCGTAATAAACGTCACCGCCGTCCCGATCACTGCCGTCAGCAAGGCGACGAGAATGCTGTTCCACAGTGGCTCGATCCCTTCTCCAGCTACGTTGGAAAAATCGTAATGATCCAAGCCGAAAGTCAGATTGTACGGCCATACTTTAATGAAAGAAGCTAGTACCACCGCAGCCATGAGAAGCAGCAAAAATCCGCTGACGCTCAAACAAAGAATGAAGTAAAACGTGTCGCGCAAACGATTTTCCTTGATTCGATACGGTTTGGACTTGGCTGTTACAGCCGCATGCTGCTTTCGCTCAACAATCCGGTCCACGACAAACGCTACGAGCGCAGGAATGATCAATAGCAGCCCAACCGTTGCGCCCATCGTCATATTTTGCTGACCGATGACCTGCTTGTAGACGTCTGTTGCCAGTACGGAAAACTGTCCGCCGACAACCTTTGGTGCTCCGAAGTCAGTAAACGAGAGAGTAAAACAGACAAAGCAGGCGCTGACGATCCCGTATTTCACACTGGGAATCGTCACTACAAAAAACTTGCGCAAATGGTTCGCTCCGAGCGTATCCGCCGCTTCGTACAATTGATAGTCGGCAAAAGCAAGGGAAACTGCGAGAATCAAATACGCTTGTGGGAAAACATAGACGATCTCCGCCAAAACAATCCCAACTGGGCCGTACAAATCGATGTCCCATTGAAACGGAAGCAATCCGAAGATCCCTGTCGTCACCAGCCCTTGATTCCCAAAAAGGTAGGTCAGGGCGATTCCGTGCATCATTGTGGGCGCAAACAGCGGCAGCAGCGCGATCGCCCGAAAGACTCGTTTTCCGCGAATCCCGCTGCGCGTCAAGGCATACGCGAACAAAAAAGCGAGTGTGACTGCAATCAGCGTGGTCATCCCAGAAATATACAAGGTGTTATTCAGCGACCCTGCCAGTGCTGGGGTGGAAAAGTACGTAACGAAATTGTCCAGGCCGATGAACTGACCGTTCTTGTTATAGAATGCTTTGGAAAACAGCTGGCCAAGTGGCAACAGGACACTCGCTGACAATCCAAGAACGACAAGGCCGATGAGCCACTTTTGCAGGGCTTTTCCATCGAAGATCGATGTCATTTCCTTCATGCTGCTCACTCCTGTTCCTCTATGGTTGGCGCATGCTCAAATGTCAGCAAATTCTCTAGCGGAAACTCCAGCCACATCTTTTTGCCTCGGGCAATTCCAAGTCTTTGTGCCTCGGCCGCTATTAAATCGATTGTCAGAAGCTCTTTTTTTCTCTGCCCTTCCTCTTGCCACTCCAGAAAGATTCGGTAAAAAGCACCGCGAAACTCTATTTCGGAAATAGTCGCAGGCATGGTGCATTCGGATTCTTGCTGCAAAAGCCGCACATGCTCTGGTCTGATCGCAAGTAAGCGATTCGGATCAGATTGCGCATTCTCAAAGCGACTGTACTCAAAAAAGTTGATCGCTCCGATAAAATCAGCAACAAACGGAGTCGCTGGTCTGTTATAGATCTCCTCGGGTGTACCTACCTGAACGACCTCGCCGTGATCCATGACGACGATCTTGTCTGCCATGGTCAATGCCTCATCCTGGTCATGGGTGACCATCACTGTTGTCATGCCGTACTGCTCATGCAAACGCCGAATCTCCCGGCGCAGCTTTTGTCTTACCTTTGCATCCAATGCGGATAGTGGTTCATCTAAAAGCAAGATATCCGGCGATAGTGCAATCGCTCGCGCCAAGGCAATTCGCTGCTGTTGACCGCCTGAGAGCTGGCTGGGATATTTGGCGGCGGCATGAGACAAATCAACCATGTCTAGCGCCTCTTCTACTTTGGCTGCGATCTCTTTTTTCCCTAGCTTCTTTTCTTGCAGGCCAAAGGCAATGTTTTCGGCAGCCGTCAAATTAGGAAACAAGGCGTACGACTGGAACATCATCGCAATGTTTCGTTTTGCAGGAGGCAGAGAAGTAATCTCCCTGCCTCCCAGAATCATCTTGCCTGTTGTCGGCTGTTCCAATCCAGCCAGCATTCTCAGTAATGTTGTTTTACCGCAGCCACTGGGACCGAGCAGACAAACAAATTCATTCTTGTCAATTTCGATGGAAATGTGCTCCAATGCGGCAAACAAACCAAAGCGTTTACTGACCCCTTGAATGGATAGATAGGATTGTGTCATGCTGTTCTCCTCGCTGCTTACTTGGGTTCACTCTTGGTCGCGTATCGTTTTTCCCACTCCGCCAAGACGTTGTCGCGATTTTTTGCGGCTTGATTCAGGTCGAGCTTGATTAATTGCTTGATCGGATCTACTGCGTAGCCTTCCGGAAGTGTCGCGCCTTCTTGCTTGACACTGACGATGGCGAAGTTCTGGTTATAAGCTTTCATGACTTCATCCGAGATTGCCCAGTCCAAGAACAGCTTGGATTCTGGCTTGATTTGACTCTTTTTCATCAAAGCATTCGCCTCTACGTCCCAGCCTGAGCCTTCTGTTGGAAAGACGACTTCCACTGGTGCGCCTTTTTTCTTCTCAGTAATCGAACGGTAGCCAAAGGAAATACCGATTGGATACTCGCCCGATGCGGCCATTTTCGCTGGCTTCGAGCCGGAATGCGTGTAGATCGCCATGTTTTCATGCAGCTTGTCGAGGTACGCCCAGCCTTCTTTCTCCCCTTTTAATTGCATGATTCCGTTGACGGTGAGAAGCCCAGTTCCAGAAGACGCTGGATTCGGCATCACGATCAGCCCTTTGTACTCCGGCTTGATCAGGTCTTCGTATGAACGCGGGATTGGCAAATTACGTTTTTCCAATTCCTTCGTATTGACTGCAATCGCAGTCTCCCATGCATCGATTCCTACCCAGCTTGCCGGTTCCTTGGAATCCTTAAACTCCGGAGATACCTTCTCGATCCCTTTCGGCGAATAGCTTTCGAGCATGCCCTGCTGTTCGAGTACAAGCAGGCTTGTCGCTGCTGTTCCCCATACGACGTCTGCTTGTGGATTATCTTTTTCCGCCAGCAGCTTTGCTGTGATGATCCCTGTAGAATCGCGGACGATATTGACCTTTACATCTGGATATTTTGCTTTGAAGGATTCCAAATACGTTTTGATCTGGTCATCCTCCAGCGCCGTATACACTGTAATCTCACCTGAGGCGTTTGTACTTTCCTTTGTGGAGGTTTGTGTGTTTGGTTGTGACCCTGGTGCTTGTCCACATCCTGCTAAAAACGCAATTGATAGAATGGAAGCAAGTAAAGGATAATGCCATTTCTTCATGAGAACCTCTCCTCTTTGCGGAATGTTCATTTCTTGGTTCCTACGACACCAATCTTACGGGGAAAATATTAAGCGAATATGAACGCAACGTAAATTGATTGTTTTTATGTGTTTTTGGTTGTGATTTTTTGGTTTCATAAAATACATTTGCACAAAAAAGACTGAGTCATCCATTCTAGTAGCAAATGGAATGAACTCAGTCTTTTATTTCTTGCCTTTGATCTACCGCAAAGCAGCCTCCACAGCTGCCTCTGCATGAATCGCAGTAGTATCAAAGACCGGGACCATGCAATCTTGGGCTGTGATCAATAGACCGATTTCCGTGCAACCGAGGATGACTGCCTCGGCGCCTTCCTTGACCAGTCGCTCAATAATCGCCTGGTATGTACGCTTAGATTCTTCGCGAATGATCCCGACACACAGCTCCTTGTAAATAATCTCATGGACGAGTGCTCGCTCTTGTTCATCCGGTAGCAATACCTCTAATCCATGAACATCACGCAGACGCCCTGTATAGAAATCCTGCTCCATCGTAAATCGCGTCGCAAGCAGTGCCACTCGTTTATGCCCGTGGTTTGTGATCGCTTGCGCTGTCGCATCCGCGATATGAAGAAAAGGCAAACTGGTCGCTTCCTCGATAGCATACGCCAGCTTGTGCATCGTATTTGTGCAGAGAACAATCAGGTCGGCTCCTGCCGCTTCGAGGCTTTTCGCCGCAAGCGCCAGCCGCTCGCCTGCTTCTTCCCATCGTCCTTCTCGTTGCATTTCTTCGATCTCGGCAAAATCAACAGAATACAGGATGCTTTTTGCCGAATGCAAACCGCCCAGCCGCTCCTTGACGGTTTCATTGATCAAACGGTAGTAGACCAAGGAGGACTCCCAGCTCATGCCGCCAATTAATCCGATTGTTTTCATTGTTCTCTACTCTCCTTTGTCGTTATCGTTTCCATGCGTGTTTTTCCATCCCGCCTGACGAAAACGGGTTTTTAGTAGTTCATGCGCCTTTTTCGTACACAACGAAGTGTCCAACGGAATCCCTCGTTCCAGCGCCTCCGCTTCTGTTAACAAGGTTTCTTTTACACCATCAGCATTCAACCCTAATGCCAGAGCCATCTTTTTGTAAAAAGAATAATAACTCTCTTTCTCTGCTGGGCCTAGATGTAGCGTTCCAAGGTAAGGACCATGCAGCAATTCGTGGATGGCATTCCCCACGTCTTCCACATGGACAAACGACTTGTACAAATTACCTGACCGGCTTATTTCTCTCCCAGCTTCCAGATCTACACTCATCGAAGCGACGCGTTTATCCCATTGCCCAACCGCATTGCGACCATAGATCGGGCCCACTCGCACGATGACATGATTGGGATGCCGCTGGCGAATGGTAGCTTCCCCACGTATTTTGGCATTTGAATAAGCAGCTAACGGATTTCTCTCATCTAACGGCTCGGACTGATCTTCTTCCCGATAAGAGCCAGTACCTCTTCCGAAGACTCCGTCTGTGGAGATGAAGATCAATTTGCTCTCTTCCGGTAACTGAGAAAGCAGAACATCCAAGCCTTTTTCTATTAGCTCTCGTTCATCTGTTGCACTCATCAACGCCCAAATGACAACATGCGGTGAAAACTCTTGCAGTATCGCTGAAAAAGAAGGGGTGTCAGTCACGTCGACCCGAAGTAATTGATGGTCAACTTGTGCAGAAAAGCAAGTACCTATCAGATCAATGGCATTATCCGGCAATAGCTCCTGATAGATTTGACTTCCCAAGTAGCCGCTAGCCCCCATTAACAATACGCAGCGTTTCTCCATGGCATGTCCCCCCTTCACCACTTACCATTTCCATTATGATCCAATATACCACATTATTCAGAACGGTATAACTGGCCGCATGCCGCGTTTATGTCCGATCCGAATTGAGTTCGGACCGTGACGCTTATCCCCCTTGACTTCAAGATCCGAACAAACGCTTTAATCCGCGAAGGATCGGATTGCCGATAGCTGTCTGGCGTAACTTCGGTCGAATTGAATGGAATCAGGTTAACGTGGTAGAGATGTTCCCAAGGTCCTCTTTCTCTTAGCAACTCGGCAACTGCTTCCGCATGCGCTGTCGAGTCGTTTACTTCACGAAGAAGAATATACGCAATATATACCTTTCTCCCTGTTTCCCTGATGTGGCGATCCAATGCCATCAGTACGTCGCGGACTGGGAATCGGTCGTTGATCGGCATCAGCTCGCTTCGCTGATCGTCGAACGGCGAATGCAGCGAGAAGGTTAGGTTAACCTGGGGAAACTCCCGAGTCAGCTTGTCGATCCCCGGCAACAAGCCGATCGTGGAAATCGTAATTCGTCGATGTCCTAAACCGAAGAGATACGGGTCGGTCAATATCGTCATGGCCTCAAAAATATGCGGGTTGGCGAGCGCCTCCCCCATGCCCATGAATGAGATGCTGTCCAAAGAGTGGCCGTTCAAACGAAAGTACAGCAATTGGTCGGTAATTTCGTCGGCGGTCAGATTTCGTTTCAGGCCAATGGTACCGGTAGCACAAAACTTGCACCTGAATCCGCAGCCGCACTGTGTGGAAATACAATACGATTTCCACCCCCGCTCATAAGTAAGTCGTACGGCCTCCACCTGTTCGTCGCCCGGAATCGCAAACAGCACCTTGCTAACCTGTTTCGACGTGAGTTCCTTTACCGGAGCGATATTGCAAACGTTCGGACCTAGTACCCGGTTCAACTCGTCGCGCAAAAATTTGGGTAGGATGGTCATCCGTTCGTATTCACCGATGTTTTGCTTGAAAATGGCGTCCATAATCTGAGCATACCGATACTCGGGCTGCTTGCATTCGGACAGTATTTGCCGAATCGTTTCATATTTCGAGGTTAGTTTCATGTCTTCTCCTTACCGCCGGAGAAACCATATAAAGCAACCGTCAATGGGCTGACACGTTATTCATCTATATAGAAAAAGCGCATACGTTTGCAGACGGATTACTACGTGCATCTGTCGATAAATAGGTTATTCTCCGGCAACCGATTTGTTTTTTTGTGAACCGCTTCGCACAATAGGAACCGATTCACATAATCATCTACAACCTCAATCTCCATCGCTTTCATCCTCCTTGAAATGGTTTATCTCTTCTCAGAATAAAAAAGAGCTACAAGAAAGTTACCTTTCTTGTAGCTCAAAAAATACAACACATCCAACCCATGCAGGGTATAAAAAGGATATATTTTCTGAGAGAAAAGAATAAGGTAACGATCTTGCCAATAAAGAATAAGACAAATTCTGCTTTATTCTTTAAAAAAGCGGCAAGAATGATTACATTATCCTCTTCATCTCCTATCGTTAATTGTCAGCACGATTTTAACATACCAGTTTCTGCATGACAACATCCTCTACATGACGAAACAATAATCTAACTGACCATTTACTACCTACTCTTTGAACTTACCTGTCAGGGCATTGATATCGATATCGTTAAGATCAATTGAATAGGCAAGGACCGGTTTGGCCAACCTCTTTCCATTAATAAATGGGTAGATGTATAACAGTTCGGTGGGTTTCGCCAGCAAGGCCTTGGCTGCTGCATCTATGGAGACAGCCTTCCTCTTATCCGGGAGCTTGGCAGGCTTTTGGTCGAGTTGTTGATAGTACTCGGTGATTTTCCCTGTGACTCCATTCACACCAATACCAATGCTTCGTCCATATTCCAGCGGAAGTCCCTCAACAGATGGCACAAGCTCTACTACATACTGATGTGGATTCCCCCTATCAGGATTCTTCCAATCAGGAGTCACCCTGTAGTAGAACTCCTTTTCTTCCTGTTTGAGATATGGCTGCAGGAACTGAACAGCTTTCGCAAGAAGCTGCTTTTCCGATAATATTGTCTTTCCTTTTTCGGTTTGGGTGTTCGAATAGCTTTTAAATCCGATCACAACGTCATCCTTCGTATACAAATACTCACTAAAATCAGGCGAAAAATAGACCCTTTCCATCTCGCTATTGCCGCCATTGCTATTGAAGATACTACCCTTCAGGCTGATACCAAACTCGCTTTCGTAAATCCGCGTTGCCTCCTGCTCATTCTTCACCTTTACTACCTTTCCACCAGGCGTGAGGGAGGTTGGTTTCCACCTCCAGGTTCTGTATTGCCGATTAGTGATCAGCTCAGCTCCTGTTACTGCGTCCACATAACCGGAGAATACAGCGGAGTAGACGAGATCGGTCTGATTTTCACCAGTCTTGTACATGAGTTGCAGTAGGGGTGGGATACAGCGGCTGAGCTGATCTTTCTTCATCGCCTGGGCTGGGGGGAGGAAGTCAGCTGGATTGATGTTTGTCAGCGTGTTTTCTCCTTCCGAAACGTGGGTTACCTGTCCCGCACTGTTTACTGACAACCGAAACTCATCGCCAACTACCTCAATGCCATTTACATAGCGGCTATAGATGACATCGCCTACAGGAGCTCGCGTTACCTTGTACAGGCTGCGCATTTCACCGATCCACCCCTTCATGAAGGTATCGGCGCTCTTATAGGCCAGCTTGTCATCAGGAATTTCAAGATCCTTGTCATCCAATAAATACGTGAGCAGTTTCCCGGTTTCTGCATGGATATAGGCTCTGGCAAAGAATTCATTATTTTTTTCATAACGGATCTCGTACACAGGCTGGTCTTTCGTTTCCAAGGTAATATATCTTGATGTGTCATTGAGCGTTGGGATGAGCTTTTGCAGCTTTTGCTCCGTTCGTTTTACCTTTTCGCTTAACTGATTTTCCTGAAGGGGAGCTTCTGCTTGTTGGTTCCCTGTCTGATTCGCCATGACTGTGCCCGAGGCTGGTGACAGGAGCAGTGTGGCTGTTAGGAGTGCGCTACTTGCCAGTACAGGATAACGCCTTTGAGAGGTCGAGGTCATATGTGTCTCCTCCATCTTTTCTTGACGTTGAAGCTCACACAATAAGACGATATTTGGAAATGATTGTCACATGATAAGAAAACATATCTCACAAAAAAATTTGGTTTGAGTCAACATAGCGGAGGAGAAGAAAAAGCACAGTTCTCTTCGACTCTGACACGCCAGCTGGGGGATTGAG
>NZ_JABSUV010000045.1:0-48552 GCF_013284275.1 Brevibacillus sp. HB2.2
ACGGGCAAAAGAAATGCAACGTGCACAAACGACGTAGCGACTACCACTTTTGCATTTCCCCGCAAATCGCTGCGGAGCGGACAGTCTACACTTCCTAGCAGGACGTAGCCCGGAGCGTAGACTGGAAATATTCTTCTCTCCACTGCAGCAACTGCAACTTTCTATGCTATATTTTTAGTAAGCCCAAAGGTATTGATATAGTGAGTACATAGCGGAAGGATGAGTTAAATGCCAATTCATAAGCAAGTTGGTTCTCCTGCTGGTTCTATTAGAGAGGATGGTCGTTATCCTATCGACCTGACTGGCCCTCACAGCCACACACTTGTTCTCAAGCCCGGCGTAGGCAGCCTCTCCATTGGACCGTCACAAGCGGGCAATAAAACAGACCTACACGTCGATCCCTATACACCCATTAATTGGAATGTATTCGATTCCTTCGCCACACCAGCTGGCTCGCCTTGGCCGCGAGTTCTGTACTACGCTGGGAGTGACACGAGCTTCTTCGACTGGGCCATAGAACGCCCCATTGAAGAAATGACATGGGTTCCGATCCTGCCTAAAGACAAAGTCGTGGACGCCAGCCAATCCAAATTGCACGGCTTGCATATTGAACTGGACCAGTTTGAAAGCCGTTTGCATCTGAAGCTCCCGAAACGCCAGGTCTCTGAATATTTCCGTCTGAGTGTAGCTGGTGATCTATCGCGTTTTTCTGTCGCTGGCGACATGCCCTACTCTCTGACATTGAAGCCGCGCACCAGCCGCCGCAAGAATCATGAGCCCTTCTTGCTTCCCGATCTGGGCGCACTACACCAGGTCACGAGCCTGACGCTTCGAAACGAACCGCTTGCGCAGCCTATCTCGCTTTCGTGTCTAGAGAGATTTCAAAATCTTACATCACTGAGCTTGTGGGGGAATTTCTGCGATTTGGAGCTGCTAGCTCGTCAGGCCCAGTTAACGAATTTGGAGCTGCGCTTTATGCCTGATCTGGGTGATTTGCCGCCATTAAATGTGTGGCCGTTGCTTGACAGATTTATCGCCTATAACGTGGAGGAGATTACGGGTAAGCGACTGAAGCAGCAAATGAAAGCGCGAGCTAAGACCCGTCCGTGGACTGGCTACGCTTCCGTGAGCCAATTACGGAAGCCCGAATGGTGGACAACCGAGTTTGGCCGCCCATTTTCGTCCTGGCCGAAACGTCTGGCAAAGCTGGCTAATGAAGCCTATGACGTTGCACAAGCGGCACTGGCCCAAGCCCGCAGCCTCGCTGATGCCGAGGCAGCCATTACCGCCTTCACCGTGCGCTTCAACACCCTTAAAGGTATCGAAACCACTGAACGAGAAGACCTGGGTGAAGCTGTATGGCAACTAAGCCAGTCTGACCACCAAATTGGCCTGCCTATTACGGAGGAAATGGCTCAAAGCTGGTTCGACGCAGCACGCGATTACTAAAGGCCATCCTTTGCGGAATGGCCTTTTTTGCGTTCGCTGCTCTCATGCGATCACCAGATAACTGTAGTTATTCTATCTGGTCTGCATCCGGCAGACATCATGGTTAAAAATGGAAACTTTCCCTTGACACACTCCATTTACATTTGTAATATTAACCCAACAGATTATATTTACATCTGTAAATCAAAAGATGAATGAGGAGGTGAGTACATGCCCAATATCCCAAAAATTTCGGAAGCAGAGTGGGAAATCATGAAGATCATTTGGAAAAACAACCCTATAAACGCTGAAAATATCGCACTCCTCTTGCCTGATGAAATCGAGTGGACCGATCAAACCGTTCGTACCTTCATCAACAGACTTTTAAAGAAAAAGGTGATCGGTTTTGAAAAATCGGGAAGGGGCTATAAGTATTTTCCATTGATTTCCGAAAAAGAATGCATCCGGGCAGAGAGCCAGTCGTTTTTGAAAAGAGTCTTTAGCGGGGCGGCAGACATGATGATGACCAATTTTTTAGAAGACGTCAAATTGTCCCAGAAGGACATCGAGAATCTTCAAAAGATTCTGAATGAAAAACAGAGAGACATGGGCAACAGAGGCGATGACAGATGAGAAGAATGACAAAGCAGCAGATCTTACTGTAAAGAGGTAGAAGGCATGAACATGCTATGTGATATTTTTTTATGGGTTTTTGATGCCACCATTGGAGCTAGCCTCGTCGCTTTCATGGTGATAGCCATCAAGAAAATCTTTCATCACCGGATAAGCGCTCGGCTTCACCACGCGCTTTGGCTGATTGTGTTAATACGGCTCCTGTTCCCTTTTCTCCCTAACAGTTCGGTAAGCATCTTCAATATCTGGCAACTAGGCGTAGACAGCATAAAAAATGCTGTTTCCCCCTACTCCCCTGTTGCGAATGACGCGTCACAAAAAGAGAGAGAGCAAAACAGCAAACAAATAAACTCACCTCAAAATGATAAGACAAAACAACCAGAAAATCAAAAACTTCTGGATCCCTCCATATCCCACCCAATCAAGATCGATCCAGACCCTGTCGAGGACACTCACACCCTTGGCGTAAAAATAGCAGCCATCGTCTGGCTAATCGGATGTATTTCCCTGCTTGGATTTATGTGTGCCTACCTGTTGCGGACCAGACGCAGAATGAGCAGCCTCAAAATCGTGACAGACCCGCAAGTCATTTCCATCATGGATGATTGCCGTAAAAGATTTGGCATCACCAAACCAATCCCTATCTATTCAGGAAGCTATAGAAAAAGCCCACATATCTCCGGGTTGATCCATCCATGGATTTACTGTCCCGAAGAGATATGCAAGGAATCGAACGCCTCTGCGCTTACCCACGTCTTCTCCCACGAGCTTGCCCACTACAAAAGAAAAGACATCGCGTGGAACCTACTGGGTCTACTTGCTCTGGCCATTCACTGGATGAACCCTTTTATTTGGATGTGTGTAAAACAGATGAAGGCCGACCGGGAGCTTGCGTGTGACGCTTATGTGTTGAACGTTCTGGGTGAAGCTGAGTCTGTGCCCTACGGGATGACGATTATTCAATTTTTGCAGCGTTTTTCTACCAACCACCAGCAGCTTCACTTGCTTCCCTTTACCGAAGCAAATAACAAGAATCAAATGATAAGGAGAATTCAAATGATAAAAAGCTTTAAAGCAGGATCTTACAAACTCTCGGTTGCTGCCGTTTTGTGCGTAGCTTTGATGAGTTCGGTGACCCTTACGAATGCCGCAGTGAAGGTAGAGAGTACCGTCAAGCCAGTCGCTTCCGATCAGGCTACTACAGAGCAAGAGGCTAGATTTTTGTTTGACTCGGATGAGCGAACATACGACCGTTTGTCAAAAGGAATACAGACAACTGGTTTTTCCTTTAAAGTTCCTGATGTGCTCGCTATGGACTATGAGTTTAAAGGGATGTATATCGATCAGAAAAAGTTGCGTACCAATAAAGAAACTCACGTTTATATTGAATTTAGCAAAAAAGATCCCTCATCTAAAGTTGTGCGTTTTTCTGCAAGTAGCGGACTACAGGGATTGGAGGCGGCTTACAAAAAAATCGTGGATGAACAAAAAAAGGGATATGGGGAACAAAAAATAGAGAAGCAAAATTTGAAGGTCCAAGCGCTAGATGTAATGAAAGTGACTTTTATTGGCGCAGATAACAACATTAACTCCGTTTACTATCTATGGCAAGATAACGGCATACAGTATAGCCTTAATAGTTTCGCAAGCGATCTTCAAGAAGACATTGTGAAAATGATCTCGAATGTGAAATACCCGGATCAAGCGATGAAAGAACGCTATGTAGGCTATTCCGTTTACGTCATGGGCTTATATGATACGGAAGATGTACAGCATGGCTCAAAAGCAATAGGGTTTACTCCCAAATTTCCTTTGGAACTGCCGGGACAGTTTAAAGGTACAGCAGCAGATATAAGCTCAAAGGTAAATTTCAGCATGCCGGCAAATGAGAAAGATTATAAGACCATGTACCTTGGGATTTACTATGATGTTGCTGAGAAAAACAAAAGATTGAGCGGGGAAAATAGAATCTCATTTGATCAAATTAAAGACACGAAAATATACGAAGATATGAAAAAGAATGGGAATGTAGCCTTTTACCAATCTATGGACGAAGCGTACAAAGTTAAGGTAAACATGCTGAAAATCGCTGGAAATGAAGTGTTCAAAACGGAGAAATACAAGCGTTACGGAGAGGCGAGCACCGCAGCGGATCCAACTCTCATCTCCTATTTCTGGAGAGAAAATGACGTTTGTTTCAAAGTCACGTTTACGGACGGAGTGTCCAATGAGGAAGAGATTGTTTCCTACCTGATGAGCCAAAAAGCGGTAGACTTTCAGAACTTGAAGTAGTAAAACGGGTCAATCAAAAACGCGAAAGGAGCTAGCAATGAGCAGCCCCTTCCGCGTTTTTTTGCACGCTTAAGAGCGTGTTTCGCTTTTACCAAGGAGCCTCGGTGACTGGTCATAGCCGCGTCAGAGAAGAATATTTCCAGTCCTAGCGACTTTCGAAGTCCAACCCAGCTTCGCAGTGATTTGCGGGCAAAAGAAATGCAACATGCCCAAACGGCGGAGCGGCTTCCACTTTTGCATTTCCCCGCAAATCGCTGCGGAGTAGACAGTTCCCACACCCTAGCAGGACGTAGCCCGGAGCGTAGACTGGAAATATTCTTCTCTCCACCGCTGCCCCGTTGATAAGAATAACCACCTGCATAACTTTCACAGGTGGGTTTATAGAATCGGGTATCTCTATGCGTTTCTCTCTTCATCCTCAGCAGAAGGCCAGCCACCCCATAGGTGGTTCAAGTGCCCATCTGGATCACGAAATCGAAAACTGTAGCCTCCGCCTCGCTTGTACGTCATTTCACTTACTTCGATTCCTTTACTTTTCAGCTCCTCATAGACCTCATGGATTTGGTCTACCTGCAAGGAGATGATCGGCTGGGCTTGTCCTGCCATATCGGTGAAGTCCAAACGAGGAACTTCCGGACAACGAATAAGCCCGAGACCTACTCCGCCTACGTTCAACCACGCTTCATTGTCTCCAGGTGAAAATTCGAAGGTAAACGGAATGCCGAGCACATCGCGATACCACTTTATGGACACCTCCAAGTTTTTGACGGGCAGCTGTACAACCGCAAAATTACGCACATGGATACTCATTTGTGTTCGCTCCTTTATTTCAAATATGTACTTTCACCCTCTTAAACGAAAGAAAAGAACAAAAAGAAACGGGTGCTTCTACCACTTCTGAAAAAAATGCAGCAAATGGCCATCCGGGTCACGAACAGCAAAGAAAAGGCGATCGCCTGCTACCGAAACCTTTTCCACGCTCATGCCCTGTTCGGCGAGACGCAGGTACGTTTGACAAATCGCATAGGCATCTCCCGCACGAAAGGCAGCCAAAAATTGCTCAAACCCTTCTTTTGATACAAATCCGGATGAAAGACGATGTCCAGCTTTGTCGATTTTCTTTTTGTTGGACGGGCTTTCATCCTGTCTGGATTGCTCTGCCAACACGAACAAACGCTGACGTGCCCTCTTCACTCCTTCCTTCACTGCCCCTATGGTCGTGTGCAGCAATGTGGCTGTTTCCTGCGCCGTAAACGAAAAAATGTCCATCATGAGAATCAGCACCATCTGTCTGGCATTTAGACGATCAGCCAGTTGCTCGAACACCTCTCTTTGCACAAACGCATCGGATACACTGGACTGGTGCAGATAGATCGCTTCATCAAACAGGGCGGGATGCTCATTCGCCTTTCCCTTCCTGCAATGATCGATCCAAGCATTCGTAGCAATTTGCCTCAAAAATGCCTTGGTTAGTTCTCTGTCTGGGGCCTTCTGCAAGGAACGATATACCTTCGTCAATGTTTCTTGCAGGAGATCCTCCGCATCCCAGTCGTTTTTCGTGAGGGACAAGCAATGCTTTTGGATATCCGCTAGAAAAGGTTTTACGCGCAAAAAGGAAGCCTTATCCTTATCCTGATCAGCCCCCATACGATCCCTCCGAGACTTTTCCGAGTATTCATACTTATTTTCAAAAAAAGAAAGAACGCTGTCAATAAAGACCTTGTAAAAATAGGAAAGCCACTGTCCAGAACGGATATTCCCGCCCAGGACAGTCGCTGTTTTATTTCCTGCCAATCAACACAACCAAGTCTATCGTCATGTCCATTCCTGCCAAGTTTGACACCCGTTCCAACTGCTCAGGTGTCGCCCCCCATGCCAACGGCGTCATCTGGAGCAGGGAAGCTAGACCCTCTTGATCCAGTCGGAACGGATACTGAACCCGTTCCTTACCGATTAGTTGGAAGCTGGTTTTGAAGTGGTCGATCGTACGATGATTTTCATATTGTGTTTTGGGCGTCTCTTGATACAAGACTTCCCGTAGCTCTCGCAAGTAGTTCGCCTCTGGTATGACTTTGATCATCCGTCCTTCATCGGCCAGAAGTCTATGAAACTCATCCGAATTGGATGGAGATAACAGATTGAGAATATAAGAAAACTGTCTATCCACAAACGGTGCATTCGTCAAATCACCGACGCACCAAACTACTTCTGAATCGTTCTTCGCCGCAAGCATAACTCCCTCTTTAGCGAGATCGACACCCACTCCGATCATTGGGACTTGGCTTGCTTGCATCACTCTCTGCCGAACCTGCGTCAAATGATAGCCTTCGCCGCATCCTGCATCCAGCACGTACATCCGGTTTTCCTCAGGTTCTGTCGTTTGCAGGATGACTTCGCTCAACACGTCATACAATGGATCAAAAAAACCTTGCTCCATGATCGCCCTTCTTGCGCAAAACAATTGCTTGTCATACTTTGTTTTGTAGGTTCGCGTAGCCAAGTGAACGTAGCCGTGCTTGGATAAATCAAAGCAATGATGATTGTTGCATACCAAGCTGGTCGCAGGTACGTTGCGCATAGCTGCTTGGCAAATTGGACAACGAAAAATCCCCACATGCTGGGAGATAGCTGTAGACATCAAAAAGCACCCCATTCATTCGTATTTCGGTGAATGAAAAAAGGCACAGTCAAATAAACCCCAAGCATTTTCACAAAAATGCGGGATTACGTTGATCTGTACCTCACATTACCGTAGACGAATGAACTGGATGATCATGGTGTGTAACACTCCTGTTTTCTGATAAAGTAGGCATCGCGATAGACGCCCAAGTACGATTGTAGCACATTTCAGGAATATACAGGCACTCCATTACGGGAACGGGAGTCTCAGGGGGGCAGGTACGCCGTCTATGTCTTGTTTTTGCTTCCTGCCCATGCCCTGCTCCTGAAAAATATTTTTGCGCTCACTCCAACAGCATGACCTCATCGTATTTCATCAGAATGCTTCCTTCCTTGTACTCCCCCACTTTTGGCACATTTACCAGACCCTTTATGTTTTGGAGAAGCGCACGAACGATGTTCACTCCGCTTTCGTGAGCATGCGGATACCCGCCGCCAAAACGGGGATTAATCTCCGACACAACGTACTGATCTCCGACAAAAAAACAATCGATGTCAATGGGCCCACGCGGCTCTAGGACACGGATGAGTTCTTTCGCAAGTGATAACAGACGCGGATCTTTTACCGCGAGGGAGCGATCCGTCTCCCCTGCCCGCATTCGCAGCTTTTTGCGGGTGAAAAGTGTCACCAGCTCCCCCGAGATCAGGTCCACATAGCCATCCACTCCGTACTCCTCTGCCTGTAGGAACGGTTGAATGACGACATCCTCCATTTTTTCCATGAGCACGGACCATTCTTGGTCATTCTCCACACGTGTGATGCCCAAGCTGGCACTTCCATACCGCGGCTTGACGATCAATGGATACGTAATCTGCCCTGCAAAAAGCGCTGCTTGTACCTCATCCCTTTTGGTAAAGGTGGGAATGACGGGAATCTGATGCGCGGACAAAAAATCATACGTTGCCCTCTTATCCAAGCATATCTGGATTACATCCCGGCTGGACACGATCACCTCGATGCCCTGCATGTAGAAACGATCTGCATGCGCTGCCAACAACGTCAGCTCAGGGTCTATCAAAGAGAGGATTGCCTTGATTTCGTATCGTTGGCAAATATGCAGCAGGGCATCGAGATAACCAGGATCATAGATGCGCGGCACCTGCTCGTGATGATGGGCAGCGTACAAGGCCGGGGCCGTCGGATCGCAGTCCACTGCTATGATTTTGCCAGTGTCCCCCCATTCGCGTACAAAATAGTGGAGCAGCTTAACTCGTCTGCCTACACTGGTCACAAGTACGTTCATTCAGTTCACTACCTCCTGCTTGTCAACGTGAAAACGATAAACCGATTCGGGAATGAATTGTTGAAGAGTCTCTTTTCCCCTAACAATGAACGCTTCATTTCCATCGATGGCAAGAACCGGCGGCCTCTCCCGAATAAATGGTGGATTAAAGACGAGCGTATAAGCTCCTACGTGCCCGAAGACAAAATGATCCCCGATATCAGGCAGTGGCCCCGTGTAGCCTTGAAGCAAATAATCCTTTTCCATGCACGTATACCCGACAACATGATAGGTCGCTTCGGGAACTGGCTTGCGATTGCACACAAGTCGGGCTGGCAAGAGGTGCGAATGCATCGTCGGCTTGACATTGTGAATACTTCCATCCACGAGAACAAATCGCTCGCCTCTGTTTTCTTTTACATCGATGACTCGGCAAACAAAATCAACGGCATCTGCCACAAGGGAAATACCCGGCTCGAGAATCAGCAATGGCGCATGATCCAGCTCTGCCAGCTCCTCCTTCACTACTGACGTAATCGCTTCGGCGTACTCCTCAAAGGTTGGAGCAGCCGTCATCCCAAATGAGGTCGGGAGCTCACCAAAAAATCCGCCTCCTATATCGATAAAAGCAAGCCGCTCTCCCAAATGCTGCTTCCCCAAACGGCATAGATGGCGCGTAATTTGGCGATAAACACCGACACTGCGATTGGTGGAAAAGTGTCCATGCAATCCGACTACATGCACATTCGGGGCGACAGCCAACTGACTCAGGGCTTTTTCCAAATTGCCGTTTTCGACGCAAAAACCAAATCGGCTGACCTCGTACCCATTTTGCAGAGGACTCACTCCACCCCTGGCCAAATCCACATTGATCCGTAGCCCAATCCGAAACGTCTGCTCGGGATACTGCATGGCGTAGGCCACCACCCACGGGATTTCCGAAAAAGAATCCAGATTGATCAGACTCCCCTGCTCTAAGGCAAAGTGAATGTCGTCTTCCGTTTTGAGCGGGCCGTTAAATATGATGGAGGCAGGATCGACGCCGAGCTTCCGTGCCAATTCGTACTCCAATCGAGAGACGACTTCCGCATGCGCCCCTAACTGATGCAGCTTTTGGCATAAAAACGGCAAGTAATTGGTCTTATACGAATACGCGACGACTACATGCTCATAGCGCCGAGTAAACGCTCGTTGGAAACGACGATAGTTGTCAGAGAGCTTCTCTGTGTCCAATACGTAAAAAGAAGACGAGCAAAGACTACGCCATTTTTCCAGCTGCTCATAACTATACATGGCGCACCCCCTGTTCCTGATTCAGGAGGCAGCTCGTGATCACACCGATGACTCGCTCCTGCTGTTCGGCGGTTAAGCTGGAACCAGACGGCAAGCAAACACCTTGGGCAAATAGCCGATCTGAAATACTCTCATCTGGTTGGTGTGGATAGTATTGGCACTGTGCGAACAACGGTTGAAGATGCATCGGCTTCCACACGGGACGGGCTTCGATATTTTCTTTGCCCAGTTCATCGATCAGTCGTGCAGCTGAGAGGGTTGTGTCCGCTGGATTCAGTGTCATCACCGTCAGCCATCGTGTGGCTCGCCCTGTCGCCGGCTCGGGCATGAACGAAATACCAGGCAATTGTCCGAGAGCTTGTTCATAGCGCTTGAAAATCCCTCGCCTTTCCTCGATTCGCTCCTCCAAAACACGCAGTTGCCCCCGGCCAATTGCAGCCAGCACGTTGCTCAACCGATAGTTGTAGCCCATCTCTTCATGCTGGTAATGCTTGGCTGGCTCCTTCGCCTGCGTCGACCAGAAGCGCGCCTTTTCGATTGCCTCAACATCATCGGAGACGAGCATTCCCCCACCTGAAGTCGTCATGATTTTATTGCCATTAAATGAAAAGGTCCCAACATGACCAAAGGCGCCGCTCATTCTCCCTTTGTATACAGCCCCTAACGATTCGGCTGCATCTTCCACCACGCGAACCCCATACTGCTCACAAAGCGCCATCAACGGTCCCATATCGGCGCTCTGTCCATATAAATTGACGATGACGACCGCCTTGGGCAACTTGTCCGCTGCTGCCGCTTCCCGCAGGGCACGCTCTAATGCCAGCGGAGACATATTCCAAGACCCTGCCTCGGAATCAATGAATACAGGAGTCGCTCCCTGGTACAAAATCGGATTGGCACTGGCGACGAAGGTGAGACTGGAGCAAAACACCGTGTCACCCGGAACCACATCCGCTAGCCGAAGCCCCAGATGGATAGCAGCCGTACCAGAGGACACAGCCAGCGCAGCTTTTACGCCCACATACTGGGCAATTTCTCGCTCAAAGGCATCAACGTGTTCCCCCAATGGTGCAATCCAATTGGAGGCAAAGGCGTCTGCCACCAACTCCCGCTCATCCTCCCCCATATGTGGCGGTGATAAAAAAATCCGCTGCTTCGCAATCATTACGACGTCCCCCCATTGCGATAGGCAGGAAAAAAATCTTGCTCGCCAGCCTGATCGACCTGTAGTTTTTGGCACAAAGCCAGATACACTTCCTCATCGTGAACTTTCTTGCCCATCCAGTAAGGAAAATGATTGCCGTTTGCAAACGAGGACTTGAAACGGAACAAGCCATCTCCATCCAGATTTCCTCCTCCAAGGAGAAGTAGCTGTGCTCCATCCTGCTTTGCCTGCTGGATCATGGCGTCGAAGAGGAGGTGGTTGACCCCAAGCGCCATGTCTTCCGTATGGGATGCCCCTAGCTGATAATGGGCGAATTGTTTTCCACTGAGCAAAAGCACTCCCGCCACCGGGCGATCCTCATGCATGGCGAGCAGAAGCCGCGGCTTGCACAGCGCCGTTTTTTTCATGAGTCCCCCAAAAAACTCAGGAGCATAGTAATAGTGCGCCGCGGCATGGTTACGGTCCATCGTCTCCCGATGCAGCTGGATAAAAGAATGCAACCGATCGATTCCGCCCAATGTAACCCGGACGTCGTTTGCCGCGGCCTTCCTCATATTTCTTCCTACGTTTTGTGTATAGTGGGCGCGGATGAAGGCAAGGGTGGGGCGTAAATCGACCGCCGTTACCATCCTCACCAGATCCAGTTGCATTTGATCCGCGAACAGCTCCGCATTCCCCAGCAACGGATGAAAGCGAACCGTTTCTGTCAGATAGTTTTTGTACCGACAGTAGACGTGGAATTGCTCCTGGAACAATCGGGCAGCCGTCTGTCCTCCCACGACAAATGGCCCTCCGTATCCAATCGAAACCAAATCAGCATAGCCGGGAATCCACCCATCCAGACGTCTGACCAAATATGGATAGAAAACCTCGTTCTCCCCACTCTTGAAAAAAACAGCTTCTGGCGTGCCCTGCTCCATTTTGGCGTATAGCTGCACAAATTCTTTCGTGTAGGACACGTCTAACTTTAAAAATCGTCGCAAATATTCGGTCCAATCATCCTGTTCCGACAGTACGATCAGGCTCACATGCTCCCCTCCCAGCGCGCTCTGTGTTTTCACTCCCTCTGAAGTCTTCTACCGTGACGCTGCCCTGCTGATTTATGCCTGTCGATTGAAAAACACGCTTGATCGTCAGACCGATAATCCGCATATCCAGAAAAAAGCTGCTATTTTCTACATACCAGACGTCCAGCTCGAACTTTTGCTCCCAGTCAATTGCATTTCTCCCATTGACCTGCGCCCAGCCTGTAATCCCCGGCTTTACATCGTGTCGCTTCAACTGCCGCGGCGTGTACAGCGGCAGGTACTCCATCAGCAGCGGTCTCGGCCCTACGAGACTCATTTCACCACGGAGCACATTCCATAATTGCGGCAGTTCATCCAAGCTATACTTGCGCAAAAGCGTTCCGAATGAACCTAATCTCTGCTCATCAGAGAGAAGCACTCCACTCTCATCACGCTCATTGGTCATCGTGCGAAATTTGTAAATGAAAAACGATTTTCCGTGCAAACCTGGTCGCTCTTGTACAAACAAAACCGGAGACCCCAGCTTCCAGCGGATGAGCAGACTCACCAGCAAGATCAGCGGGGACAGTATGACGAGCATCAGGAAGGATACGCAACGATCAAACAAGGACTTCATGTCGCACCTCCTGATGAATCCATTTCGCTGCCGCTTCCTCCATACTGAGGCTCTGCATGCCGTACCTCTCGCGTAGCATGGAATAATGCTGGAGTATTTCCTCCAAAAAGGAGAGATTCTCTTCCATGTGGTTCCCGAAGTTCTCCGGATGCCACCATAGATGGTACAAACGATTGTGCTCGGCCGTATGAGTCAGGTCGCATTTGATTCTTTTCATGCGCCATTTTTCCAACCTCTGTAGTCGAGGATGATAAGGACGCAAAAACCGGCTGGATGGAACATCGATCATTCCATCTGGACTACGTTGCAATGAAACATAGTTGTTATGGCCGGAGAGATTCACATACGCATCCATCAGCCGCATGGCTCTTTTGAACAATGTCTCTTCGGCAGCCCCTCTTGTGTGGTACATCCAAGACTGCTCGTTGCCGCGATAGGAACAGAATCCCTTTTTCTTGCACAAAGATAAATAAGCGGACTGCACCTGATTTCGCGGAAAAACAATGCTGGATGGGGCGTATCCTTTTTTGCGAGTTAATCTATGAAAAGAATCAAGGTCAGCAGCAAAAGCTTCGGGAGTCTGTCCTGGCTCTAGACAATAGTAGTGGGAAAGGGTGTGGCTTCCGATGAATTGATGCGGGTAAGTGGATATCAGCTTGATTAAGGAAGGAGCAAAATGATACGGATCGACTTGCTCATGCTCTCCTATCGCATCTGTCTCTATATAGGGATAGGGTGACAGCTTTTCATCGGAATACGCCGGGAGATGCCGTGGGACGACACTTACCAACTCCTTGCGCGACTCGCAAAACAAAAAACCGACAGTAGCCCAGGTGACGTGCATTTCATACTTGGCAAACAGCTCCAAAAGTGCGGGGATCACTCGACGAACGCCTAACAAATTTTGCTCATAGGATGGAATGGTTCTCTTGTCTCGGACGCCCCAGTAAAGTTCAAAGTCTAGGGAAATGACGAATGCTCCCGCCTTGTCCAATCTTCTCCGCTGCCTCCTTTCTCCTGCTCTCTTTCTTCTCGTAGCTGACCAGTCAGTTGGGCAAATAAAGCCGCCTGCTTCGCAAGAACTGTCCGCTCATCGAAGTGCTCAAGCGCGATGCTGCGGCTATTCTGTCCGAATGCTTCTCTGAGTCTCGAATCCACTACGAGCTTTTTTAAGGCTGCATACAAGGGACTTACTTGTTTTGGTTCTACTAAAAATCCGTTCACACCGTCCCTGACTTCTTCCCGACATCCACGGATATTCGTGGCGACGATCGGTTTCGCCATCGCCATCGCCTCAATGATGGATCGAGGCAGCCCTTCGCGATGAGAGGGAAGAACAAAAATATCGCTTATGGCCATCAGCTCCGGGATGTCTGTGCTGAACCCAGCCAAAATGATTTGCGGATGCTGTCGGCAAAGCTCCACGAAGTTTTGCCCCCGCTGATCGCGTTCACTGGAAGACACGTCCCCCACCAACAAGAGGCGCAGACGCGGAAACTCGCCCGCCAGCTTGCGAAAGGCTTCCAACAGCTCAAAAATCCCTTTTTCCGAGACCATACGTCCCACATAGGTAATCACCACATGATCATCCTGCAACCCCAGTGAGGACTTGATAGACTGGACCTTTTCTCTCGTAACGAGGCGCGGGTGAAAGCGATCTGTGAGATCAACACCGTTGCCAATGTGCAGAATCCGCTCCGTCTGGGAGGAGAAGCCATCCTGCACGCTCAACTCGTAATCCTCTCGACTCTGAAGCAAAAGATAGTCGGTCATATGCCTGGCAAACCATTTTTCCAGCGTGTAGTACATCTGATACGTACTTTTGCTCATTCCCTCATGAAAGAAGTAGCCATGCGCTGTGTAAATGACATGCGGTACTCCTGCCAGCCTTGCTGCCACGCGCCCGAGAACAGCGGCAATTGGCGTATGGACATGCACGACATCATATTTCTCCCGTTTCATCAGCCGATACAAGGCTCCAATTGTGCCCAAATTGGAAATCGGGTCGATCTTTCGCTTAATGGGGATACTTCGAAGCGTCAATCCCTTTGCTGTTAGCACATCAAAGCGTCCTGTATCCGAACACGCAGTATGCACCTCATAGCCTTCATCCATTAGCTTTTCAATCAGGGGAAACAGCAAGCTTTCTACAGAGCGGTCAATTGCGCATACTTGCAAGATTTTTTTCAAGCAGATCACCGCCATTTTTGATCTGACGCGTATTGATTTCGGCTGTCACGAAATACAGCGCGAGCATGATCCAGAAAAACGTTTCGCGAATTCCGTTATGCGTGAGTCCATACAAAACTTGGAAGACAAGCGGATACCAAGCAACCAATCGATGCCCACGGACCGCCCCATAAATCATGAGAATAAACAACACCGTACCTATTACGCCGTAGGAAAAGAACAGATTGGCTAAGGTAGAATGCAGCTCCAACGAAATGCTGCTGTTAAATCGCTCGTACATCCCTTCCCCTGCTCCGAACAAAATGTACTGCGGATGGTTGGCAATCCGGTCATAGCCCCTCGCTGCCAAATTGTCATCCGAATCTTCGCCGAGTGTTACCATTCGTTCTTCGATTTGTGTGTAAATAGATGCGTCGCTCAGCACGTTTTCGTTGGTGTACAAATAGATGAAGAAGACAGTGAAGGACGAGACGAGCACGCAAAGCAGATTTATCCAAAACAAGCCCGTTCGTTCTTTGATGGAGAGGAGCAAAAAAACGAGGTACATCCCTACGGCACTAATGATCGCTGCTTTCGACAGGGACGCTGCAATGATGCTAAACGCCGTGCCTATCGAAATAAAGAGAGGAATGGTCTTTACAGACACGAAGCGAGCACACAGTAGGCATATTCCCATGCACAAGAGCCCAAAATAGCCGAGCTGGTTCGGATTGTTAAAGAACAACGATTGCCTGAACTCTCCGCTATCCGGTGACAAACCTGACACGAGAAGGAATGCCTGAACGAGCAAGGAAGTGGATGTAGCCAGGAAGATCCATTTGACGTACTCTTGCGGGTTGCGCCTGAACAAAATAATCAGGGCAAGCATCACGGCTCCGTTGTACATGTACCACTTGGTCGAGCTGAATACATCCATTTCCCCGCCTAATGCAATCGCCCATATGCCATTCACCATCATGATGTCGTACAAAAACAGAAGGGTAAGGAAGAGAAACAATCCGAGTCTGCGATTGACCCGCCCCAGGCGAAACAAGATGCTGTAGGCGATCAAAATCAGCATAAGAAAATCGGCGATTTGCGGATTGCCACTTGGGAAGAAGTAGAAGGGCTTAAGCACCACATATAGCAAAAGAAGGATCTTGTCCGGGGAGAGCTTTTCCTTGATCATCATTTACCTGTGTGCCAGATGGTTAGTGAATTGCAGGATTCGCCGATAGTCCTCCCACGTATCAACCTCTGCCCAAAACAATCCCGGTGGTATTTGAGCGACATACACATTCTTTTCGCCCAAAAAAGAATAGAGGACATTTTCCCACCATAAATCATACTGCTTCTCCTGAATCAACCTTTGTAATCGACGCAAAAATATCGGCAGAAAGCTCTCTTGAAGTTTGGCAATTCCAACGTATTCGCCAGTTGTCTCTTCCAGAGAGAGTCCCTTTCCGTGGCGAAGCAGCAGTCCGTTTTCATAACCAAATTTATAATCTCCCTCATAGCGACGGACTGGATCAGCAAACATGACGGGACATGTGGTCTCTTGCAACACGACTTCCAGCACCTTTGATTCAAAGTAAACGTCGGCGTTCAACAGCAAGCAATCGCTCCCTTGCAAAAAATCGCGGGCGAACCAGAGGGACACGATACTATTCGTCCGATCATAAAAAGGATTGTGGTAAAAACGAATAGGTTCATCTTTGAGCAGTTTGAAAATCACGTTGGCTTGATAGCCCACCACCATCGCGATCTCTTCAATTCCGTTGCGCCTTAGCTCCGTTATCGTATTTTCAATGAGCGTTTGGTTCCCGATATCCACTGTACACTTGGGAATACCGTCAATTTGCTCGTTGATTCGTGACCCGAGACCTGCCGCCATGAGCAGTGCCTTCATCCGACTCCCCTCCTTCTTTCAGAGATGGCATGACGTATTTGATGTTCAGCTTCAGCTTGTACATCGATCTGGCCAGTCCGACGAACAGGTGGTAGAAGGTCCATAAGAGCAAAAATAGCATCTGACCGCTGATTGCCCACAGAAACGCGGTAACGAACACGCCCAACTGATAGCCTGTTTGGGTAAGAAAAAGGAAGACAAAAGCATCGATCCATTTGCTGCGCTTTCTCATAGAGACTGTTTCGTGAGAGATTTTCCCTTGGCTAAAGACGAGATCGGAACCATTGGTCGCCAAAATCTCGGCAAAAATCGAGAGCAAAATCAAATAGAGTAGCCACGGATCCAACATCGCGTGATGATCCGTGATTCCGTAAATCACACCGAATGACACTAGGTAGAGTGCATAGTTGAGCCCGATGTCCAGCCATTCTCCTCCCTTGCTCTTCTGGTTGCGCATGCGGGCTACTTCCCCGTCGACGCAATCCGCCAAATAGCACAACTGACAGAAGAAGCAGCCGAGCAGAAAGGATGCCGCCGTTCCGTACATAAATGCCGCAGCGCTAAGGAGTCCGGCGACAATCCCTCCCATTGTAATCGCGTTGGGAGATATGCGTGTTTTTCGGGTCAGCAATAAGCTCACATAGATGGAGATGCGACGAATGAAGTAGTACGACCAAAATTCTTCCCTGCTCCACGGCTTCTGCACCTGCACACGGCAATGACGTGTCTCTTCACTATCCCAAAACATAGACGGATACAGCTCATCCTTCACGGTAAGCCACCTTCTTCATGACCTCGTCTCCTGGAGCGAGACGGAATATTTTTCGGACAAAAACGGGATGTACCATGTGCGAAAGCCAAAATATTTGGATGCCCAATACGAAGCACAAAGATCTCGACAGATCAGGCTGATTGAAGTTGCAATGGCCGCCCCGATAATTCCATACAGCGGAATGAGACAAGCGTTTCCGATTATGTTTAGTGCAGCTGAACAAACTAGAATATTGCGGGCCGTTTTTTGATGCCCGGTCATTGTCAATAAAGGGATAACACTGCCTGTGCAAAAATTGACAAACTGCCCCATGCACAAAATCACAAGGACGAGACTCTCGCTCGCAAACTCTTCGCCAAAGAAAGTGAGCAACGGAACGGCGAATATCGCCACCAGCAGATTGAGAGGAGCAGAGGTGAAGAAAATAAGCCGATTGGCAAACGCAATCATCTTTTTCAAGCCGTCCATATCATTACGTGCGTACAGCTCAGAAAACTTGGGTGAGAGGATCGTATTGATGGAAATCAGCGCAAAGCCCGTCACCATTGCCAGACGAATGACCACACTGTATACTCCGACAGTTTTGGCATCCGTAAAAATACCCAGCATGATCATATCTGTCCACGTCATGATCAATTCCATCGACGCACTCAGATACATCGGGAGTGCGACTGCAATAATTTCCCTCAACCCAACACCAGGCTCTCCCGCAGTCGGCTGTACACTGTTACGGAATCCTCGGCTTGTCGCATACCACTGCCCCATCCCATAGACAGCATTCAAGAAAACAGCAGCTGCGAGCAGCTGAATCAAGAGCATTGTACTGGGTTGGAAAAAAGGAATGGCGATAAAGAGAAACGCCAAGTGCAGAAAACGCATACCGACGATATCGACAGTGATCGAGATGACAACCCGATGCAGCGCCCGAAATGCAGATGCATACAGCCTTGCGAGCGACACAAACGGAAGCATCCACGCGACGACTCGCAGTGTCTCTGCTGGCAGCTCCCCTGCAAACACGTAGGCAGACATCTGCTCTGAGAACACATACAAAAGTACCCCAAGCACAATCGAAATCAACGTCGCCCACAGCACTACTTTGTTGAATACTTCGGAAATCTGATAAAGCGAGCCTTTCGCACGAAACTCCGAGAGAAAGCGGATGATGGCTGTATCCGTCCCCAAAACGGCCAGCACCATTCCGATGTTCATCAGGGTGAGCGTCAGCGAATAGATGCCCAAGCTCTCGGCTCCATACTCTCTGGCAATGTAGAACTGCAAGAGATAGAGCAGTACGAAGCCAAGGAGCCGAAACAAAAACGTGAAGGCCGAGCCGCGAATCACTTCGTGAACATCGCGATCTTTATTGAGACGGCCCCATTGTCGTTGCCAAGCTAATTTGAGGGCATGCATGCCTACAAACGCCCCGCTTTCTGCTATGCATTGTACCCATATCCGTAGTAGCCTTCTCTCTTCCCTACCTTTTTGTTGTTGAGAACAACACCGAGCAGATTGGCTCCTGCTGCTTTTAACTGCTCTACCGCCTTGACAGCAGAATCCCGCTTCGTCTTGCTAGCATCCACCACCATGACACAGCCGTCCATTTCCCTCGCCAGCACCATTGCGTCGCTTACGATTAATGGCGGGCTGTCGACAATGACAAAATCATAGCTGTGGCGCAGATAGTCCATCAATTCCAAGAGCCGTGGCGTCCCGAGCATTTCCGCTGGATTATGCGGGATTGGCCCTGCCGTAATGATCGACAGCTCTGACACCCCAGACGGTTGGATGATATCGGGAATCTGGCACATATCCGAAAAGTAAGAACTGATCCCGTACAGATTGGGCATATCAAAAGTGAAATGTACCCGCGGATTGCGCAAGTCAAAATCAAGCAGCACCGTTTTCTTGTGATCCTTTGCCATCATCAAGGACAGGTTGGCAGCCGTGATCGTTTTTCCCTCAGAAGCCCCTGGACTGGTGACTAAAATCGTTTGCATCAGCTTGTCGCCCATGGAAAACTGAATGTTTAAGCGAAGGGTACGGTAGCCCTCTACCAGCGGAGACAGCGGCTCCCAATGGGCGATCAGCTTTTGGTAACGATCATCAGGCTTCTGCCTTCTCATACTCATTCCTCACTTCCTCCACCTTGGGCTGGCGAAATGCCTTCCGCGTTTTTTTATCAATCACCGCAATGGTTGCCAGTACAGGTAAGCCTAAATACTCCTCCACTTCTTTTTCCGATTGAAGTCGGGTATCCATCTGCACGAGTAAGAAGACGACGACCATAGATGTTGCCAACCCGAGGACAAAAGCGATTACCGAATTGAGGATCGGCTTTGGACTCACAGGAATGGCCGCCGGATTATTTCGGGCTTCCGCCAAAATATGCACGTTGTTCATGCTGAGCATTTTGACGACTTCTTCCTGAAAGGTCTTCGCGATTGTATTGGCGATGAGCACAGCTCTGCCCTGATCCGGGTCTTCTACCGTAATGGAAATGACCTGCGAGTCCTTGACTGGCTCTACCTTTGTTTGAAGCAGCAGCTCCTCCATCGTAGAACCCGCCCCGATCACTTCGAGCACTCGCTCCATCACCCTCGGACTTTCAATAATGACGCGATAGGTCTCAATCAATTTCAGATTGGAATCAATTTCTGCGACGGATAGCATGCTCTCTACGGTTGAATCCAGCGAGCGATTCACTAATATTTCCGTCTTCGCCTGATAAATCGGTGTCAGCAAATAGAAGCTCACGAGCGCTGTTCCGATGGTGCATAAAGAGGTAATCATAAGGATCAGCTTCCATCGCTTCAACAACATCAGGAGTATTTCACGAAGATTAAGCTCCTCATTCATCCTGCTTCCCCCTTTGCCCCGCTATGCTGTCACTTCCTTCTTTTGGCAGTTGTACGGGAGGTTCGATTTGTTTTTGAAAAGTTGAAAGACTCTCGGTCAACCTCTCGCGCTCTTGCGGGCTGACAACATAGTAGTAGATTCCATTGATCATTTGACCCTTTCCTTCCAAACGAATCGTCTCGACGGAGGTAACTACCGTACTGTAGCTTAGGGCAAGCTGTTTCATCACATCAAAGGTCATGTTCGTTTTCACGTATTTCCCCATCGTCGTAAGGACATCATTCAATCGAGTAGGCGATGCAAGGGTTACGCCTTTGTCCAGCAATGCCTTGATGATTTCCTGCTGTCTTTCGTTGCGCCCGAGGTCGCCTCTCGGATCTTCGTAGCGCATGCGAGCGTAGACCAAGGCTTGCTTCCCGTCTAGCTGGATGGGACCGACCGGAAAGGTGTAATCGGCATAAGTAAAGGCAAGCTTGTTGTTGACTTCCACTCCGCCCAGCGCATCGATCACACCTGCGAACCCTTCCATATTCGCGGTCACCACGTAATCAACGGGTAATTGAAGAAACTGTTCGACGGTATCTACTGCCTGCTGCACGCCGCCGAATGCATAGGCGTGATTGATCTTATCCTGGGTACCTTTGTGAGCGATAACGGTTCGTGTATCACGCGGTATACTGATGAGCAGCGCAGATTTCGTTTTCGGGTTGACGGAGAGTACGAGGATGACATCTGAGCGCCCCTTGTCATTCTCTCGTTCATCAACGCCAAGAAGCAGTAGAGTGATCGGTTCTTTGGGCAAGATAGCGGAGTTCTCCACTTCAGCCGCAGGCGGTGTAGCTCCTTCTGGGGAATTCATGGTCGGTGTTTGTCTTACAGATGCTGGCTCAGTCGCTACAGGTATCTCGACAGATTTCTGCGTGCGGACAGGGAGGTACATTTTGCTGGCTGTTTCTTTTAACGACAGATAGACGTACACACCATAACCACTCAGGCTGATGAGACAAATCAATCCTCCCCATGCTAGCAGCCGCTTCCACTTGATCGTGGCGATCTTTTCCTTCCATTTGCTGACGCTCATCCGATCGCCACTGGATAAGGGACTGGCGTAGACTCTTCCTTCACGTAAGAAGTGGATTGATAGCCTGGCACAATCCCTTGCAAAATCTCGATGATAGATTGTTTATCCTCCATCGTCGCTCCCTTGTCTGCAATTTGCTCCAACCGGGCGATCCCTGCCAAGAGCTCATTCCAGGAAAAATCGAGCGGCTTCCCAATGAAGATGCGATTATGGCAAGTAGATGACAAGCCTTCTTCCGCCGTCAAAATTTCTTCGTACAGCTTCTCACCCGAACGAATTCCCGTGAATACGATCGGAATATCCTTCCCGGGCTCCAAGCCTGCCAAGCGAATAAGGTCGAGGGCCATATCGACAATCTTGACCGGTTTCCCCATATCGAGAATGAATATTTCCCCTCCCTGAGCGAGTGCTCCCGCCTGGATAACAAGCTGGGCAGCCTCAGGAATGGTCATAAAGAATCTCTCCATATCTGGATGCGTAATGGTAATCGGTCCACCTGCCCGTATTTGATTGAGAAAAACGGGAACGACACTCCCCCTGCTCCCCAGGACATTTCCAAAGCGAACAGCCGCAAACCGGGTAAGTCCGAAATGGTTATAACCCTGGATCAATAGCTCAGCGATCCTTTTCGTGGCTCCCATCACACTGGTTGGATTCACTGCCTTATCCGTCGAGATCAGGATGAAATGAGAGACGCTGGTTTCCAGCGCGCATTCCGCAACGTTTTTCGTACCCAGAATGTTATTTTTTAATGCCTCACATGGGTTGTTCTCCATTAACGGCACATGCTTGTGGGCTGCCGCATGAAAAACAACGGCGGGACGATATTCATGCATAATGGAAGCAATTCTTTGTCTGTCACGAATATCTGCAATTAAGCTGACGGTCTCCTGCTCAGGAAACAAACGCGAGAGCTCCAGGCCCATTTCAAAAATACCGTTCTCTTCGTTCCCCAAGAGAAGCAGTTTCCTTGGGCCAAATCTAGCTATTTGTCTGCAAAGTTCAGACCCAATCGAGCCGCCCGCTCCTGTCACAAGTACGACTTGCTGCCGCAAGTACCCCGTAATCTCTTCCAGATTGACTTGAACAGGCTCTCTTCCCAATAAATCTTCCAACGCTACATCCCGTATCATGTTCATCGTGATTTTTCCGCTGATGATGTCTGCTACATGCGGCAAAATTTTGACGCTGGCTCTCGTCGTTTTGCAAATATCGAAAATCTCCTTAATCGTCTGTCGGGAAGCAGATGGCATGGCAATCACGATGTCCGAGATGGAAAGTCGTTGAACGACACGGGCAACGTCAGCCCGATTCCCTACAACGGGCAAGCCGTACACACGCAGATTTTGTTTACTGGGCTCATCATCGATAAAAGCCACTGGACGCAGCTCCGACAAAGGCGAGGTTTTCATCTCTCTGGCTACGAGCACCCCTGCGCTACCTGCCCCGATAATTAATGTGCGCCTGCGATCCTGCGTTCTTTTCTCCCGCTCTTCATACCACCACTTCCATACAAACCGAGAGCCTGTGATCCCGAGCAAAACAAAGGCTAGTGTCATGAGAAAGAGTGAGGTGGGAAATCGGACGGACCAACCAAGCAGGTACGTCATTTTTAGTACCAGATAGAGAGCCAAAACAGAAAAGCTCGTCGCAAAAATGATCGAGACCAGTTCGCGAACACTGACATAGCGAAAAACAGGTCGATAGAGCTGAGCAAAGTGCATGCCTGTCACAACGAAAAGTACGTGGCCAATCATCAAATACATAGGTTGATAGTCGCTTATCTCCGTGAAAGAAAAATCAAATCGAACCAGGCAGGCCAACCAGACAGCCAAGCTGATAATTCCTGCGTCCGATAAGCTTAACCAGAATCTTCTCTTCCGGTAGCTCATATTCATCCGCTCCAGGTGATCGTTATTCAAAAAATGGTCATCATAAACGCCACAGGCTAATTTCTGCCGGGCATGTTTCGCGATTGAGCACGCTTTTCACATCTGCGATAACACCTTGCCCCTGATACAAGAGCCCTGCAAGCTCCTCCCATCCCAGGTGCAGATATCGCTCATGAGGTACAGCCAATACGATTCCGTGGGCAGGCTGCAGGTCTTCCCACTCTCGCAATTGAATGCCGTATTCCTCTCTCGTCCGCTCTGGACAAGCCAATTCATCTGTCACTTGGACCTCTACTCCGAACTCCTTTAGTTCCTGAATAATGTCGATGACCCGACTATTGCGAATGTCCGACACGTTTTCTTTAAAGGTGATGCCCATAATCGTAATCCGCGAGCCTTGAATCGCAATATTTTGCCAGATCATTTGTTTCACGAGTGAGGTCGCGACGAACTTGCCCATTCCATCATTAATCCGTCGTCCAGCCAGTATGACCTGTGGATGATAACCAACACTCTCCGCTTTGTATGTCAAATAGTACGGATCAACGCCAATACAATGACCACCGACGAGTCCTGGAGAGAACGGAAGGAAATTCCATTTGGTCCGAGCGGCTTGGAGTACATCTGCCGTAGAAATGCTCAAGCGGTCAAAAATAATCGAGAGCTCATTGATCAAGGCGATGTTGATGTCGCGTTGCGTGTTCTCAATCACTTTGGCTGCCTCAGCCACCTGAATCGAGGGCGCTTTGTGAATACCCGCCTCTACAATCAACCCGTACATCTCGGCAATCGTTTCACACGTCTGGCGATCTTGCCCTGAAACGACCTTGACGATCTGAGACAATCTCCGTTCCCGATCCCCCGGATTAATTCGTTCAGGTGAGTAGCCGACGAAAAAATCAATTCCCGCCAGCTTTCCAGACGCTTTTTCCAATACAGGAATACAAATTTCTTCTGTTGCCCCTGGATACACGGTCGATTCATAGACAACGATGGTCCCTGAAGTCAGATATTGCCCAACGCTTTCAGACGCGAGAGTGAGTGCGCGCATATCGGGCCGTTTCGCAGAATCGACAGGTGTGGGTACCGTTATGATGATAAAATCACACGTTGCGAGACTTGCGGGGTCATCTGTATACGTGATGTTGGCTCGCATCAGCTCATCTGTAGACATCTCTCCGGTTTCATCCATTCCGCTCTCCAGACTGCGTATGCGTCTTTCGTCAATGTCAAAACCCACTACTGGAAGCACTTGGCCAAAAGCAATCGCAACAGGCAGTCCTACATATCCAAGACCTACTACTCCCACTTTTTTACGCATGAGCGACACCATAATAGCTGACGTACCAGTCTACAAAGCGGGATATCCCCACATCGACTGGTGTTTTTGGGCGAAAGCCTGTCGCCTCATACAGAGCTTCTACTGATGCATAGGTAGCAGGAACATCCCCCGGCTGGATGGGCAAATAGTCGCGAACAGCCTTTTTCCCCAGCTTCTCTTCCAAGATCGAGAGAAACGTAAGTAAATCGATCGGCTGGTGATTCCCGATGTTGAAGACCTCATGCGGCACCTTATCCCCTTCCCTTTGGGGGATTCGATTCATCAGTCGCAGCATCCCTTCGACGATATCGTCCACATACGTAAAGTCCCTTGTCATGTTGCCGTAGTTGAAAATGCGGACAGGCTCTCCCGACAAAATCGCCTTGGTAAACGTATAGAGCGCCATATCGGGTCGGCCCCACGGCCCATATACCGTAAAGAAGCGCAGTCCCGTCGCAGGCAAGCCGTATAAATGACTATAGGTATAGGCCATCAGTTCATTGGCTTTTTTCGTTGCTGCGTACAAGCTGACCGGCTCATCTACGGGATCGTACTCCGCAAATGGTAGCTTTGTGTTCCCTCCGTAGACGGAGCTTGAGGATGCGTAGAGCAAATGCTTGACCCTCGACCGTCGGCATCCTTCCAAAATGTTTAGAAACCCGGTGATATTGGAAGTCGTATAGGCATGAGGATTTTCCAGACTGTACCTGACACCCGCCTGAGCGGCCAAGTGAATGACAGTCTCCGGATTCATTTCTCGGAACAACTCGTCCATCTTGCTCTGATCTGCAATATCCGCTTTGACAAAACGAAATAATGGATACGCTTGGAGGATTTCCAGTCGGTTACTCTTCAAGACCGGGTCGTAATACTCATTGCAATTATCTACCCCCCACACCGTCTGTCCTTGTTCCAAAAGCCGTCGTGCTACATGAAAACCGATAAATCCAGCTGCACCTGTCACCAAAATCGACATACTATCCACCTCTTTGCTTATTCATACGGAGGTTCTAGGACAAATATGCCAGTCGTTGCCCAAAGTTTATGGAACACATTTTTAGGGAGTCCATGCCCTTTTTACTAAATGGTTGTCAACATTTGAGAAATGGTTGAATGAAATGAAAAGAAGACAATCTTGTCTACCCATTTTTTGGAGGGGAATGCTTTTATGTGGATTGATGTAAAAACGTACGGAGCAAAGGGGGATGGAGTGACCGACGATACCCAAGCAATCCAGACTGCATTAACTGCTGCTCTGAACCTGCAAATTCCATTATTTTTCCCTGCTGGCACCTATATCATTGAGCCAAACAGATTGGAGGTCATCCTAGGAGCAGGAAAAAGCCTAGTGATGCAGGGAATCGGTCCTTTTTCCGTAATAAAAAGGAAAGCGAATTCAACTGCCGCAGATTGGCGCTGGCTGTTCTCGATTACGTCCGCGGGTGGGGATGCTGATTCTTTTGTGGTCGCCAACCTGAAGATCGATTCCAATGCGAGAGCAAACCCGCTGCCACCCGACCCTTACGATTACGAGCATAGCACCGATTTCTACATTCGTGGTGGCGGTCCTAGCAGCTATATCAATTACGTAGCACTACAACAAGTATGGTGCACGGATGGAGTCGCCGACCATTTTTACTTTGCTGGAGAAAAAAACTGCTATGTCCGCACTGTGCAAATTACCGATTTTTACAGCGACAACCGCAAGCGTACACGCTCAGACATTACCGTGACGGGTGGCCTAGAACGGCTGAATGCAGCGAATGTAGCGTGTGATCGTTTTGAGGTCGAGCTCAATCAAGGGTACGATGGAGCCACACCCATGTTCGTAAACCTGACCAATATCTCTTGCCGTCAACAGCTCGACTTGGAAGGAGATTTGTCCTCCCCAATGGTCGTGCAAGGTAGTCATCTTGTTTCGCTCGCTAGCTTCAGTCTTACTGGCATGACAGGCTGTATCAGCTCCTCGGTATTTTATACGGCACCTGAACAGAAAAATCGGGTGAACTTTATGAAAAACATGACGTTCAGCAATTGTCGCTGGGTATTGCATACGACCGCACAAGGAAGCACCAAGACAGTTGGTACTGGTCTCACCGTGGATTATTCAGATGTAGGACTTGTATTTGATGGCTGTAGCTTCGAGGCCAATGATACAGCGACTTCCATCGGCGGCTACGCCTTGAGCTTGGAGCCATGGGAAGTGCTCGCCGAGAGACAAGTTACTGTCAGAAACTGTTCGTTTGACCCTCGGCTGACCCAAAACATTTCGTTGAACCGCTGCGGAAATGTCTCCCTCATAAACAACCGTTACTCCGGGTCCGATCACGCCATCATGCTCTACGGCACCGGAACGTACCCATTAGTAGTCACCGTGGATGGTGGCGACTTCAGCCAGGTTACTGGAAAAATGTTTTATCACAAGTCTTCGGATAAAATAACCCTCTCCATGAAAAACCTCCCTGTTCCTGTTTCCCTCACAAGCGGCTACAAATCCGAAAACTCTTCCTTCACCCCAATTGTTTCCATCAACGAACGTGTTGTGTATGTCGCAACAGCCCCCAGCGCCTCCGTCAAATATGGCGGTATCAAAGGCGATACTCTGCGCTTGATCACTCCTGTAAACAATCAACCCTGTGAATGGATTGCGACTACGACAAATAAGACTGCCTGCACCTGGTTAGTGACCAAAACGGCCAAAAGCTAAGGGGAATGAAAAACATCCATCTGGCCCCTCGTTGTGGGATAGATGGATGTTTTTTATTAGGCAATACTTTCCAAATCTGGATTGTACCGTTTCACATAAGTATAAATTTCTTCCCCAAGCAATTGCGTCCTTACTAGCCCATCTGCCTGCTCACTCAAATGCTGGGTGAGTTGATTGGTTCCATTTTCGATGCGTCTTTTGGCAGCCTCAGGCAGTGTCAGTACATGCGGCACGAGCAATTGCAGGTACCAAACGCCCTTGTCTTCCTCGGAGACATCGATCTCCAGTTCCATGTCCGGACTGTCGAAATCGTACAGCTGGTTAAAGAGCGACTCCCTTTTTTCCAGCGTCAATGCGGTAATGTCGATTTTCTCCACGCTCAAATAATACTCTTCATTGAACAAGACAACTTTGTCGTCAATTTCCTGATACTTTTTCGCCAGCGGATTCATCGTCATCGTTCCTTTCCATTTCACATCTATTTTATAGCATACTACCTTACTGAATATTTAGGCAACTCGTCCCTGTAGAAAGGGCCTTGCTCCATGCAAGACCCTCGTATTTTACAGGAGAGTCGATCCCTCCACTACGGCTTGGGCGTCCTCCTTGGAAATAAGGACGGCGCGAGCCTTACCGCCGCTTTGTCCTGCGACGTACCCATCTGCCTCCATCATTTCGATGAGACGGGCAGCACGGTTATATCCGACGCGGAAACGGCGTTGCAATCCAGATGCAGAAGCTTGACCCTGGTCGGCTACGAACACAAGGGCTTCCAGATACAACGGATCATCTCCGCTGTCAAATGATGCAACCTGCTGCTCCAAATCTTCTTTGCTGAAAATGTACGCAGGCTTTCTTTGCTTTTTGATCATGTGCGTGATTCGCTCGATCTCGTCATCCGAGACGAAGTTCCCTTGCAGACGAACCGGAGTCGTACCGCTCTCAAGAAACAGCATGTCCCCTCTACCCAACAGTCGTTCTGCCCCAGATTGATCGAGAATCGTACGCGAATCAACTTGGGAGAACACGGCGAAAGCAAGACGAGTCGGTACGTTTGCCTTGATGTTTCCAGTAATGACATCCACGGATGGGCGCTGTGTCGCCAAAAGCAAATGAATGCCGCAAGCACGTGCCTTTTGAGCGATCCGGATAATGCAATCCTCCACATCCTGCGGCGAAACCATCATTAGGTCAGCCAACTCATCGATGACGATCACGATATAAGGAAGCTGATCATCTGTCGTCTGATTGTAGCGGTCAATATCGCGAACACCCGCATCTACGAATAACGCATAGCGCTTCTCCATTTCTTCCACAGCCCACTTGAGAGATGCCGTTGCCTGCTTGGCCTCTGTCACGACAGGCGTAACCAGATGCGGCAAATGATTATAAGGGGCGAGCTCTACCATTTTCGGGTCGATCAAGAGCAATCGCACCTGCTCAGGAGTCGCTTTGTACAGCAGACTGACGATGATCGAGTTGATGCAGACACTTTTCCCCGAGCCTGTCGAGCCGGCAATCAAACCGTGCGGCATCTTTTTAATATCCGCAATAATCGGCTCGCCACCGATGTCCATACCAAGTGCGACTGCCAGCGGAGAGGAATGCTCCTGAAACTTGTCTGAACTGATAATCTTCTCGATTAATACAGGTTGGCTGGACATATTCGGGACTTCGATTCCGATGGCATTGCGTCCTGGAATCGGTGCCTCGATACGAATATCTTTGGCAGCCAAATTCAGCTTGATATCGTCGACTAATCCCGTAATCTTGTTCACTTTTACGCCCGGAGCCGGTTGCAACTCAAAGCGTGTCACGGATGGGCCTTTGACAATCCCTACTACTTGAGCGCTGACATTGAAATTCACGAGCGTCTCTTCCAATAATAGCTTCTGAATTTGCGTATGCTCATCGTCGTCATCACTGACGGGTGGGCTTGGATTCAGCAGTCCCAAATCCGGCAAGGCGTATGGCGGCTGTGCAGACTCTGCTCCTTGGTCCGCTTCATTGGACGAGTCTTTTACCGGAGCTGACGCAGGCTGCATCGACTTGGACGCCTGAGACAGGTTCACGGACTGTGTAGCGGATGAAGCAGGGACTGGTATGGTTTCAGGTATGGTTTCAGGTATGGTTTCAGGTATGGTTTCAGGTATGGTTTCAGGTTCGGTTTCAGGTTCGGTTTCTACAACTGGTTCTTCAATCGGTTCTTCAATCGGTTCTTCAATCGGTTCCACAACGGATTCCACAATTGGTTGAGCAATCGATTCAGGCTCACTTGGTTCTGCTGGTGCTGCGTGCTGTGGCGTATCTTCGGAACCTGAATCAACTTCTGCTGAACTGAGCTCCTGTGGTGAATCTATTTCTGCTCTCTCTAGCAAACGGCTGATAGATGATGCATAGGCAGGCTCTTCGACGTCATCGCCATCATTCTCGCTCTCCACCTGCACAACCTCACTAGGTGTAGGAATCATTCCATGCTCGGCTTCCTCATCGGCTAGTCGCTCTTCCATCGTTTGAGACTCCGATACCTCTTCTTCCGCATCCACGCTCGCCATTGGTTCTGCGAGTTCGCTCACTTCTATTTGTGGCTCTTCATTCTCATGCACTTCAGCCACCGTCTCGTCGGCTTTTGGCTCGAATGCATCAGAATCAGCATCAAAATCTTGCAGATCCGTAGCTAGCAACTCCGTATCCACCAGCGTTGTTTCTTCTATTTCTTCTATTTCTTCTATTTCTTCTACTACCGTCTCTTCCACTTGTACGGAGGCTGCAACCTCTTGTTCTGAATCAAGAGCTTCTGCCACGACAGTCTTTGCAACAGTATTTTCTCCTTCGATATGTACAGATTCATTCGCAACAACAACATGCTGCGGTTCGTTTTGCTCAAAAAAAGCAGACTCTTGCTCCTCCGGAAAATATCGCTCGCTTATCTCTTGTTCCCACTGCTTCATCTGCTGCAAATGCTCTTCTTGCTCCTGACGCGGATAAATGATTCCCGCAGTCGTATGAATCCGATGCTCTGCCTCACGCGTCGCCGGGGTTATTTTCCCATAAACAGGAGAAACGATTTCAGACGGCTGGTAGGCACGCTTTTCTTCTGTAGAAAAAACGGGTCTCGTTACTTTTTCCGCTTCTTTTTGCGGCGCACGGTTTGGACGCTGCGGTATCTCGATGTTGTTTTTAACAAGCTCAGGCTTCTTTTTCTCGAAAACGGGCTCTGTCTTTGCTTCCAACCCGCGATCATTTACTGGTCGCATCGTTTCACGCTTGGGTTCGAATCGCTCACGAGGTGCCTGCTGGCGACTGCGATCATTCGATTCGGCAGGATTCTCGCTGCGATTGCGCTTCTTCTCCAAATAGTCATCCGGGACAACTGGAAAACGAAATTGACGCTCTCTTCTTTGACGCACATTGTCTTCTATATCTCGAGTGTCTACCCGTTCTTTTGGGTATATGCTTTTTGTTCTCGCTTGAGGCTGAGGCTGACGGGGAACAGGATTATCTGCTTGGTTACCGCTACCTGCTGGACGGCCTTCTTCCTCTATCTCTTCTTCTCTTTCTCCCTGAAAAAAGTTCATCAGCTTTTGAAGCCACGACCACATGTTGCAACGCCCTTTCTTCACTAACCATCTTTTCCCCTTCATTTTACCATGAAAGTGGGACAGAATTAGCTGGATTGTGATTTTTTTCCGTTTTTGCGAAACCTTTTCTCTATTTGTGCGTAGAACAAAGGGGGAATAAAAAATAATATACATAGGGGAGGAACACATCATGTGGAAAAAAGGTAGCGCTCTTCTGGTAGCAGGTACGGTACTGCTCACCGGTTGTGCAGGCGAGGCATCCCTGGTGCGTGATTCTATCGTAGCGACAATTGACAAGCCAAACTATGATTTTGAAGGCTCCTTGAAGCTAACAGGCGACGTTGAGAAATTGCCTGAAGCATTCGGAGAACCGGCTGACAAAGAAGGGAAAGCGTTGTTGTCAGCTTTGAAAGCAGGCGTAACAGTAAAAGGCTCCCAGCTGGATCTGGACACTGTGAAGTTTGAAGTAGAAGTAAAAGACGACAAGCTCCTGCGCGACAACAAGCTCTGGACAGGTGACAAAAAAGCATCCGTAGAAACAATCGTTGACGAAGATAAAGTCTACGTGAAGTCTCCACTGGACAGCAAGTACTTGGTACTCGATTCGAACGCATCCAATCCTTTCATGGCTGAGCTTGGCGGCTCCGATGCTGCTAACGCTGCGAAGCTGAAAGAATACCAAGACAAAATGAACGATCTTACTTTCAACTTTGTGAAAAAGTATGTAAGTAAATATGGCTATACATTGGCTGACGCGAAAAACCATGGCAAACAATCCGTTACATTGCCAAACGGTGATAAGGTAGAAGCAACTCATGTAACTGTAAAAATCGACGCAAAAGAATTGGTAAAAATGTTCTTCTTCACAGCTAACGATGCAGTAGCTAGCAAAGAAGTTAAAGATTTTGCGATCGATATGATGGTACTGACCACTTCCATGACAGAAGATCTGTATCCGGAAATGGGCAAGAAAACCACAGGAGCTGAGAAGCGTGCAAATGCAGAAGCAATGGTAAACGAAGGCATGGCTGAAGCGAAAAAATGGCTGGAAGAAACAGGTAAAGCATACACACCTGAAAAAATCGTAGAAGAAATGAAAAAAGAAGGCTTCCACAAGCTCGCTTGGAACCTCGACTTCTACATCGACAGCAACAAGATGCCTGTAAAACAAACAAGCGATCTGAGCGTAACTTTCCAAGCGCCAGAAATGAAGCAACCTGTAACAATTGGTCTGTCTGCTGATCAATATGCATACAACTTCGGAAAAGCAACCAAGTTCAATGCACCAGCAAAAGATGCTGGTCTGACTGTAGAACAGCTGGTGAAAGACGAAAAAGCAATCAACAGCTTTAGCGACAAGGGCTTTGTTCGTCCAATCGCTGAAAGCATGGTTGATCAACAAAAATGGATGCTAGAAATGACTGAGGATCTGGAAGCTGTTGAACCAGCGACCACTACGAAGTAATATTTTTCCTCACGAAGAAAAGCACGGCGCCTCTCGCGTCGTGCTTTTTTTACCTATCCATAGAACTAGAGAATCTTGAGATCTTCCAGGTATGTAAGGACCATCTGGACAGATTCTTCCATCGTCTGCTTGTCGCTCTCAATGACCAACTCCGCTCGAAGAGGCTCTTCATACGGTGCTGAAATCCCCGTAAACTGACCAATCTCTCCACTTCTCGCTTTTCGATACAGTCCCTTCACATCCCGGCGCTCACACTCATCCAATGAACACTTTACATATACCTCGATGAATTCTCCCGCCTCTACCAGATTACGCGCAAGCTCCCGATCTTCCCTATAGGGAGAGATAAACGCGGTCAACGTAATCACACCTGCATCTACGAACAGCTTCGCGACCTCGCCAATTCGGCGAATATTTTCTTGTCTATCCTCTGCCCCAAACCCCAATCCGCGGTTTAAGCCGTGACGTATATTGTCACCATCCAGCACGTAACTGGCTAGCCCTCTTTGATGCAGTTCGTGATCGACTGCATTGGCCAACGACGATTTGCCAGCACCAGACAGCCCCGTAAACCATAAGACACAGCTTTTGTGGCCTGCACGCTTCTGACGGTCTTGTTTGGTTATCGTCGTCGGATGCCATACGATATTCGCGGTGCCCTCTCTACTCATCGTCTCTCTCCTCTCTATCAACCGCTTTCTTCTCGCCGATTAAACGGACACAGGTCGCAGCCCTTCGATCAATACCCGCGCAACCTCAGGACGGCTAAATTCAGGTGGTGGAGCCTCTCCGCGCGACAGCATTTCCCTCACCTTCGTCCCGGACAGCGCGACATGATGCTCGCTATCATGCGGACACGTTTTGGTAGAGGCCATGTTTCCGCAGCTCTTGCAATAAAAGCTGTTCTCGAAAAATAACGGCGTAATCCCTAGCTCCTCCGGCTGGAATTGGCGGAAAATATGCTGGGCATCGTACGTCCCGTAGTAGTTGCCAACACCAGCGTGGTCCCGACCTACAATAAAATGTGTGCAGCCGTAATTTTTCCTCACCAAAGCATGAAAAATCGCTTCCCGTGGTCCCGCATAACGCATGGCAGCCGGGAAAACAGCCAACTCTACCCGGGTAGCCGGATAGTATTTTTCCAGCAATACCTGATAGCTGTTCATCCGCACATCAGCAGGGATGTCATCTGCCTTCGTTTCGCCCACAAGAGGATTCAAAAACAGACCATCGACGATTTCGAGAGCTGACTTCTGGATGTATTCATGCGCACGGTGGACTGGGTTGCGTGTCTGAAAGCCGACAATCGTTTTCCAGCCCTTCTCGGCAAATCTTTCTCTCGTTTGTGCCGGATCGAAGTGATAGCTGGCAAAACGCCCTTTTTCAGTGCGCTTTACCAGCGTAATCGGGCCAGCCAAATAAACAGAGGGACGCTCCAGCAGCTTTTTCACCCCAGGATGATTCGTATCGTCGGTGCCATAGACGAGGCGGGCTTCTCGCTCCTTGTCAGGTGAATAAATATCAGTGATTTCAAGAATGCCGTAGACTAAGCCTCGATGGCTCAATCGCACCTTGTCTTTGATCTGCAAGGCTCCTGCGACAGTGGTCGAGACCGGAAGTGTAATTGGAATGCTCCAAACGGTACCATCTGCCAGCCGCATCTGCTCAACGACGGATATATAATCCTCCCGATTCAAAAATCCGGTAAGCGGACTATAGCCCCCAATCCCGATTAACTCCAGATCTGCGAGTGCAAATGCATCTATCTCCACCTCATGCGTAGTCACCGACAGGTCTGCCTGTGGATCAAAACGGTTTACCAGCTCTCCCCCGTGAGGTTTCCCACTCATACAAAAGCCCCTCCTATCCTTGGTTTGTTCTTCTCTTTCGCTACCTTGCGAGATGCAGGCCGCATTCCGTTTTCCCTGCTTGCGCCCAGCGTCCTGCCCTCGAATCCTCGCCCTCTTTTACAGGACGTGTACAAGGAGCGCAGCCGATGCTCGGATAGCTCTGGTCGTGAAGCGGATTGTACGGCAATTCAAATGCTCGGATGTATTGCCACACTTCTTCCGACTTCCAATGGATGAGCGGGCAAATTTTTAGTGACTGGAATTTTTCATCGCGGTTGATAAACCCGACATTCGCTCTCGTGGCAGACTGCTCTCTGCGTAGTCCTGACATCCATGCAACCGCTCCGGTCAGCACATCTTCCATCGGCTGTACCTTGCGGATATGGCAGCACATATCCGGCTGCCTACTCCACAATTCTTCGCCATGGAGGTGTGCCTGCTGGGCCAGCGTGATGTCCGGCTGCTTGACCGTTATCCTCAGCGCGGGATACCTCGCTCTAACCCGCTCAATCAAGCTGTACGTCTCGAAAAAGTGGAGATTGGTATCCAAAAAGGTGACCTTGGCATCCTTTTTCACATCGCTGATCATATCGAGCAGCACCATGGCTTCGGCCCCAAAGCTACACGAATAAATCAAATCATCTGAAAACGTCTTGTATGCCCATTTGATGACGTCTATGGTGTCGCCCTTTGTGAGATGATTATTGATAGAAGCGAGTTGTTCCTCTGTCGCTGACGCATAATTCAGTTGGCTCATATGCCCCCTCCTTGATCATTCAGCGTACGATCTCCTTCAGCTCGTTTATATGGATCGCGTGATCTTCATGACTGCTCACGGATTGCCAGCCCATTTCTCTCGCTGCAACTGCTGTTTCCTTTCCGACACATACAATCGGTGTCTTTGACCAGGCATCGCCAGCGAATTGCGCCAGCGCTGACAGCGTATAGACATCATCCGTCGCTAGCGAGTCAAATGAGCATCCATCCTTTTTCGCACGAAGATCCTTCCCATCCCATACGAGCGTGCCGGCTTGGATCACGTGAATCGCCTTGCCGTGGTCCAGCGTGATTTTTTGCGGCTTCCGCTCCCCTGCGTAAAGCACTTGCTCTTCTTTTTCCAAGGCAAGCAGGTCAGGGAGTGCCAGCAGAGATGTATTTTCATCCAGCATCAAGTCCGGATAAATCCCCTGTTTCTCGAAAGCCTCAGAAGTCCGTTGTCCACAAACAGCCAGCTTGCTCGTCAAGCGCCGTACATCATAACGCTGTTGTCGCAAAACAGAAGTAAAAAAGGATACTTGCTGCTCATTCTCGAAGACGAGCCAACGATAAGTGGCAAGCTCCGTCAATGGTGTGTCAAGCGTGCAGTGCTCGACCAAACGAATCGGCATGACTTCGGCGCCCAACTGCTCCAAGGCAATCACGAGCTCGCTATTTCCTTCATCGTTCACTCTTCTTGCAACGGCTACCCGTTGACCGAACAAGGGGCGTGATTCGTACCAGTTCAGTGATTCCCGCAGACGGACAACCTCACCTATGATAATGATCGCGGGGGCGGCAAAACGAGCCTGCTCGACTTCCTTATCTATCGTCCCAAGCTTGCCGATCAACGTCTCCTGCTCACGCACCGTCCCCCAGCGCACGAGAGCAACGGGCGTATTGGCGTCTTTTCCATGCGCAAGAAGGCGCTCCCTTATGCGAGGCAGATTTTTCACACCCATGTAGATGACCAACGTTTCCATCGAAGCGAGGGCTGCCCAGTCCGGCTCCTTTCCTGCATTTTTTTCACACAGGTGACCGGTGACAAAAGCGACGGAAGAGTTGTAGTCACGATGCGTCAGCGGAATACCTGCGTAGAGCGGAGCCGCCATCCCGGAAGTAATCCCTGGGACGATCTCAAACGGAATAGAATAGTCGCGGCACATCTGCGCTTCCTCTCCTACCCGCCCGAACATGCTCGGATCGCCGCCTTTCAGACGAACGACGTATTTCCCTTTTTGGGCTTCCCGGATGAGCAGAAGGTTGATCTCTTCTTGTGGCAATGTATGATGATCGGCCTCTTTCCCGCAATAGATGAGGGTGGCTCCCTTTTTTGCGTACGAGAGAAGCTGCGGGTTTGCTAGACGATCGTACACAATCACATCCGCAAGACGAAGCGACTCCATGCCGCGAATCGTCAGTAGCTTTGGGTCACCAGGCCCTGCTCCGACAAAAACGACTCTGCCTGTGTTCATTGCGAATCCGTCCTCCTTGCTGCATTGTTCCTTCACAGGAAGAGTCTTGGCCGTTTTAAGCAAACGTAGAGGTTTCCACTACGAACCCGACTCCTTGGCGTCCGAGCGGCTTCTTTTCCAATCAGCAGCCCACTTCCACTGCTTTCTCTCTGCCATGCTCGTACATGCTCCTTTGTGTAAAGATGTCCGTTACCAATGCCATTCGAATCGATTGGCTCATCCAGTCCGCAATCAGTGGATGGGGCAAGTACGCACTACCCTCATAGCGATAAGCCAAGCCCGCGAGCCGTTTCGGGATTGCTTGTCGCGTGAAGTAGCCCTGGCTGACGAACAAAGGAAGCACGAGGACATCCCCTTTTTGTGCCAGTGAACAGGCTTGTTCGTACAGCGTATCGGGCCTCAGTGTCGCATATCCGGCAGCAGCAAATGCATAGCGGTTTTGCAAGCGGAATGTCAGACGCAAGAGCAGCTTTTCCCAGCGCTCATGACATCCAGGCAAGTCACTGCCGTGCCCGACGAGCAACAAAGCCTCCCGACTAGGCACGCGCGATAGACTTGCGATTCGCTCTGCCACGATCTGCTCGACGTTTCCGTGATCCTCCAATGGCGGACACCAGAGAATTCTTGCCTGAACCGGAACGCGAATCAGGTCTGTCTCTCCTGTAGGCCATGGGTCTAGTCCAAGCATCGCGCGGATTTCCCCTACGTGATTGCTTCCTGCCGTGGCGAATAGGGGAACGACGACAATTGTTGTGGCTCCTGATGCTTCCAGACGATTCACTTCATCGCTGATGCTTCGTCCTTCCACTCCTCCCAAGTAAGCTACCCGAATTGGCAAATCAGTGCGGCACTGCCATACGGCTGATTCCACCAACGCCAACCAGTCAGGATCGGGTGAACCGTGAGCAATTACCAAAACCGCTGTTTTCGCCATCGGATAACCCCTTTATCCAAACTTATTTTTGTAATTCATATATGTTTACTCGGAATTATAATTGGGATGGATTGCCTCGTCAATAACAAAATCATATTTCACTTGAACATAGTGGTTTGGGACGATGCTGTTGTGGAGGGAAGAAGTTCATTTCCAGTCTACGCTTCGGCCTACGCCCTCCTAGGGGGGATTGACTGTCCGCTTCAGAATAAATTGTTCTGTAAAAATATAGATTTAGACTAGAAAATAAAGTGTTAGACTGAACATGGCTTCTCTTACGAACTGTTAAATGGATCTATCCTTGTAAAATAACTATCTGTGACGAACCGTTAAATCGGGGTATTCGGATTTTATGGTGGAAACAGTAGAAAATTTCCTAGAAAAAGTAAAAAGACACCACAATTATTGTAGTGTCGAAGACTTCCCTTCGATTCTTTCGAGTCCTTGATTGGATAGCTCCACAATCTGTTTCAAGCATATAGAGATATGGTGATGATCTATATAGTAGAGAGGGAAACATAATCAAAGAGTTAATAGGAGAAGGGCAGCTGGATTCCAATTTGGCACTGGAATATCGAGAGCGGTTTTTCCAGCCCAGACGTATGCAGGCAAAAGATCTTTTTGAGACAGGAATAAAGCGAGGAGATTTGAAAGAGAATCTGGATTTTGAATTATGTATCGATCTTGTTTATGGACCGATTTTTTATCGCCTCCTTGTAACCGGGGATGAGTTAAATGAATCCTATATGCATGATCTTGTAACAAACGCATTTGAAGGAAGCCGATCAAAGTGAGCCCCGAATAAGCTGAAGGGGCTATCCGATAGCCCTTTCATTCTTCGTTGAATTTTTCCTCGCCAATCCGTTCTCAAGCCAATATCCTGCCAGTCTGTCTGCAACATCTTGGATAAAGGAGCAGAGTGGGAAAAACACGAATCCACATAATTCGTTAAACCTTGTGAAAGGTGGAATGGAATGGCATGGACCGAGTATAGAGGTACACAAACTGGGGTGTCGTGAAGATGGTGTGGATACACTTAAAATGGGAGGTGTTTGGCCAGGCTCCAACGAGGAAATTACAGAGTCTCTTCCTTCCGAGGTTTAAAAGCTTGAAGTAGATAATGGGTATCCGGTCTATCATAAATCTAAGTTGCGTGGTCACAACATGAATGACTATAAAGTCCCTCTTGAAATTTTGGGCAATGCTTATGAATGGCAAGGATACGATACGCATAACAGATAAAATGAAACAAACAAAAAGTGGCCTAGAGGGGTCACTTTTTGTTTTGCTATGCTCTTGTCGTAAACCCCTTGCGGCTTCTATCAATCAGATAGGTGTTCAATGAAAATAAAGTAGCCAAATCTTTTAACTCCTAAAGATTGAATACTTACTTTCTAAAGTTCATTGAAACAATATCAATAATAAACCCGTCTTTAACAGTTTGTGTTGTGAATACTTTGGAACCTTTTAGGTCGCTTCCTCCCTCATCAGGACCTTGCTCGTAATTTTGGGATATATCGGTAGTCCATCCAGTCCAACTATCTGAGTTGTTTATATCTTTAATAAGCCATGTTTTCCCCCATTGTGCATTATTGAAGTATGCTCCACTTTTGGTATAAATGTCAAACGAGGAATTAGCAGCTATATTTAATTCGCGGTTAAAATTTCCACCGTTAGCTAAGAAATCTGCTGCCCAATCAGCGTTAATCGGTACTTCAAAGCCATCAATCCAAGAGCCATTTTTGTATACATCTGCTTGTGCGTAATATGCATTATTCTTCTTCAAGACAGTTGCCTGCACTTGTAATTCATCATTTGGTTTTACTTTGGGCACCGCATGATCACTTGATGCCCATTGATCTGCATAAGCTTCCGGAGAACTCCAAAAAACTAATCTCCATTCTCTCTTTCCATTTAGACCATAAGCTAGACCTATATCAAATCCCTTATTCTCTTTGTTATACATTCCAAAAAACATCTCTGGGTAAGCTTCTATCGATGGTTTTTCGTTGCCAGCATATGAGGAAGGAATCTTTAAAAATCCATTAATAGCTTGGTAATTCCCATAGGTTACACTTCTTGCATGATATCCATCTGCATACGCCATGGACGGTATTGCTAACGTACCTAATGCAATTAAAGACAATAATGTTTTTTTTACATTTTTCATTAGATAACCTCCTAGTAAATTTCTTTTATAATTGACAGATTACCTCTTTTAGTAAATTATGTAAATATTTTTAAATAATAATTTTGATGATTAACTTCAAAGGGATTTATGATCGTTACAAGCGCTACTAGAAAGCTACAATCAAGAAAGATGGAGCGAAATAGAACAATTCATTTGAACCTAGTATGAGAAGGTTTACATTTTGAAGATGGTCAAGATTTTATTAAGGTTAGTAGAGGATTATGTAGTGAAAGTTAGGAAGTAAACATTGTGAAATGGGAGCCATCCAGTTAAACGGGTGGCTTTTTCTATGGAGAGAAGACCATGAGGAAGATCGAGGAATCAGTACCGAAACTGGACAAAAAACATGACTGTTATAAGTGTTCATGGGCTACACCTTTCTGTAATAAACTACTGTGTCAATGGTTTGTATGTAAATGAGTTAAGTGGAACCTTAATTCATTACCAATAAATTCAAAAAATGTAATTAGGTGGTATAATCCATAAAATGGTATTATCAAAAAAGAAATATAAAGGGGAGAATGAGATGAACTTTAAAAAAAATGTAGCAAAATTCCTCGTTAGTGCTTTTTTATTAACTTTTCCGTTGGAAGCTAGTGCGGCTACAATAACCTCGGTAGCAGGTGGAAAATGGGAGCATGTCAATAAGAGCATCAATTGTGCTGAAATAACCGCAAATGGAAACATTATCGCAGCAGGAACAGATGGAAGATATGTAATATTAGACGCAAATACTGGACAAGCATATACAACTGCAATGTATACACAACCGGCCATGTCAATAAATGATATGAAAACTTTGGAAGATGGAAATATTTTATTAGTAGGGAATGTCGGTAAGTGGATACTTGCAACATCATCTGGCGATGAAATTACTAGAGGTCAGTTAACTAGAGCCGAATATATAACGGGAGTTACGCAACTTAAAAATGGGAACATTGTTATGGTTCAGCAAACTGGTTACTATACCATAATGAATTCTTCGTTAAGTATTATTCGGTCTGGTACGTGGGTACATGGTAATGGTTTGAATTCAATCTTTGATGTAGAAGAACTTGAAAACGGGAATATATTCATGGCAGGTAGTAAAGGTGAGTACGCAGTAATAAATGAAAATGGAAAATTAATTTCCTCTGGTGGTGGTGATAAATTATACAATATTAAAGATGTAACCAGACTTTCTAATGATAAAATTTTAGCAGTTGGTACAGGTGGGCGATACTTGCTTTTTGATAAAGAAGGGAAATTTATTAAAGAAGGTTTAATTGATAGTACAAATTCAAAAATTTGGACAACCGTTGAGGCTGTTGCTGATAACTATGCTGTAGTTCTGGATGAGGGCGGTAGCAGTACATCATTAATCAAAATAGAAAACAATAACAACATTAAAGTTGTTTCTAAAATGGGTTTAAAGTTCACTACGAGTGGTTTTGGTAAAAGATCGGTTAGAGTAGCCGATAACAAAGTGTTCGTTGGAAGTAATTCAGGTACCTTCGAAATACTAGAGATCGACACATCAAACTAAGAAAAAAAGCACCGCTCTGGTGCTTTTTTTCTTGGAGGTGGGTGAGATGTAGAGCAGAATGTTGACCACGAGACAGGGGAAATCCTTACTCCACAAACCGTTGTATTAGACTCGGTAAAATAATGCTGTAGATTGAATGCCGAAAATACTAATTTCATAAAAGTAAAAATAATGTTTTTAGACTCTCCGGAAAAGTGTTCCAGTCTACAACTTATTTTTCGAATGCAATTGAATTATGATGATGAAAACCGCCTCAAATCAACAAGTACAGTCTAAGACTTTATTTTTCTCGAACATAAATGGCGGGAGCGCTTCGAACGTCGAAGTTTCGAAGAAGGATTTCATAAGCGAAGCTGAAAACCCCCGCCATTTATTCCTACGCTTAGTCGGGCTCCAGAGGCGCTTGGACTGGAAATGAACTTCTTCCTACGCAGCTTTTTAAACATTATGAAAGTGATTCAAAATGGAGAAGAAAAAAGCTGTCAGGCCTAATGCATGACAGCTCTCCGCTTATTCCTCACTCTTTTTCCTCGTTCGACGGTACAACAAATCCATACTTTCTTTGAGCGTCTCATACTCTCGCTCGGTCAAGTTTTCGATCTGTCGGATATTTGTGATCGTCTGCTTTTTGATCTCCTCGGTCAAGCGATCTTTCTCATCTGGGCTTTTGCTTTCATGTGTCTCTGTCCAATGCGTAGCAAAATTCGCCGTCAAGGCTCCCAGCATTCCGATCCCTGTTATCATCAAGATCGCGGCCATGATTCTTCCACCTGAGGTCACAGGCGAAATATCACCGTAGCCGACTGTCGTGGTTGTCACAATCGACCACCACAACGCATCAGGAAAGCTTTTGATATTCTCATTTACACCGTATTCCAGCAAATAAATCGCAGTCGAGCTCCACAACATGATAATCGTGACGACACCAAATACTTGACGCATCGGACCTGAACGAATGATTCCCAACAAAAACGGTGAAGCGCGCACGATGCGTACCAGCCGGAGCACGCGCATGATTCTGGCTAAATACAAATAAGAGTCCAATGGAATCATTGCAATCAGATCGAACCAGTTGGCCAAGACGAATTTCCGCTTGTCTTTCGCCCTCCATAGCCGGACCAAATACTCGACAATCAGCATGATGATCAGCCAAGTGTCTACCTTGTCCATCAGTTCATCCGTCAAGAGAGGATGGTTAGAGAAGTCTGCGAACAACAGGATCGCATACGTAATCACAAGCATAATGATAAAAATCTCATACATGACGCGCCAGAACAAAAAGACTCCTCCCTGTGCTCATAAGTGCCTATTCAAAATATGATCACGTTCCGCATCGAAAAAGAGGCGGAAACCTGAAGCGGGAGGAGCCAAATGTAGAGAACCTACATGAGCACCAGACTTCGAAGGTGAACGCCTCTTTCCATGCTTAGTAACTGATCAGCGCAGCCATCAACAAGCCCGCGGCAATACTCAACCGCGAAGCGAAAATACCGACGGATACGTTTCCGTTCGGAATTTCAGACACGACTTTAAATGGTGTGATCCATTCGAACAAATAAAAAACGATGACTTGAAATACCATTCCTACAATACCCCAGATGACCAAATCCCACAAGTTAACCGAGTGGTATACAGCCGAAGCGAGGACGATTGCCAAACCGATGATTTTCCCTCCCAAATCGTGCGAAGCTGCTTTTGCCGCTGCCATTTTCTTCGGATCATCAGTCTGTGCTCCCTGCTTGATCAGATCAAACTCTTTGTAAGGAGTCGTAATCGTAAACACAAAAATCCCTACAGCCAATATGGGAATGGTCACTGCCAAATACGCTAAAAAGTTTACTACGTAATCCAATTGTCCCAACATGTACGTTGTCCTCTCCTTTCGCTACTTGTCTATGCCGACCGGCAAATAATAGGATAGGTTGTTTGTTATCGGTCCTCCGACACGAGCTACAATGGCCGATGCCTCTGTACCGATCCAAAAGGACCCCCAGAGCAGCCGTCCAGCATATGCTCCCTTCATCGTCTGAACCGTTATCTCTGGAAGCTCTACCCGTTTCTGATAAATCATCGGCTGCTCCCAGTAAAACTCTTCCTGATCCTTCTCTTGCAGCGTACCATCTGCTGCAAACAGCATGACACCTCCACCTTCCCGCCCAAAAATCGGCTTCGTGACGTAGTCCTCCCTGCCTGCAAACCGATTTTCAAAATAAGTCGGCAGCATGTAAGCTTCGATGATCGCGTGCTCTTCTTCGGTGAAAAACTCATTCACCTCATGCAAGTTCCAGATGAGCGCCTGCAAAGCCTTCGTCTGAATGAGAAACGCAGAAGGAGGATTAATAATGGCCAGCTTTTTGCGGGCAATCAGCGAGAGCACATGCTCACCTGTCGGATAGCCATCTTCATCCTGTTCTACCGCCAGTTTTTCCAAAGCATGCAGGCGGTACAGCACATCGACTGGCAATAGCTCCTCATTCTCCTTTACATAGAGACGATCTTGCCAAACACGCAAATGCTCCAAAGCAGCAAACCGGGCAGGCAGACCTGATTGGTCCAGTAAGTACAACGTCGTTCCCTTGTCTTCCTCATGCCAGTCGAGCGAGCTAAACCAGATAGAATCTGTATCATAGCCTTGCGCCCGATAGGCGTCGAACACCTTACTGAATGCCGAACGCAACTGCCGCTCCATCCCTTCATTCGGGTCCTCGCGCAGGAAATGGCGACAAGCACGGCCATTCACATAAAAAGCCTCCACGATTCCGGTAGGGGTATCGCTGTTGCACTCGAGCATCTTCAATCCTTCTGTCGTCTTGGCAAAATCAAAGCGTCCAATCACAGTCGGCACCGTTTGGGAAGCGACGACCCTGACTGCCTGTAATGCCTGCATTGGCACTCCTAGTTCTAACAACAGGGAGTCCTCTGCACGCTGCAATACGGGAACGACCTTGGTAAAGATTTGCCCAAGCCGCTCGGTTGCCATCGCGATTTCTTCTCGAAAAGCGGGAGAGATCAGGTGGATATCATATAGCGCATACTCCTCGCCATACATCCAATCCCAGGTAAATACGCCCTCTTCCCGCATCGGGCCGTACAGCGCCTCACGTTCTCGTTGGTTATGGGCTTCCATTTCCCTCACCTCACCCGGAGCTGGAATAGCCCGAGCTGCCGATACCGCCCTTGGAGCTGCTCGTGCTTATCCCACTCGATACTCCGGATTTGCTCTTGTAAGACCTGTAAGTAGAGCTTGAACCCCCACTGCTGTTATCGTCACAATAGCCGTCATTGTCGTTATCGTAGCAATCATCATCATAGTCGTCCCCGGAAGAACAACCGCTGACCGCAAGTGCAGCTGCGACGAACAGACCGACTACCTTCTTCGATTTCGTTTGTGCCATTTTCTTCCTCCTACACTAGCTTCGCGTAGTAAACATAAACCTGCCGATCTTCATCCACCTCGGCCGATGTCTTCTCCCATTCGCGTCCATTCACATACAAGTAGTCACTTTGCAAATGCAAGAGAGCATCGTCATCGTCCTTGAAATAAAACGTGTGTACGAGCGGATAAACGCTTGCATTTTCTTGATATTCACGCATTTCGATCTGGATGCTGCCCCAGCGTGCAGATACAGCCTCCGCATAATCGACAGCTTGCTCTTCTGTTGAGCGCTTGACGTAAATGACATACGTACCGTTTTCGATTGCACAGGACGTCTTTTCATAAACGACATGCCCTTTCACCAAATAATCGCAAGCGAAACGCAAGGAGACCTCATCTTTGTCCACGTTGTCATAGTAAAACTGAACAGGGTATCCCCTCGCCTCATCCAGCAGCCGATATTCCAGTCGTGCCATTTTTCTCACCTCTTTTACCTATGCCAGAATCACAAATCATTCGCAACAATTTTATACGTAAGCCGAAACATTTGGTTGCACGACATAAGTCCTGCTTCTTTTGTTCCCGTTACTGTCGAATCATACCGCGAATGGTTTCATGCAAATGTCCGTTGCTCGCCACGAATGAAGGAGTGTGATCTTGTTGGAATGGTTCATGCTGATACGGCTTTCCAGACCAGTCCGTAATCATTGCACCCGCCTCCTGGGCGATCACAATTCCGGCGGCCACATCCATAATATTGGAGCGTTGCATCACGATATAATCGAGCCATCCGTTTGCCAGCAAGCACCAGTCCAGTGCAGGCGCAATATTTCGCATGAGACGCTTGGTCTGGAATACAAACGGTTCCGTAAAAGCCATCTCTTCTTCCTTCGTTACCGTGTTGCGCCCACGGATGTATGTCCCCACTGCACGTGTGAGGTCTTGGCGGTTATTGACGTTCAATCGTTTTCCGTTCAAATAGGCTCCTTTTCCTTTTTCCGCCCAAAACATTTGACCTGCTACCGGATTGTAGACGACGCCAAGCACCAGCTCGCCCTTGTGCTGCAACGCAATCGAGATCGAGAAATACGGATAGCCGATAAAATAGTTATTCGTTCCATCTAAAGGATCGATAATCCACAGATACTCTTCCTCACGGGAAACCATTCCGACCTCTTCAGAAAAAATAGTATGTGTCGGGAAGTGGCGATGCAGTACTTCGATGATGCGCTGTTCACTGCCTTTATCCTCTGGCAGCTTCACGTCGTTATGCAATTCCTCATCGGGCACGAGCTGTTCGAGAAAACGTTCCTTTAAAAACGCACCCGCGACACTTGCTGCTTCTTTTGCAATTTCGATCATGACATTTCGCTCCTTTATTACATTGGGAACAACTTTTTTGAACAACCTTCCACTTGCACTTGTATAGGAAAGATTACTATCATAGAGAGATACCCGAAGGAGGGGGATAAACATGAACACCGACTTCATTCGGCTGAAAAATATGGAAGGTGAACTCAAATTCACCCAAATGAACAATAGCTACGGCTTCTCTGTCACCACAAAGGAGCTCGTTTTTTTCAAGCCACACACGACCTACCATTTGTTTTTGCAGGATATCATCAGCATGGTCCCGATGAAGCTGGACACAAGCCCAGTCACGTTTCGGCATCGGAGTGAGACGGTACACGCCTCGTTTGGTTCCGATTACTACAAGCTGACCGCCAAGTGGGCGCGGATAGTTTCACGATCCGGTATCGCAGAAAAAGAAGACATGGAGTTTATCGTGCCGCTTTCCACCAAAATGCTCACCTATATCTCGGAATACAGCGGTCTCGTTGTCATTAAATAACGCCGTCACCCCTCGCTCCCACCTTTTTGATGGGAAGCGAGGTTCTTTTTATTTCCGTCCATTTCTCGTGAGAACAATAAACGTTCCTGTACCGTGGGCGACCCGCCTATCCCGATCATCGTAAACACTGCCCTCCATGACGACCAATGTGTGTCCGCGATGCAAAAAGCTCGCTTCAGCGCGCAGCCGCTCCCCTTTTCCCGGAAGCAAATAATTAAGCTTTAGCTCTGTTGTCACTGCATACTGATCGGGTGGCAAGGACCGATTGATCAAGGAGCCCATCGCCGAATCGATCAAGATCGCAAGAATTCCTCCATGAACAACTCCCCCTGAATTGTGCATAAAAGGGGTCAGAGGCAATTCAAAGCGATATGACTGTCTTTCTTCGTCTATGAACTCTCCCTTTAATCCGAGAAACCCAGAGATAAACGCGCTATTCCGTTCCCGCTTTTGATGAATGGCAGCAACAGCCAGCTCGAGAATGCGGCGCTCCTCTTCATTCCCGTCCGACCAGATGTTTTTTAACTCATCTAACATTTTGTTCACTCCAAACGAAATAGAGTCGATTCTTCTATTTTATCCCAAACAAGCTGATTTCGCTATGATTCCTAAACGTATGCCAACCGAGAGCAGCTGTCCGAACCACCCGAGGCTGAGCGAATGTTCAGACTTTTACGGTTGTTTCTGTAATTAAAAATTGATAAGATAGTTCAAAACATAAGACAGGCATGATCCGTATTGGAAGGGAGTTTTTCAAATTGGCCAGACAACGAAGTGATATGATCAAAAAAGGATTCGACCGCGCACCACACCGCAGCTTGCTTCGTGCAGCAGGTGTAAAGGATGAGGATTTCGATAAACCGTTTATCGCTATTTGCAACTCGTACATCGACATTATTCCAGGTCACGTGCACTTGCAGGAGTTTGGAAAGCTGGTCAAGGAAGCCGTTCGCGCTGCTGGCATGGTACCATTCGAATTCAATACGATTGGTGTTGACGACGGAATCGCTATGGGACATATCGGGATGCGCTACTCCCTCCCGAGCCGCGAGATCATCGCTGACAGCTTGGAAACCGTTGTCGCTGCTCACTGGTTTGATGGCATGATCTGTATTCCAAACTGTGACAAGATCACGCCTGGGATGATCATGGGTGCGCTTCGCGTCAACATTCCAACCGTATTTGTAACCGGTGGTCCTATGAAAGCCGGAAAAACGAGTGATGGTCGCTCCATCTCGCTTTCCTCCGTATTCGAGGGTGTCGGCGCTCACCAAGCAGGCTTGATCAACGACCAGCAACTCGAAGAGCTGGAGCAATATGGATGCCCGACTTGCGGTTCCTGTTCCGGTATGTTTACAGCGAACTCGATGAACTGTCTGCTCGAAGCCATCGGATTGGCTCTGCCAGGCAACGGTACCGTACTCGCTGTCTCTCCAGAGCGTCGCGAGCTGGTACAATCATCTGCTGAAAAACTGAAAAATCTGATTGAGCGCGACATTAAGCCACGCGACATCGTGACACTCGAGGCAATCGACGATGCATTCGCTCTCGACATGGCGATGGGCGGGTCAACCAATACCGTTCTCCATACACTGGCTATCGCACAAGAAGCAGGTATCGAATACCCAATCGAGCGCATCAACGAAGTAGCGAAGCGCATTCCACATATTTGCAAGCTGGCTCCTTCCTCCGACTATCATATCGAGGATTGCCACGAGGCAGGTGGCGTATCTGCGGTTCTAAAAGAAATCGCGAAAAAAGCAGGCGCGATCCATCCGGACCGTATCACAGTCACGGGCAAAACCCTTGGCGAAAACATCGCTGACGCTGAAATCAAAAACGATCAAGTCATTCGTCGCCTCGACAACCCGTACAGCGCTTCTGGCGGTCTCGCTGTTCTGTTCGGTAACCTGGCGGAACAAGGCTCGATCATCAAAACAGGCGGTGTCGATCCTTCTATTAAAAAACACGAAGGTCCAGCCATCTGCTTCGACTCCCAAGAGGAAGCTCTGGCAGGAATCGCTGCTGGCAAAATCAAATCTGGTCATGTTGTCGTCATCCGCTATGAGGGTCCTAAAGGCGGACCAGGTATGCCAGAAATGCTGGCTCCTACCTCGCAAATCGTGGGTATGGGTCTCGGTAAAGAAGTCGCGCTCGTTACAGACGGACGTTTCTCCGGTGCTTCTCGCGGAATCAGTATCGGTCACGTGTCTCCAGAAGCCGCAGAAGGCGGTCCAATTGCCTTCGTACAGGACGGAGATATCATCTCGATTGACCTCGAGGAGCGCACGATGCAACTGCTCGTGGATGAAGCCGAGCTGGCGCGCCGCAAAGAAGGCTGGAAAGAATTCGAGCCGAAAGTAAAAACAGGCTATCTGGCTCGTTACTCCAAGCTGGTAACGAATGCGAGCATGGGTGGTATTTTGAAAATCTAGTGTTGCAAGTAAAGGCAAAACCCTTCCTTTGTGAATCACCGTCAC